>NZ_JBGNFV010000001.1:2745000-3051616 GCF_041449215.1 Roseivirga sp. BDSF3-8 | reverse complement strand
CGGAAGCCGCCTGCCCCAGAATGGTACCGGTGGACAACAGTGCTCCTCAGGCCAATCTTCCTGCAGAGATGGAAGGAAGAATATTACCAAAAGGCACTCCTTTTGTGCTGAGGGGCAGTCACTATGATCCTGACGGCGACCGGGTAACTTATACATGGGAGCAGATGGATACGGGGCCACAGGGCGCTCCTGACAATGTGGAAGGGAGTGCGCCTCTCTTCAGAAGTTTGCCTCCCTCCGGTGAGGCACACAGGGAATTTCCCCGTATGGAAGGTTTGCTTTCCGGTACGCCCGGGGCAGGGGAAATGCTACCCGGCTACGGCCGCGATCTGTCATTCCGCCTCACTGTGCGTGACGGTGCAGGTGCACAAGGCTGGGCAGACCTCACTATGAGCATATCTGATACAATAGGCCCGCTGGCATTTACCTACCCTGCCAGGGGGACAGTATTGGCACCCGGCAGCGAAGCTACCCTTACCTGGCTGGTTAATGATACGGACAAAGCTCCTGTAAATCTCACAGAACTGAACCTGCTCTTTAGTGCAGACGACGGCAATACATGGGACATCCTCACCTTCTTCACACCCAATGACGGGGAGCAGGGCATTATGGTACCTGATGTGAGCACCCGGTCTGCCAGACTGAAACTTGAAAGTACTGATGGGGTAGTGTATACGCTGAGCGAGCGCTTTGCCATCGAAAGCACAGGCCCTGATCCATGCGAAACCATTGCAGCCACTACCGGAAAGGTGTATGTGGAAGAGTGGCATAACCGCTCGGGAAGCACTATCCCCTCCACACTGCCATTTGAGGGTGACACGTACGTGAGCCTGCCCGATACGTTCGGCAGCCTGGACCTGATGGAGGCTCCGCGTAACTCAGGGGACTATTACCTGCGCAGGATGCGGGCGGCTTTCTGTGCCCCGCAGCCTGGTGACTATACCTTTTATATATATGGTGATGACCAATGCCGCCTGTACATATACCCGCAGGATGATCCTGCCGAGAGGCAGCAACTGGCCGCTGTGGATACGTATGCTTTCTTCAGAGAGTGGAACAGGCACGCCTCACAGCAAAGTGCGCCGGTGAGCCTGGAGCAGGGCACGGTATACGTACTGGAGGCGGTACATAAGGACAATAAGGGCCAGGACCATGTGGGGGTGGGCTGGAGACTGCCCGATGGCCAGTCTGAGCTACCCATACCGGCCAGCCGGCTGAGCCCTGTAATTCCTAACCCCGCTACGGCTACCCCTGCCCTTCGCCAGGTGTGCGAAAACAACCAGACTACCTGGTACCTGGACAATCCCGGTTCTGAGGTACTGGTGCGCTGGCAGGCTGACGAAGCGGAGCAAACGCTGATGGCCGGACCGGGCAGCACCAACCTACCGGAAACAGATGCCTACCAGGTGACTGTATCATGGCTTAATGAAGCCGGACTTAAACAAACCGCACAGCAAGCCAGGGGATGTGCCTCAGAAACCACGGAACAGCCTGCCATCCTTGCTGAAATATGGGAGAACGTATCGGGCACCACTGTGGATAAGATTCCTGTGAATACTGCGGCCAGCCGGATGATAGAACTATCCGAACTGAAGTCGGATGATCTGGGGAGTACTTATGGCGAGCGGATCAGGGTATTATTTCACCCCTCCACATCGGGCATCTATCGCTTCATGATCGCAGGTGATGATGAGTCTGTACTATACCTTTCTGCGGACGACCAGGCTGCGGGCAGGCAGGAGGTTGCCCGGGTAAGTACGTGGTCACTTGCAGGGGAATTTACCCGCTACCCTGAGCAGATATCACAGGAAGTATACCTTACGCAGGGAGCCTCTTACTACCTGGAGGTGCTTCATAAGGAGAATTATGGCGGCGGCCATGTGCAGGTAGGTATGGAAAATATGGATACCGGGGAAAAGTATGCCTCTATACCCTCCTCGATGCTATCCGGCTATAATTCGGGCCAGAGCAAGCTGATGGCGACTGCTCCTGCGGGTCAGGAAGCTGAAGCCTTCCACACTGCCGGGCAGGTATCCCTGGATGCTTATCCTAACCCTTCTGAGGGGATCATAACGATCAGAACTGTCTCGGGAAATATGCCTGATGGCTGGGTAACTGTGATGGACGCCAGCGGCCGCGAGGTTACCGAACTCGCATATACCGGCTCTCCTGTACAGATAGACCTGAGTGATAGGCGCCCCGGTCTGTACCTTCTCAGGTTACGGGCCGGTGACCAGACATGGACGGAAAGAATCCTGATCCGGTAGGCGAGAGCCCGTACGGGCGCGGTTTTTCATCGCTATTTTTCTTAAGTTTGGCGTCTACATAAACTCCCAACAGAACCTATGTTTGAATATTTAGCATACGATATACAGGAGGGCATAGCCACCATTACGCTGAACAGACCTGACCGCTATAATGCCTTTAATGACGGCATGAGCTATGAGCTACAGGACGCGCTGAAGCAAGCCACCCGTGACAATGAGGTGCGGGTAGTCGTGCTCACCGGAGCGGGAAAGGCCTTTTGTTCGGGGCAAGACCTGAAGGCCTCAGGCGGAGACCCTGACCGCTCGTTTTCGGACTCTCTGCATAAGCGGTACAATCCTATTATCAGGGCCATACGAAATATGCCCAAGCCTGTGATAGCACGGCTGAATGGCGTAGCGGCAGGCGCAGGTTGCTCACTGGCACTAGCCTGTGATGTACTGATTGCTGCAGAACAGGTACAGATGATCGAGGTGTTTGTAAATGTAGGGCTCGTGCTGGACTCGGGGTCCTCTTACTTCCTGCCGAAGCTGGTAGGCTACCATAAAGCGTTTGAACTGGCTACGCGCGCCTCACGCATTACAGCCGCCGAAGCGCACGAACTGGGCATTATCAATAAAGTGGTTCCTGCAGAAGCGCTTGATGCGGCCGTTGCAGAATTTGCCGGCCACTATGCCAAAGCACCTACCAAGGCGATCGGTCTTATTAAGAAAATGCTGAATAAAGGGGAACGTTCTTCACTGGATGACATTCTGGAATATGAGGCTTACTGCCAGGAGATAGCCGGCCGCTCGGAAGATTACCGCGAAGGGGTTAATGCATTTCTTGAAAAAAGAAAACCGGAGTTCAGGGGTAAGTGACTTCCGTTCACTACAATAAAATAACAATCCAGGCTACTCACCTGGATTTTTTTATTGGATTTATTCTAACAATAATATTTCTAAATTCTTGTAAGATAAGAGATTAAGAAATTGAGAATTAGATGCACGTAAAATGAAGAAAAACCTTTATCAACTATCTTACTGGACGAAATATCTGGGGATATTTCTGATTTTACCTTTCGTGTTTGCATCGTGTGATGACGATGATGATGGGAATGTAAATCCGGATGACGGCCTTACCGGTGAAGTGGTTATATATAACCTGGACGAGCGTAATGGCAGTGGTGTAAGCGGTACGGCTACTTTTGCCGAGCGTAATGACGGAAGTGCTATCATCACTCTGGACCTGGATGGTACCAGCGCAGGTAATTCACACCCTGCTCATATTCATATGAATACGGCCGCAGAGACTGGCGCT
Organism: Roseivirga sp. BDSF3-8; assembly: GCF_041449215.1. Taxonomy (NCBI): domain Bacteria; kingdom Pseudomonadati; phylum Bacteroidota; class Cytophagia; order Cytophagales; family Roseivirgaceae; genus Roseivirga; species Roseivirga sp. BDSF3-8. The sequence continues at coordinate 3,048,052 of NZ_JBGNFV010000001.1, read as the reverse complement.
ATCGTAATTTCACTGGATGCTGTAAACGGAGACGATGGCATGAGTGTAACGGAAGTAGACGAGACTGACGATGGTACTGATATCTCTTATGAGGAGCTCATCGTATATGACGGCTACATAAATGTGCACCTGAGTGCAAGTGACCTCACGGTAGTAGCTCAGGGTGACATTGGAGAAAACGCGCTGACCGGTGTAAGTGAAACTTACCCTCTGGATGAAAGAAACGGCAGCGGAGTGAGCGGAGAGGTAACCTTCTCAGAAAGACTTGATGGTACCGCCCTGGTAACTATTGATGTGGAAGGAACTCCTGTAGACGGCGACCATCCTGCCCATATTCACACGAATACTGCTGCAGAGACCGGCGCTATTGTGGTAAGCTTAAATAATGTAAATGGTGGTACTGGCATGAGCTATACTACCGTAGAGGAATTTGATGACGGAACTGCGCTTACCTATGCTGAACTGGTAGACTATGAAGGCTATGTAAATGTACACCTTAGCGCAAATGACCTTACTGTGGTATCACAGGGGGACATTGGAGCTAATGCTCTTACCGGTGAAAGTACTGTCTATGAGCTAGGTGAAAGAAACAGCAGTCAAGTAAACGGAACAGCTACCTTTTACGAACGTGAAAACGGTAATACGCTGATTGTGCTTGATGTAGAGAACACTCCTGCGGATGGAGACCACCCTGCACATATACATGCTCAATCAGCAGAAGAAACCGGGCCTATCGTTCTGAGCCTTAACAATGTAGATGGTGCTACAGGTATGAGTATGACCAGTGCCGGAGAACTAGACGATGGTACACCGGTGACTTACACTGACCTTACAAGTTATGACGGATATATCAATATACACCTGAGCCCAAGTAACCTGATGGTGGTATCACAAGGGAATATTGGCCTTAATGCACCTACCGGAGAAACGATGACGTATAACTTCACTGCCCAGAATGGTAGCGGTGTAGATGGTACGGTGACTATTTATGAAAGAGTAGACGGGCATGCAATTGTGGTACTGGATATGAATAACACCCCTGCCGGTGGAGATCATCCCGCACACATACATGCTAACTCTGCAGCCGAAACCGGCCCCATTGTCATCTCACTGAATAACGTAAATGGAGATACAGGCAATAGTGCTACCGCTGTGATTGAATTTGACGACGGAACTCCCGTTTTCTATTCTGACCTGCTGAATTATGATGGTTACATCAATGTACACCTGAGCCCATCCGACCTTACGGTGGTATCTCAAACCAATATTGGCTCTAACGCTAATTAAGATTACCTATCAACCAAACCGAGGGAGGCTTATTAACATGAGTCTCCCTTTTTTTATACAAGGAATCAAAATATTACGTAGTCTTTCTACTCACTTCAGGATGAATTAGGGCCAATTACTACATGCTCCCCCCTCACGCTCTTCTTAAAGGTATATTTGTTACTGCTTCATTACTAAAGCTGTAGACTATACCTGCAACATGAAACGATTGCCATATATCCTTATCCTGCTTTGCTTATTATTGGTATCTGCTACCAGCCTGCTCGCACAGCCGGACAAGACACTGGTGGATAAAAGCACCTTCACCATTATTACTAAAGACGCCTCCGGAAAGGTTATAAACTACGGAAGCGGTTTTTTTACTGATCACCAGGGCTCGGGCCTTTCTCACGCCAGTGTATTTGACCGGGCGGTATCGGCCGAGATAATTACCACAGACAGTACGGTACACCGTATTACCCGGATCAAATCAGAGGACCCACTCACTGGCCTGATAAGCTTTTCGGTAGATAACGCTCTGACGCTGTCTGTTAAAAAACTGGAGCCAGGCTCAAAATTCTTTGGAAAAGGAAGCAAAGCTTACGTGTTGACAGCGAAGGATATCCGCCAAAATGCGGCCTTGTCTGTAAGTCCTGAGCCACTGGATATGGCGGGGGTTACTCCCCTCGCATCGCTGGCAGGAGGCGCCCCTCCCGAGCGGTCAAACGGCGCGGCGGTTGCTACAGCCAGCGGGGAGCTGGCAGGTGTGTATCACGAGGGCTCAGGCCTTATTATCTCCACGGAGCGTCTGGCTAAAATGACTACGCGTAGTCAGCTTTTTGTGGACTGGGTGAAAAAATACAAGGCAGACTATCCTTACCTGGAGGGCCGCAAGGCGCTGGCATCGGGCAATAGCAGCCAGGCTGCAGAGCAATTTCAGCAGGCTGCCAAGAGTGTAAAAGATGGAGAGGCCTTTTACCTGGCTGCACGTACAGCTCATGAAAACAATGACATGGATAAGGCTTACCAATGGTACGAGCTGAGCTTAAAGGAGAATCCCGGCTTTGCTCCTGCCCATGCAGGCAGGGGTCTTATTCTGGTGGAAAGGGGCAAATACAATGAGGCGATAGCTGACCTGGACAAGGGCATTGAGACTGGCAAGGAAATGAGGCTTGTAAAGGCCCGTGGCATAGCTAACTATGAAGCAGGCAATAAAGAACAGGCATTAGCTGACCTGGAAAAGGCGGCTGATGATGAAGGAAGCTATTATCGACTAGGCAACCTTCTTTTTCAGAAGGAGGCGTACGCTAAGGCCATTGCCGCTTATGACAAAGCGGCTGCTTCAGGCAGTAACAATCATCTGCTATATAACAGCCGGGGAAAAGCACACCTACTGCTGGGCCAGTACCAAAAGGCTGTGATCGACCTGGGAAAGGCTCTTTCACTGGAAAGCACCTACGGCAAGGCCTACCTGAACCGGGCAGAGGCTTACGGCGGCCTGAAAGAATATGGCAAAGCTGCGGAAGACTATAAAAAGGCGATTGCGGCAGGTGAAAATGATAAAGAGATAAGCATGAAACTGGCGAACAGTCTGTATCTGGCAAGGGATTACCAGGCGGCTGTTAATGCTTATGACCAGGCCGCCACGGCGGGTGCCGGAGGGGCAGAGCTGTACGGAAACAGAGGGCTTAGCTACTTTGCCCTGGAAAATCATGCTAAGGCGGCCTCTGACCTGGACAAGGCGGCCTCATCAAACGACAAGCTGTACCGCCCGCTGGGCATAAGCCTCTATAAGACTGAGAAATATGCTCCTGCTGAAGAGGCCCTCACAAAAGCGCTATCACAACAAAGCGAACCTGAACTACTGGTATACAGGGGGGTAGCGCGGTATCACCTGAAAAATAAGGCGGCTGCAGATGATCTGGCCAGCGGCCTGGCATCCTTTGATGGTCCTGGGGAGGCATGGTATTACCTGGGCAACCTCCGCTTTATGGAGGAACAATATGCACAGGCTGTGACGGCGTACGACAAAGCGCTGGCGAAAGGTATGCAGGACTACCTGCTGCATAATAACAAAGGAAAGGCGCTGCTAATGCAGGATAAGCCGGCGGCTGCAATAGCCGACCTGAAAAAGGCTACCGACCTGGAGCCTGGGTATGGAAAAGGGTGGCTAAACCTGGGGGAAGCGTACTTTCTGACCAATAGCGACCAGCCGGCTATTAATGCGTTAAACAAAGCGGCTGAGTTGGGACAGAAGTCTGCTGAGTCAGCCCGGATGCTGGCCTTCCTTTATGACCGTAACGGCGAAGGGGAGAAAGCGCTGGGTATGTATCGTGAGGCGATAAAAGGTGGCCTGGACGATAGCAAGTTGTTTGAGCGCGGCGCATTGCTAGCTTATAAAGCCGGTGAAGAAAAAGAGGCCCTTGGATATGCTGACCGTGCGATATCAGCCGGAGCCACTAACCCCGGGCTCTATAAAGTACGCGGTATGGTTCGCTACAAAGGCAAGTCATACCCTGCCGCCATTGATGACCTGAATAAAGTTCTCTCTGCTGATGCCGGTGACCAGGAGGCACGCACTTACCGCGGACTGGCTCACTATGAAACGGATAATATGGACGGTGCCATCGCTGACCTCTCTAAGGCTGAACCGGGCGATGAGGTGAGCTACAAACTGGGTAATGCTTACTTCCGCAAGGAAAACTATGCCGGAGCGGAGAGCGCATATGATAAAGCCATAGGAGCTGGCCGTAAAGAGGCCCTGGTGTATAATAACCGGGGAAAGGCACGTGCCATGCAGGAAAAATGGGACGCGGCCATAGCTGATTATGGAAGTGCGATAAGTGTGGATGAAGGATATGCCAAAGCCTACCTGAACCGGGGAGAGGCTTACTTTAAACTAGGAAAATATGCTGAGGCTGCCCCCGACCTGGAGCAGGCGGTAAAAAAAGGGGAAGGCGATACGGAAACGCTCTACAACCTGGGGGCCTCATATGCACGGACAGACCAGTCAGAAAAGGCAATTACTTACCTGGGACAGGCGATAGATAAAGGCTACCGGGAGCCCCGCGCTTTTGCCATGCGCGGCCTGGCCTACTACGAATCGGGCCAGTACCCGCCGGCAGTGAGTGACCTGAGCCGGGCACTGGAAGGCGGCTTGTCCGACCCGAGACTGGTTCAGGCCCGGGGGCGCAGCCGGTTCCTGACTGAGGACTATACGGGTGCTTCGCAGGATCTGGGTAAATTCCTGTCTGCAGAAGATGGTGAAGCGAAGGACCACTACTATCTCGGTGCCAGCTATTATGAAGGTAAGGCGTATGACAAAGCGGAAAAAGCACTTTCTGATGCCATAAGCCGGGACAAAAGCCTTACTGATGCCTACCAGTACCGGGGAAATACGCGCTACCGGCTGGAAAACTTTGCCGGAGCGGTTCAGGACTATGATATGGTGATAAAAGCAGGCAGCGAAGACGCTGTCTTATTCAATAACCGCGGTAAGGCTAAGCAGAACATGGGGAATACTGATGGGGCCATGGCTGACTATGACAAGGCTATAGCACTGGACCCTGAGTATGTAAGGGCCTACGAAAACCGTGCGGCGGCCCGCCTGGATGCAGGTGAGTATGAAGGGGTGATAGAGGACATAAGCTCCCTGCAGGAGATGGGTGAGGCTGAACCGGGCCTGCTGGTAATCAAAGGTGATGCATTCGTAGCCCTAGATGACCAGACGGGGGCTGCCCGGGCATACTCTCAGGCAATAGAGAGAGGGCTGAAAACCCAGGAGGTCTATGGTAAGCGGGCAATAGCCTATGAGAAAATGGAGGACTATATAGCGGCCTCGGAAGACTATAGCACACTGATAGAAATGGGAGCCAAGACGGCTGAGAACTATAACGGGCGTGCTATTTGCCACCTGGTACTTGGTAATGACCGCGCCGCTATGGGTGACCTGGACATCGTGATCCAGCTTGATCCTGAGAACTTTGACGCCTACTACAACCGCTCGCTGCTGAAAGAACAAAATGAGGACTACGAGGGTATGTTGATGGATCTGAACAGTGCCATAAAGGTAAAAGATGATGATGCTATGGCTTACTATGGGCGCTCTAATGCACGGGTGGCCCTGGAACAACTAGGAGCTGCTTTAAATGACCTGGATAAAGCGATAGAGCTTAATAAGGAGGATGCCAGATTTTACAGAAGCCGTGGCAACGTACGCTACCAGATGGGGGACGAGGACGGAGGCTGCTCAGACTGGTCAGAAGCAAACCGGCTGGGTGACCGAAAGGCGGGCTTCTTTGTGAAAGAATACTGTAACTAAAGCAAAAGAGGTAGCGTCACTGCTACCTTTTTTTTCTTTTCAGGCCTTTACCTTCTCTATATTGTTTAATATCAATTTCGATCGCTCCTACAAACATGTTCGCTTTGATCTTTAGCGGAATCTTGTGCTCATCATCACTAAGCCATATCTCAATGGCATCCTCTCCGTCAAAAAGCTCATTTTCAGGCATACGGGGCGACAGTTTAATTGCTTTAAAGGTGCCTATCTTGGTGTCAAGCTCTTCACGCCCCATAAATACGAGGTTCATTTTGTATGTCTCCTCATCAAAAAAGCCTTCGATATTTACCCCCTGGCCTTCCTTAAGCCTTGAAAAGTCCATTGTGCGGAGAAAGTAATAGCCACTGACAATGTCCTGCACATTGACCGGCACAGGAAAGGTCTCAGTCTTTTTCAGGCGCTTTGCATCTTTACTAAGGCTACCAACCAGGGCGCTGCCTTTTTTATGGTCGAATGTCACAATCTCATTCTTCCGGTATTTTCCTTCTTTTATGTAGCGATAAGAACGCTGGGGTATAATAGCTGCGGTATCGATGTACGAGCCCCAGTTATTATCCACCCCAAACATGGCATCTACCATGCCTGTGGTCTCCCCAAACACATCCACGCGGTAGCAGGGACGGTCATTGATGGTAAACACATCATTGCTTATGACCAGTTTAGCCTCGCCGCCGGTGATGAATCCATAGTGTACACGGTATTGAATTTCTTCACCAAATGAGAAACTATCGTTCGGGATAGACCGGTAGGCCGAATCACCGGGACTTATGAAGGCGCATAGTGCGAGTGCCAGGAGCACAATTGCTGATCGTCTTCTTTTCATACTCAGGTTTCTACTTGATTGTCCTTAGGTTGAAAAACAAGCTTCATACCAAATTTACAATGAAGGATAATTTTTCTTAAAGAAGGACAATAAAGCATCCAGGTTTTCATTAAACTTTCGCCTATACAACGAATCAAGGTCGCCCTGTTGTTCACGGTACCGTAAAAATGACAGGAAATAGGCGTTATTGATGTCGTATCTGTCCAGCGACTCTATATAAATGTCCTTCTGATAAAGAGAAAGGGTGTCCACTTTCCGGACAATTTCGCCGATCAATGCATTTTTCTGCCTTCTCTTTTCCTTAGTAGGCATTTCTTCATTGAATCCGGCATACAGTTCGTTCAGCGCGTCTGCTCCGCGCAGCATATGACTGGTAAACTTTTCGTAGTCCTCCTCCATAAGCAGGTACTCTCTCAACTGTGTGCTTTCCGCGCCATAAGTATCTTTCAAAAAACGTAATGCGCCCTTCTCGCCTATGAAGGTGGCCAGGTTCTCATTAAAATCGACACTGTCCTTTACGTAAATAGTCGCATGAGTAAGCTCATGAATGATCAGTTCAGCCAGCCTCCCGTCGCCACGGTACAGCATATTACTCAGAATAGGGTCCTTCAGGTACCCGAGGGTGGACCAGCCTCCGGGGTTACGAATGGTCACATCCAGCCCCTTTTTCCTGAGTTTATCAGCTTCTTTAAAGGCCATTTCCTTATCGAAATAGCCTTTATAGGAAAAGCTTCCCACTACAGGAAATCGCCATTCATAAGCTTCCAGATTAAATGGCTTACTACCTGTAACCACCCACATGAGCGGGTCGTCCTTCTGATCAAAATAGGTGGTGTAATTTTCAGAGGGGTTTATGCCAAGCGAATCCACTGCGTAGCTCCGCACATTCTGGACAAGTTCCAGCTTACGGCGCAGGCTGTCGGGAGTGGCAGGGTCATTCAGTACTTCACTAACGGGACGGGCATTCCATACTATGCTTAACTGACCTGTAGCCTGTTTTACTCCATATACGATAAGACTCCACTGCCATACTGTGACAATCACAATGAGGATAAGCAGTATCGTAAAAATGCGTTTTCTCTTCATAGGTTGTTTTCTGCCAGCCTGAACCCACCATCGTAAAGGATATACAGGCCATAATTGATATCGAAGCCCCCCCCATTGAGGTTCCAGAAGGGCTCTGCTCTGGCCGAAAGGCGAATACCATCTACCAGCTTTACATCTTTCATAAACCTCAGGATGAATAACTCACGGTCGGGCTCTACGGCCAGCGGATTAACCACACTCCGCGAGTCTGAAACATATCGGTCGCCCCCCAGGTAAGAAATATACTCCGAACCCTTCCAGTAACTGGCCATTACATCCACTACCGAACTTTCCGCATATGCATTCACATAGAGGCCAGCCCCGCTGCTATAGGCAAAAAGGCCGTCAGGAATATTACCACCATACATCACGGCATAGGACTGCACGGCCCAGGAGCTTATAAATCCTTTTTCCCGGACGCGAAAATCCAGCCCTGCAGCTCCATTAGCCAGGGTAAATACCGGGTCCGTGTTGGCCGTGTTGGTTTGCCCGCCCTGATGAGCCAGTATAAGCTGAACCGGGACGGACAGGCTGGCCCTTTCCATGTCAACAATCTTATAGCTGAATGATAGTCCGCCGGTGATAATCTCCTGCTCGTCATCCCCCGGCACAATAGCCTGCTGCCAGTCCACCCACACATCGGCAAAAAGGCGGTCATCATGGTACCGGAACTGCATGCCGTTCTCCAGTGGGTTCAGGAGCCTTCTTTCAAAATCATACAGGGGCTCGATGAGGCGGTGATCCAGGCTACCGTCTAAGGTACCGAAGGCGGCAAACCAGGGCCCGTGCTTATACCGTATGGAAAAGAGGGGGTCAATAGTGGAAAAGCCTTCTATTCCGAAATCCTTTTGCAGATAGATACCTCCCAGGGCCGACCAGTGATCGTTTACCTGGTAATGTAGCGCTATGGGAGCCTGGTACCCAAACAGGGTGTACCCATCCAGTGTAGGGGCGAAATACTCATTATTCTTAAAATACCCCATCAGGTCCCACTGCACGCTGAGTGTTTTTTGCCGGGCTGAGTCCGGTCCTGCCGATAGGTAAAAGGCAGAATTATCCTGCTGGGCAACAGCAGTAAATGCTAAGAAAAGAAGCAGACCACCGGCTATAAGTCTTAGAAAAAATGACATGACCAGCAATTTAATGAAGGGCTGGCACAAAATCACAACCCACAGCAGATTGGCCGAGATAAGAACACTATTCTTATCAAACAACCCCATTAGCAAAGGCCAAAATTTTTAGCCAATACAGGTAGTGATATTGCTAATTGCTAAGGAAGATTGTACCTTTACCCACATAACAGCCCGATTTAAAATGAGCGATAAGAACGAAAAACTCAAAGCCCTAGAACTCACCATAGGCAAGCTGGAGAAGGACCACGGAAAAGGCATCATCATGAAGCTGAGCGACGAACGGGTCCAGGATATCCCCTCCATCCCTACCGGCTCACTAAGCCTTGATATTGCGCTCGGTATTGGCGGTATCCCCCGTGGCCGTGTGATCGAAGTGTATGGTCCTGAATCATCCGGTAAGACTACTCTGGCCATGCACTGTATAGCGGAGGCCCAACGCAAAGGAGGTATTGCCGCCTTTATCGATGCAGAGCATGCCTTTGATAAGGTATATGCCGAAAAACTGGGCATAGATACAGAGAACCTGCTTATTTCACAACCGGATCATGGTGAGCAGGCACTGGAGATTGCCGATACTCTTATCCGTTCCGGTGCTATAGACATTATCGTAATTGACTCCGTAGCCGCCCTTGTTCCCAAAGGTGAACTTGAAGGCGAAATGGGTGAAAGCAAGATGGGACTGCAAGCCAGACTCATGTCTCAGGCCCTGAGAAAACTTACAGGTACGCTTAATAAAACCGGCTGCGCGTGTATCTTCATTAACCAGTTACGTGAAAAGATCGGTGTGATGTTCGGCAACCCCGAAACCACTACCGGTGGTAATGCCCTTAAGTTCTACTCATCCGTAAGGCTGGACATCCGCCGTATTGGTCAGATCAAAGAAGGTGCTGACAATATTCTTGGCAACCGTACCAGGGTCAAGGTGGTGAAAAATAAAGTAGCCCCTCCCTTTAAAGTGGTCGAGTTCGACATCATGTACGGACAAGGCATATCTAAAGTCGGGGAAATCATTGACCTGGGGGTGGAACTTGGCATTATTAAGAAAGCCGGCTCATGGTTCTCCTACAAGGATGATAAGCTAGGTCAGGGTCGTGACTCTGTAAAAAACCTTATACAGGACAACCCTGAACTAATGGAAGAGCTCGAGTTTAAGATCCGCAAAAAGGTAAAAGGAGAGGAAATCGAGGAAGAAGAGAAACAACCTGTAGAGGCTACTAAGTAATTACCTCTGTCATTTATCCTGATAAACCGAAAGAGGCTGTCCCTGTAGTGAGGCAGCCTCTTTCTTTTGTTATTTAAAGCGAATGGCTGTGACGGGATTCATATTAGAAGCCATTACAGCTGGAACCATTCCGGATATTACCCCGATAGAAATAGCGATAAGCAGGCCGGTGATGAGGTTACCCAGGCTCATGGTGATCACAAAGGTGCCGATCTGCACAAAGGATATTAAGTATACGAGCAGCGAGCCCACTAACGCCCCTATCAGGGATAGCAGGATAGCCTCAAAGAGAAATTGGAGCAGGATAAAATAGTTTTTCGCCCCAAGCGACTTCTGAATGCCAATAATCGGTGTGCGCTCTCTTACACTCACAAACATGATATTAGCAATACCAAAGCCCCCCACCAGGGTGGCAAAACCTCCGATGACCATGCCGGCAATAGTGAGCGACTGGAAGATTACATCAAGGAAGCTGGAAAGAAATTCGGGACGATTCAGGGCAAAATTATCTTCTTCCTTTGGCCGCAGCCCACGGGAAGCCCGCAAGTGACCCCGCACCTCGGCTTCCACTTCTTCGATAGGAATCTCCTCAACGCGGCTTTTTACTGCCAGTGTGGCAGAAGCTCCCCTGCCAGAGCTTTGAAAGAGCTTAGCATAGGCCCCATAGGGAATAATGGCCTTTTCGTCATTACTGGGAGTACCCAATAAATTGGTGCCCTGCTTTTCCAGCAAGCCTATCACGGTAAACCGCAGTCCTTTGATCTTGATATTCTGGCCAATAACATTTTCAATACCGGCAAAAAGATTGTCTTTGATCTCCTGCCCTATGATTACCACTGGCCGGGCACTGGACAACTCCACAGGACTAAAGTACCGCCCCTCTTCTATTGGCAATTCAAAAACCTCCTCATAGCCATCGCTACCTCCGGTGAGAGCGACCCCTTCTGAGCTATTATTCCGATACTTAATAGTCACGGAACGGCTGTCAAAAATAGTAACTGCCGCATTTACCCCCATTCGTTCTTTCATGTAGCGATACTCATCGACATCAGGGTGAGGGCGCTGAAAATACTTCCACCAGGGGTAGTTCTCATTATCAAACTCCCATGGAAACTGTGCTACATAGATCGTGTTCTCTCCAAGGAATGAAAGACTCTCACGCATATTTCGCTCGAGGCTGTCTACCATGGTGAGTACACCAATGATGCTGAATATACCCACAGCCACTCCACCCAGGGAAAGCAGCGTACGCAACCTGTTCACCTTAAGCGCATTTAAGGCAAAACGGAAGCTTTCCAGAACTAATTTCAGTGTTTTCAAGGTTGGATTATTAGCGAATGGCAAAATGACAAGCCGGAGATTTATTTATTTCGCCTGCTTTTCATATCTTTGCCGACTTTAATTAATACTTACTGTATTTAATACCGTAATATTAAATATGAAATTATCAGAATTCAAGTTCGACCTGCCCCCCGGTCTATTGGCCTTATATCCGGCCGAAAACAGGGATGAATCCCGTCTTATGGTAGTCCATAAGGACAGCGGCAAAATCGAGCACAAAGTCTTTAAAGACGTAGTAGATTACTTTGATGAAGGCGACGTAATGGTCGTAAACAATACAAAGGTATTTCCTGCCCGTCTTTACGGAAACAAAGAAAAAACCGGTGCCAAGATAGAAGTATTCCTACTCAGGGAACTGAACAAGGAAATGCATCTTTGGGACGTGCTGGTAGACCCCGCCCGGAAGATCCGTGTGGGCAACAAGCTGTATTTCGGAGATGGTGAGCTAGTTGCCGAAGTAATTGATAATACCACCTCCCGTGGCCGGACTATCCGGTTCCTTTTTGACGGAACGGACGAGGAGTTTTACAAGACTATCGATGAGCTTGGTGAGACCCCTCTACCCAAATACATCAAACGTGACGCAGAGCCTGAGGACAGAGAGCGTTTTCAGACAATCTTTGCTGAGCATAAAGGTGCTGTAGCAGCCCCTACTGCAGGTCTCCACTTTACCGAGCACGTGATTAAGCGCCTTCAGATCAAAGGCGTGGAACTCGAGCCCATTACCCTGCATATTGGTCTGGGTACTTTCCGCCCTGTAGATGTGGAAGACCTTACCAAGCATAAAATGGACAGCGAGAATTTCCGCGTATATGACAAGACTGCCGACATGGTAAATGACGCACTTGATCATAAGCGCAGAGTGGTAGCGGTAGGTACTACCACCATGCGATCCCTGGAAAGCTCAGTATCTGCTAGCGGAAGGCTAAAAGCTAATGAAGGGTGGACGGATAAATTCATCTTCCCTCCTTATGAGTTCAAGATATGTAATTCTCTGATCACCAACTTCCATATGCCAGAGTCAACGTTGCTTATGATGGCAGCTGCCTTTGGTGGATACGATCTGATCATGGAAGCGTATCAGACGGCTATCAAAGAAAAGTATCGCTTCTTCAGCTATGGAGATGCCATGCTTATTCTTTAATTAACCGTGCCAGAAAAATGCAGAAAGGCTGCCCGGGAAATCCCTGGCAGCCTTTTTCAATATAAAGCCGGAAGGATCGTTAGTAGGTGGAAACCAACTTTTAACAATTATGAAAAAGAAGAATTTTTCCCTCGACCAACTAAAGGTAAAAAGCTTTATAACGGGCACTACTGACAAAGTAAAAGGAGGGACCGCCCAAGAGATAAGCAAACAGTGTGAGGAAAGCTTTTACACAGATTGCCCCACTCATTTGTATTGCCCATCCCTGCAAACAAACTGTAACGAATGCTTTAGCTAAAAATTAATTCAGGACTCAAAAAGGCTGCAAAAGCAGCCTTTTTTGTTTCCCTCTTTTTATGTTAGGCTACTTGCCACTAATTTTGAACTACAAAATGCCTTGTCATTATGAAAAAGTATGCGCTGTTAGTGGCAGGTGGCGTTGGCCGCCGCATGAAATCCCCTACCCCGAAGCAGTTTCTGATTATCGGGACTAAACCTGTAATTATTCACACCATAGAGGCATTTTTAGGGTATGATTCAGGCATTGAGATAATACTTGTTTTACCTCAGGACCATGTGGGCGAATGGCAAAGGCTTGCTGAGACCTATCATTTATCAGAGTCGGTAAAGACTTGTGTGGGAGGAGGGACACGCTTTCAAAGCGTACAAGCGGGGCTGGAACTGGTAGCACCGGATAGTCTGGTGGCCATACATGATGGGGTAAGACCGCTTATAGCCCGCAAAGTGATTGAGGAGGGGTATACAGTGGCCCGCAAGAAAGGAAGCGCCATAGCTTCGGTGCCATTGAGAGAAAGCATACGAAAAGTGGGGGAACAGGGGTCAGAAGCTCTGGATCGTTCACAGTATCGGCTAATACAAACGCCGCAGACCTTTACAAGTGACCTGATTAAGAAGGCATACAGTCAGAGGGAATTGGCGGTGTTTACCGATTGTGCGAGTGTAGCCGAATACACCGGCCATGAGGTCACCCTGATCGACAGTGATTACACTAACCTTAAAATTACCGGCCCGGAAGATATACCACTGGCAGAGGCATTGCTCGCCATGAAATAAGTAGCCTCAGGCATCAAAACACAACGACGTTGCTTCGGGCGCCACATTGAAGGTCGCCCGTAAGCATGTCTATTTAGTATTCGTCTTCGTTGAAGAAAAAGTCCTCTTTAGTAGGGTAATCAGGCCATATCTCCTCGATATTCTCATATGGTTGCCCATCGTCTTCCAACTCCTGCAGGTTCTCCATCACTTCCAACGGTGCTCCAGACCTGATTGAAAAGTCGATCAACTCATCCTTAGTAGCAGGCCATGGGGCGTCTTCAAGATATGAAGCTAATTCTAATGTCCAGTACATGATCTATTTTCCTTAGTGTTTATACCCTTTTTTAATTTTCCGCGAAAATAATGATTTCGCGCTCACTTCCTATGAAGTGATAAAATAAAAACAAAGGCAAATTTTAAACCTATTTTGTAACGTCGAAAACGTACATTGTTTGATAAGGTTGCAATTACCACAACCTTCTCACCGTGCAAATAGGCTTTGCAGGGAAAAAGTTCAGAAACTGATTAAAAAAAAGATCAGATAGATGCGAGCTCTGAGCGCAACTCATCCATGATACGCCGCTTTACAGTCACTTTACGTTGCTGCAGGCTCAGTTTTCCGTCCAGCATTCTGTTAAAGCTGTTAGTATCACTATTGAGCTTATTGACGTTATCCTGGAACAGGTCCAGCTCACGCTCATCACGGCTCAGCAGATCCTGGAGAATTTTTATCTTCAGTTCAAGTTCATCCTTTTTGGCCGGCGTATCGCCCAAGCGAGAGTGAGTGAGCTTATCCAGGAAGTTTCTTTCACGAACCAGGTCACAGATAATGTGGAAGTTCTCAGCTAGTTTACGGCCTTCTTCGGGCGGCACGCTACCGATAGACTTCCAGGTAGTCTGTAATCTTTTCACTTCCTCCACCGAATCACGATCACTTCTGTCTTCCAGGGTTTTAGCCCTTTCCAGAAGCTCTTTTTTCGCCATCAGGTTCTGCTCACGATTCTGATAATTTCCCTGACCTCCCTGTCTTCTGTTCGGAGCACCACCGGGACCACGTCGCTCCCCCTGCTGTTTGAATCTTCTGTAGATGTAATCGTTATTGCGCTTAAAGGTAGCCCACAGTTCATTTCTTACACTGGCAGGAATACGATCCAGTCGCCTCCACTGTTGTTGCAGCCTGCGGCTTTCGTCTACGGCTTTGCGTGGATCCAGTTCTCTTTTCAGGCTTTCAGTACGGTCTACCAGCTCCCGGTACTGATCTATTTTACGATCCATCATTTTCTGGCGATGGTCGAAGTAGGCCTGGCGGCGATCATAGAAGCCCTGAACGATCTCATGGAATCGGTCTTCTACTTCCTCTTTATATTCATCCTCAACGCTGCCGGTTTTTATCCAGCGCATTTTTAAGTCTTTATACTTCTCCCCTGCTTCTCTGAGGTCCTGGATCTCAGCATACTCTTTAGCCTCCTCAAGCAAGGCTCTCTTGATTTCAAGGTTTTTCTGGCGGTTTACATTAATGATCGCCCGGAGCTCCTCTTCTATTTTGTCCAGTTTTTCGAACAGCACAACAAAATCACCCAGCGCATCAAAATTGACCAGGTAATCGCGCATATGTATAAGCTTCATCAGGTATGAGCCTTTATTTTCAGCTTCCGTTACCTGCTTTTCTAGCTGCTCTACTTTTCCGCTGGCTATAGCATACCTGTCCTCAAAGTATTTGATGGTGGTCTCTTCGTCCTGTTTCACCTCACCTATCTGGCGGTCAGGAAATTCTAAAAAGCCTTTTCTGAATACTTTGCCGTCCTGTATGTACCCGAATTCGTGGTTAATAGCTGTCAAAGCTCCTCTGCATTTAAATGAAAACCAAGATTGTGAATGGCAAAATAATTAATTCGAAAGTAAGAATCACGACAGATTATAATTTTTACCATATTTGTAAGAGACAAAATGTAATCATGAGCAACGAAAAGATCATCTTTTCCATGTCGGGAGTGAGTAAAATATACCCTCCCAAGAAACAGGTTTTAAAAGACATTTACCTCTCATTTTTTTACGGTGCAAAGATCGGTGTCCTTGGCCTTAATGGCGCGGGTAAGTCCTCTTTGCTGCGCATAATAGCTGGTAAAGATAAAAATTACAACGGCGAAGTTGTATTCAGCCCCGGTTATTCCGTAGGTATGCTGGAGCAGGAGCCTGAACTGGATCCATCCAAGAGTGTGAAGGAAGTAGTGGAGGAAGGCGCCGGTGAGATTGTAGCTCTCCTTAAGGAGTTTGAGGAAATTAACGCTGCATTTGCCACCCCCGAGGTGATGGAGGATCCGGACAAAATGAACGACCTCATCGAAAAGCAGGCAAAGGTTCAGGATAAACTGGATGCATCTAATGCCTGGGAGCTGGAAACCCGGCTGGAGCGGGCCATGGACGCCCTGCGTACCCCTCCTGCGGATGCTAAGATTGAGAACCTCTCCGGAGGTGAAAAAAGACGAGTAGCACTTTGCCGCCTATTACTACAGGAGCCGGATGTACTGCTATTGGATGAGCCTACTAACCACCTTGACGCCGAGTCTGTACTATGGCTGGAGCAGCACCTGCAACAATATAAGGGTACGGTGATTGCCGTTACCCACGACCGTTATTTCCTTGATAATGTAGCTGGCTGGATACTTGAACTTGACCGTGGAGAGGGTATCCCATGGAAAGGCAACTACAGCAGCTGGCTGGAGCAAAAGCAGAAACGCCTGGCCCAGGAAGAAAAAACCGAAAGCAAGCGCCAGAAAACACTGGAGCGTGAGCTTGAGTGGATACGCATGAGCCCCAAAGCCCGTCAGGCTAAGTCAAAGGCCAGGATCAGTGCCTACGAGAAAATGGCCGGTGAGGAAGCTAAGGAGAAAGAATCAAAACTGGAGCTATACATCCCACCGGGACCTCGCCTCGGGTCAAAAGTTATCGAAGCCCAGGGTGTGTCCAAGTCCTTTGGTGAAAAGCTGCTTTTCGAAGACCTTACCTTTAGCCTGCCGCAAGGGGGCATAGTAGGTGTAATAGGACCTAATGGTGCTGGTAAGACTACGCTCTTCCGCCTTATCACCGGCCAGGCTGAGCCTGATGCCGGCACTTTTGACGTGGGTAGCACAGTAGAAATAGCTTATGTAGACCAGGAGCACCATCAACTTGACCCTGAAAAAACAGTATGGGAAAACATTTCCGAAGGGAACGAGCTGATGAGCCTTGGTGGCAAAGAAGTGAACAGCCGGGCATACGTAAGTAAGTTCAACTTCAGCGGGACAGACCAGAGCAAGAAAGTGGGCAACCTCTCCGGAGGAGAGCGTAACCGGGTGCATCTGGCAATGACCCTTAAGGAAAATGCCAACCTGCTGCTACTTGATGAACCTACCAATGACCTTGACGTGAATACGCTCCGTGCGCTGGAAGATGCTTTAGAAAACTTCGCTGGCTGTGCGGTAGTGATTTCTCACGACAGGTGGTTCCTTGACCGTATCGCCACGCACATTCTGGCATTTGAAGGCAACTCACAGGTATATTGGTTTGAAGGTAATTTCTCGGACTACGAAGAAAACCGCAAAGCCCGCCTGGGTGATTCCGAACCTACAAGGATTAAATACAAAAGCCTGGGATAACTGTTCACATACGAACACCATGCTGTGATATCCGAACAACTTAAATTAAGAAAAAGGCCCATACAGGGCCTTTTTTGGCTTATATTGTAAATGGAACACTATTTGCAACAGTGACTCCGTAACTATTAGAAATGAATTGAACCGAGATGAAACGTAAATTATTGCCCTACCTCCTTTCCCTGGTGGCCCTGTTTGGCTTCACAGGCTGCTTTGAACTGGAAGAAAAAGCGCACTTTAATCGCGATGGATCCGGAACCTACCAGTTTACTGTAGATCTAGGCCGCCTGAAATCCTTCATTGATATGATGGATGCCATGAGTGAAGAATCGGAAGATGCTAAAAGCAGCCCCAAAGAGGAGATTAAAGACGGATTTAACGAAACAAATGAGAAACTATCCAGGATCAGAGGCATCAGCAATATCAAGCCTATTGAAGATGAGGAAAACTTCCATTTCGGGTTGAGTTTTGACTTTAAAGACATTGATGCCTTGAATAAGGCAATGAATGCGACCTTTGATATCAAAAAAGATGGCGAACCTGTTGATCTGGACTTTTTCAGCTTTAAAAATGGCCGCCTGGAGAGGTTTGAATACCAGAACCTGGAAGAAGCCCTGAAGGACGCCAAGGATGGTGAGGAAATTGACCTTAGCGGAGGCTCATTTATGGATGACTTTACCTACACCACCATATACACGTTTGAAAAGCCTGTGCAAAATGTCAGTAATCAGACGGTCATGCTATCACCCGACAGAAAAACAGTCACCCACTCAATTCACCCCTTCAGGGAAGGCGATACCACCACCTTGCACAACATCATAGAATTCTAAAAAAATAAAGCCCGGTGAATAACCGGGCTTTATTTTAATGCTCATGTTCCCTACCAAAAATAACCGCCTCTAGCCAAGACTTTTTTCTCTCCTCTTCTTCATGCTTCTCCTTTTCCGAAAACTCGAAACCTGCTATTGCTCCCATATCAGGCTGGCCAGCATCCACCCAGCAAGTGTACCACATGTCAGCCACCAGCTTAATACTAGCCTGCATTTGTCTCTCTACCTGACCGGCCAGAGCCTCATGGTATCGTGTGCTAAAATTACGGTTGTAGGTTTTTACTATAGCACTACCTCTTTCCTCATAGCTATACTTTTCGTCACCATAAGTCATGGTTAGCTCCTTTTCGAATAAAAGAACTGAATCAAGCGCTTCATTGCCACTTATAACAGCCTGCCATGCGCTTTCCTGGGTATTCATCAGGTAATCTGCCTTACCCACAAAAAAATCATAATCCTCTGCAAAAAGCTCTGGCAGCCGGCTTTCCCAAAAGCCATGTATACCATGCTGTCCGGTTAGCTGCCCGTTGTAGTTACTAGTGGTGTGGAGAGGAACATGGGCATCTGCTATATAATGCCCGACGTCGGCAGAAAGCCTGAGGATGGCCCGGGCATCATTATTTTCAAAAGCTTCTTTCAATTGATAATACATCCTGTTGATATGCCAGGGGACAATTCCATGAGCATTGAGCGTATCCTCTCCATACAGCTCTGCGGCTTCTTTCCAGTACCGGGGCAACTTATGGGCCGCACTATCTCCATATTTGTCAAGATCAATGAAATGCCGGGGAGCCTCCCACTCCACTGCATACCTCCTTTGATCAGGGTTTACCGCATTCTCTGTTATGTAGCGGATGTGTCGTTTGTAAAACACAAATAATTCAGGAGGCAAGGAAAATACCGCCTGATGATTTATCTTGCGATGGGCCATAAACCCCCATCCCATGGCCGGGGCTGCCCCTATCATTACCAGAAGAATTGATAAGATTTTTTTCATTTTGCTGGTTTGAAATGGCGAATTAAAAGCGAAACCGCGTGATTGGCAAGCCATACCAGACAGTTAGGAGTAATTTTTTTTAGCCCGGGTTTGATAGGTTGAAATAAAATCCTAACTTTGCAGACCTAAAATTCTGAGATCAAGCGTACCTGAAAATATATAGAAATGGCAAATCATAAATCTGCTATTAAAAGGATCAGATCTAACAATGCGAAGCGTCTTAGGAACCGCTACCAGGCCAAGACAACTCGCACTTTTATTAAGCGTCTGAGAAACACAACCGACAAGTCTGAAGCACAAGACCTTTTCACTAAGGTTTCCAGAATGCTTGATAAGCTTGCTAAGAAGAACGTGATCCATCAGAATAAGGCTAACAACAACAAGTCGAAGCTGGCTAAGTATGTAAATAGCCTGTAATTCTTTTTGAATAAGACTTTAAGGAAAGCCTTACGGAAGTAGGGCTTTTTTTATGCTATGAAAGAAGAACAAAAAGGCCCTACCGGGATATATACCTGGGCAGAAGAAGACCGCCCGCGTGAAAAGCTATTACTGAAAGGCAAAGAGGCTCTTTCAGATGCTGAGCTGCTAACCATTCTTATAGGAAGCGGTTCAGCTGGAGTAAGCGCTCTGGATCTATCAAAAAACATTCTGAAAGGATCTGAAAACAGCCTTGACAAGCTTGGAAAGCTATCTGTCAGGGATCTGATGAAGTTCAAAGGTATTGGCGAAGCTAAGGCAATCTCTATCATTGCAGCTTTGGAACTGGGCAGACGACGAAGAGAAAACAGCCCTGAGAGTAAACCAAGAATCCGGTGCAGCCGTGATGCCTATGACATCATCTGGCCCCTGCTAGCCGATCAGTCCCAGGAACAGTTCTGGGTGATCATGATGAACCGGGCAGGCTTTGTAGTAAAAAAGTCTCTTATTAGTCAGGGGGGTGTCGATCAGACAAGCGTGGATCCGCGCGTTATTTTTAAAGAAGCTATAAGCGAGCTTTGCAGTACTATAATCTTAGTGCATAATCACCCCTCAGGAAACGTCAATCCGTCCAAGGAAGACATTGCTATAACCCGCAAGCTATCTCAGGCAGGTAACTTGTTGGATATTAAGGTAGCCGACCACATTATTTTTACCAATCACCGCTACTACAGTTTTCTGGACGAAGATATCATGCCGTGACCTGTCCCTTTTACTGCATCCTTGTATATTTGAAAAATAGTTTCGGAAAATATGAGGAACCGCAACGTACTACTGTTAACCCTACTGGGTGTCGCCGTACTGATCATTATCATTTACGGCTTCAATACCTCCCAGGACCCTCAGGCCTACGCTGAGACAATCAGTGAGGAGAGAAAAAAATCAGAACGGTTTTTACTATATAATGAGGACTCCCCACTGGATGAAGAGGATAAAAAAAACTTTAAGGGGCTGAACTACTATGAACCTGACCTTACCTATAAAGTACGGGCTAAGGTGACTCCTATCGGCGGAAATCAGGAAATTACCCTCCCTACCTCTGACGGCGCGGAGCAAACCTACCGTAAGTTTGGTTATGCGCGCTTTGAAATAGACGGCAAACCACAACAATTATTGCTGCTGGAAGTACAGGATGATCCTGATGAATTATTCCTGGCCTTTGCTGATGCCACCAGCGCCAGAGAAACTTACGGGGGAGGCCGGTACCTCGATCTGACAAGGCCGGCGGGCGAGTCAGTTACACTGGATTTTAATCTCGCGTATAATCCATACTGTGCCTACGTGGAAGGCTACAGTTGTCCTTTTCCTCCTCCTGAAAACACACTAAATATCCCTATCCGTGCCGGCGAAAAGGATTACTGATGAATAAAGTGTAATTTACCGGCTTAAACCGTACCATCTTCAAATTAGCATTCGACATACTCCATGAAAATATCACTTAATTGGCTCAAGGACCTCGTAGACATTCAAGAAACCAATGAAGAAATAGCCGACCAACTTACAGACACAGGTCTGGAGGTGGAAGGAGTGGAAGAAACTGACAGTGTGCCTGGAGGCCTCCGCGGAGTGGTCATAGGTGAAGTGCTTACCTGTAAGAGTCACCCCAATGCCGACCGACTGCGGGTGACAACGGTGGATGTAGGTGATTCTGAACCTAAACAGATTGTATGCGGAGCACCTAATGTAGCCGCTGGCCAGAAAGTAGCTGTGGCTACTGTAGGCGCAATGCTTTACCCTGCCGGAAGCGAGCCTTTTAAGATCAAGAAATCAAAGATCAGAGGTGAGGTATCCGAAGGTATGATATGTGCAGAAGATGAACTGAATCTCGGCACCGACCACGATGGCATTATGGTATTGGAAACAGATATGCCAAATGGTACACCTGCAGCAACATACTTCAATATTGAGAAGACCACGGTAATAGAAATAGGCCTTACACCAAACCGGGCAGACGCCGCATCTCACCTGGGTGTAGCCCGGGACATAAAGGCACTGCACCATCGTGACATTAAGCAACCTTCCGTAGAGGCTTTTAAGGTAGAAAACACAGACTACCCTATTGAGGTGGTGATAGACAATAAAGATGCCTGTCCTCGGTACACAGGCATTACTGTGTCTAATGTGGAGGTAAAAGAAAGCCCCGAATGGCTCCAGGAACGGCTTAGGTCAATCGGGCTTGCCCCGCTAAATAATATCGTCGATGTCACTAACTACATTCTCCACGAACTGGGCCAGCCTTTGCATGCGTTTGACGCTGATCAGATCAAGGGGAAAAAAATCGTAGTGAGAAACATGCCTGAAGGCACGAAGTTTACCACTCTTGATAGCGTGGAAAGAACGCTCAGCGGTGAAGACCTCATCATAAGCAATGCTGAGGAAGGAATGGCGATAGCGGGTGTTTTTGGCGGACTAGGCTCCGGGATAAAAAACACTACCCGTAACATTTTCATTGAGAGCGCCTACTTCTCTCCCGACCATATTCGAAGAACGGCCATGCGCCATGGGCTTAAAACGGACGCTAGCTTCCGCTATGAAAGAGGTACAGACCCTAATATTACAGTATATGCTTTAAAAAGAGCTGCCCTACTGGTAAAGGAGGTAGCTGGAGGCACGATCTCATCTGAAATTGTGGACGTGTACCCTGATCCGATCCAGGATTTTCGCGTACCGGTAACCTACAAGAATGTACACCGGTTGATCGGGCAGCAGCTACCCAATGAAAAAATCAAGTCTATCCTTGAGTGGCTCGATATTAAGGTGGAAGAAGAAACAGAAACTGGCTTTACTGCTATCGTGCCTCCTTATCGCGTGGATGTAACCCGGGAGGCTGACATTGTCGAAGAGATTATCAGAATATACGGCTTCAATAATATTGCTCTTCCCGAAACGGTGGGAAGCAACTTCCTAAGCGATTTTGAGACTTTTCCCAGTCATAAGGTCAAACAACAGATTCGCGAGATACTATCCGGCAGCGGCCTTAATGAGATTATAAACAACTCACTGACCAAGCCAGCCTATGCGGATAATAATCCTCAGCTTAACGGCGATGAGAGTGTGGCAATGCTTAATAAGCTGAGTGAAGACCTGGGAGTATTGCGTCAGAGCATGGTGTATGGCGGGCTCGAGTCCCTGGCCCGAAATATCAATCATCGCCAGCGCAATCTTGCTATGTTTGAGTTTGGTAAGGTTTATCGTAAAACCGAAGGAAAATACAAGGAAAAGGAGCAGTTGGCTATCTGGCTTACAGGTAAGAAGGCTCCGGAAAACTGGTTGTCCGGAAATGAAGAGGTTACCTTTCATGACCTTTCCGGTATAGTTAATAAGGTACTGGGCCGGTTTGGTATTCAGCCTGCTGACAGTGAGGCATTTCACGAAGGGCAGTTCGACTATGCCCTTAAGCACTCGCTAAATGGCAAAGAAATCGTTACATTAGGTAAGCTGAACAAGAAGACGACCAAGCAGGCTGAGGTATCTCAGACTGTGTTTTACGCCGAATTTGACTGGGGCTACCTGATGAAACAGACTGGTAAGCCACTGAAGTACAAAGAGGTAGCGCGATTCCCTGAAGTAAGACGCGACCTAAGCCTGGTGATAGACAAGTCTGTAAGCTTTGACCGGATTAGAAAGATTGCCGAGCAGTATGAGCGAAAGCTGCTTAGAAAGATCAGTGTTTTCGATGTATACGAAGGAGATAAAGTGGGGGAAAATAAGAAGGCTTATGCCCTGAGCTTTATCCTGCAGGACAATGAGAAAACACTGAATGACAAGGCGATAGATAAGACCATGAGCAAGCTGATGAAGGCATTCGAGAAAGAAATCGATGCACACATCAGAAAATAACGGAGCATGAAAGAAAAGTTAAATCAGGAGATTAACCTCCTGGAAAGAAAAATGGGACTGCTTATAAGCGAAATCAATAGCCTGAGGCAGGAAAACAAGCGTCTGAATGGAGAAAACAGCGATCTAAAAGAAAATTTAAGCCAAAAGGAGAAGCAGATTGCGCATTTTAAAAATCAAATGAAAATTAGTAAAATTGTGCAGCATGCGGCAGTGACAAATGATACAGCCGGGCTTAAAGATCAGATAGACGAATATATCAGGGAAATAGATAAATGCATCGCCCATATAAGCGATGAGGGAAGGTAATATAGTATGAGTGATCTTTCCATAAAGATAAAAATCTGCGACCGGGAATATCCTATGCGCGTGAGCGCAGAGAAGGAGGAAAAGGTACGACAGGCTGGAAAGGCACTTCACGAAAAAATCAAACATTATAGAGAACGTTTCGGAATAGACGATAAACAAGACCTTTTGGCCATGGTAGCATTTGATTGCTTAGTAGAAAAGCTTGAATGTGAAAGCGGCCAGACTGGCGATGTGGATTTCTTACTCAGAAAACTTAATCAACTGAATGGGTTGGCCTCTAAGGCTTTACCATGATTTTTTAATAACCCTCCACTACATCCCCTCTCGTTCGCCCTTCTGCCAGAGCCCGGTATGGCAACACACCTGTTAGTGCCGCCCATACATAATTACCGGTAAGATGAACGATATATCAATAGTACTTATCATAAGCCTGGCCACCCTGGCCATTGGGTTTGTGATCGGGCGATACCTGTTAAAGCAGGTTTACAAAAAAGAAGAGGAAGAAATAAAGGAAAAAGCCCGCCTCATTATCCAGGAGGCCGAAATGAAAGCCGAGTCTCTGAAAAAAGAAAAGGTGATCGAGGCCAAGGAAAAGTACCTTAAGCTCAAAAGTGAATTTGAAGAGGAAGTAACCAGAAAGAAAAACCAGATATTAAGCAACGAGCAAAAGCTTAAGCAGCGCGATAGCAACCTGTCCAAACAGATGGAACAGGTAAAACGAAAAGAAGCGGAAACCGAAAGTATGAAAGAGAATCTTTCTGCGCAGATTGAAATAATTAACAAGCGTAAGGAAGATCTTGAAAAAGTAAAATCCCAGCAGGTACGAGCCCTTGAAAAAGTAGCTAACCTGACAGCAGACGAAGCACGGGATCAACTTGTAGAAACCCTTAAAGAAGAAGCCGAAACGAAAGCCTCATCCTATATTAAGGAGATCATGGAGGAGGCTAAGCTTTCGGCTACCAAAATGGCTAAAAAGGTGGTATTGGACACCATCCAGCGGACAGCCACCGAGCATGCCATCGAAAACTGCGTCTCGGTATTCAATATTGAAAGTGACGACATTAAAGGGAAAATCATCGGCCGCGAAGGGCGAAACATCCGGGCGCTGGAGGCTGCCACAGGAGTTGAGATTATTGTAGATGATACCCCTGAGGCTATCATAATCTCTGGATTTGATCCCGTACGGAGAGAAATTGCCCGCCTGTCCCTGCATCGCCTGGTTCAGGATGGCCGGATACACCCTGCCCGTATAGAGGAGATTGTGGCTAAGACCCGCAAGAATATAGAAGAGGAGATCGTGGAGATAGGAGAACGTACAGTAATCGACCTTGGAATACACGGTTTACATCCGGAATTGATCAAAATGGTAGGCCGTATGCGATTCCGTTCCAGCTACGGACAAAACCTGCTACAACACTCGCGTGAAGTAGCCAGACTCGCCTCCACCATGGCTTCTGAATTGGGTCTTAACGCCAAGCTTGCAAAACGTGCTGGTCTGCTTCATGATATTGGTAAGGTATGGCCGGAGGAGCCGGAGAAGCCACATGCCATTCTCGGTATGGAACTGGCTAAAAAATACAAGGAACACCCTGAAGTATGTAATGCCATTGGTGCCCACCACGATGAGATAGAAATGACAACGCTTATTTCTCCCATCATACAGGCGTGCGATGCTGTCAGCGGATCACGCCCAGGGGCGCGCAGAGAAGTAATGGAAAGCTATATCAAGCGCCTTAAGGATCTGGAAGAGCTGGCTTTGGGCTTTGACGGGGTTAATAAATGTTATGCGATTCAGGCAGGCCGGGAGCTCCGCGTAATGGTGGATGCAGAATCGGTTTCAGACAACCGTGCAGGTCAACTTAGTTTCGATATCTCTAAAAAGATAGAGAATGACATGCAATATCCCGGGCAGATCAAGATTACAGTAATACGCGAAATGCGAGCTGTGAACTACGCCAGATAGGTTTAAAAATTTAAGATAGAAAAGGACTTCCGAAAGGCAGTCCTTTTATTTTAGGTGCTGTATTGAATAAGGGTTTGTATTTTGTGTTAAACATGAAGTATTGACCTGGTGTACGAGGCGTAAGGCAGCTAGATAAGCTATATGCTATATCGTAAAAAAGGACCGGCCCGTACACATTGTTTCTTTAGAGTCTGAACAGTACTTAATGCCGTGAAAAACGAGCAAGGATAAGACTAAAAGGATAGACGAAGAAGAATTAGTCAATACGATTAACCTCTTTTTCTATGACTATCATCAAACAATGTGTCGGTATCGACATCTCCCAGACAACCTTTGCAGTATGCATCTGCTTTTTAGAAGATACTCATGATCATCACTTCAGTGAGACAAGGCATTTCAAGAATGACAAAAGTGGCTTTAATCAACTGCTCCGCTGGGTGCGGAAGCAATGCAAAAGCTCAGTAGAAACAGTGTATTTGATGGAGGCTACAGGGGTTTATTACGAAAACCTTGCCTATCATTTGCATAAGCTAAAGCAGACAGTGCATGTAGTGCTTCCTAATACCTCTAAGCATTACTTTTCAAGCCTCAACATAAAGACTAAAACCGATGCTTTGGATGCAAAGATTCTTAGCCGTTTTGGTGTGGAAAGGAAACATAAGATCTGGGCTCCGCCTTCACCAGTATTGCTGGAACTAAGGAACCTGACTCGTTATTATGTACAGCTCCAGGAAACAAAGACAGCACTCAACAATATCAAACACAGTAAGGAGGCCGCTTATGAGGTACAGTCTATCATATTAAAGAGCAACCGTAGCCTGATCAAGACTATAGATAAGCAAATACAGGTGTGTAAAACGAGTATTGAAAAACTTATCGCCAATGAGCCTCAGCTTAACGAAAAAGTTAGAAAGGTTTTGACTATCAAAGGGGTAGGCCTCATCACAGTTGCAACCATTATTACCGAAACCCTGGGTTTTGAGCATTTTAAAAGCATCAGGCAAGTGGTAAGCTATGCAGGGTATGATGTGGTAGAAAGGCAGTCAGGGAGCTCTATCAAGGGTAAGACTAGAATATCTAAAAAGGGCAACCGCTATATCAGAAATGCGCTCTACTTCCCTGCTATGGTTAGCTGTAGATTCAACCCAAGCCTAAAATCTACTTACCTGAGAATCATTCAGAAAAAACCATCCAAAATGATTGGCCAGGTAGCCATACAAAGAAAGCTCTTGGCTTTGATCTACACACTTTGGAAGAATGACTCTGAATACATTGAAGGGTACAAAAAAGAAGTAGCTTCAGCCATAAAGACCGAAGCTACACTGGATAGTTCTAACTAGAGAACTTCCTTCAGACTTAAAAATACTTTTTTCCAATTAAACTTGGAATCTATAACAGTACCTTTTTTTATGTTCAGTGACACCCCGTATCGATAGTCAATTTCCACTTTATAAGCCCGAAACTTTCAGCTCTACCTGAAATAAGGTATATTATATAAGAACTAAACCTCAACCACCTATGAAAAAAACTTCAATTTTTGCCTCTCTAACATTGCTCTTTTCGCCGGATTGTTATTTCCCGGAGAAGAGGCCGTGGCCAACCGAAATAATACCTTACTTATCTCCGCCACATACAATGAGGCAGACGGAGACCCTGAATGTGCTGCTTCAGTAACTTTTTGTGCTGCAGCGCTTGCCAATCTGACTAGTTTCTACTGGCGTGTATCCGGCTCCGGATATATCAATGGTCAATCCAATATTAATTGTGTGAGTGTCACGTCTCAGCGTAGTTATTACTCAAGTTCATCCTATACGGTTAGCGTTACTGCGTACGATGGTCAGGGCCAGGCCTGGTACGGTAGCCGTAGCTGGGATGTTCAGGCAGAATATCTTTGTGATTAATCAGTTAACGAAAGGCAGTGTCGGCAAACACTGCCTTCTTTTTTTACCAATAAGGGAACATTTGAGAGAAAAAAAGTTATAGCATTATTCAGGTACAATTTTTTTATACCTGTCTTTTTATTAGGCTGTCCGCATTAAAGGCTATCAACCAGGGCAGGCGAAATAAAAAAAACAACCTAACCTTTAAGAAATGAACGCTTTCTTTAATTCAGAGTCTGTAGTCTTTCTGCAGGCTGTAATGCCGAACTATGAATACCTGATGTTCGGAATTATATACATACTTATTCCCCTGGTCGCGGTCATAGACATTTTTAAAAGCAGGTTCAAATGGGTATTGCAGAAGCCCGTTTGGCTCTTTGTAGTGATCACCATGCCTGTAGTGGGTGTAGTACTTTATGCAATGGCCGGGCGTAACTCCCGCAGTCTTCATACCAGCAGGACTGCTGCTGTAGGATAGAGTAGGTCAACCTTTTCGTTTTTCGTACGGACAAATATCTATATACTCATCTTTAAGGTGACGTTTACGTAGGTTTTCCCAATATAACGGGTCATACAGGTGGCTATGTGTCTCTTCAAAAACCTCCCTCTTGGCAGGATCAGGCACTAAAAAATTCCGGAATTGCTCGGGAAACACATCATTTTCCCCCACTGCAAACCACGGTTCGGCTGATTGGTAATTTCCCATTCCCCCCTCCTGCTGGGGAATAGACCTGAAGTTCATTTCTCCGAGAGGCATGATCTCATCATAATCATAAAAGATCACCCGTTCTTCAGGGGTAATTCCAAAGTTCTTCATAAAGAGGTCACCAGGGAAAATGTTCGCCATCGCCAGGTCTGATATTGCCTCCCCATATTCGAATAATGCCTTACGCAATTTATGACCTCGGGCAGTTTTAACGAACTCACTCAGTGGCATCATCCACCGCTCTGTGTAAACAAGCGAAAAAATAACACTTTCACCCTCTACTCTCACCGTCTCACTACATTCGCTGAGTAACTCCTCCAGAACAGGAAGGGCAAACCTATCCTTCGGAAGGATGAGATTACGAAACTCCTGGGTATCGGCTAGCCTGCCACCACGGTCATGCTCAGCCACATAACGGTATTTGGCCATCACTTCGTATCGTGTCACTTTTTTGGGAGGCTTGGCCTTATTTCTTATAACCTTAAACACCTGCGTATACCCCTGCAGCATAAACACCGCCATGACCATGCCTTTAATTCCCGGAGGGTAAGCAAAAACAGCCCCTGGCATATTGAGGCGATCCTTCAGGGATTGGTACAATAATGACTTGCCATGCTTATGAAAGCCCAGATTAATGAAAAGCTGGTCTCGTTGCTTATTAGGCATAAGTGTCATGAGGAAGTTCACAAGATGGGTAGGGTCATAGGCTATTACCTGGAAATAAGACCGGGTAAATGAAAATATGACGCGACAATCGATCTCTGAGGTAATGAGGGCATCAACTTTCAAACCCTTTTCACCATGCACAATGGGAATTAATATCGGGATAAAATGTCCTTTTTGCCTTAGCCTCCCAACCAGATAGGCTCTTACGTTTCTGTAAAACACATGAGGACACATTTCTAACCGGTCACCGGCACCGCTGGCGACTTCATTCATTAGAAATCTGATGTCCCTCTCCCTATCCTCAAAGCTCAAGGTAAATCCGGCTAAATCCAGAACACTGGAAAAAGTAGCCTCTTTATCCCGCATGTCATAGGAGTAAAAGGCTAGTTGATCATCACTCTCTTCTTCAAAAGTAAAAACCAACTCATGTTCGGCTATCTGGCCACCAAGTAGCCTTCGGATAAATGAATTATAAAATGTCCGGCAAATATCTGGACCACTGTCCGCAGTACATAATCCGGCAAATTTCTCTTTTACCATCTTCCAATGCAAAGGCCGTTCATCATAGCCCGCTACCACATCAATCCACCTTCGTTTAAGTTTCAATACATGATTTTCGTGTAGTTGCTGTCGCTTAGCCGTTGCATGCCTCTGCCCCTTCCAGTCCCGATTTTCAAAACGATCTTTAGCCAGAGAAGTCTCAACCATAAATTCACGATGAAACTCAACAAATGCATCAAGAATTACCCTTGCCTGCCTTTCACATTCTCTTTCGGAAATGTCCGCCTTACTTCGTTCCAGAGCTCTGTCCATTGACAAAAATTAACCATAATCTGAAT
Source organism: Roseivirga sp. BDSF3-8 (assembly GCF_041449215.1). Taxonomy (NCBI): domain Bacteria; kingdom Pseudomonadati; phylum Bacteroidota; class Cytophagia; order Cytophagales; family Roseivirgaceae; genus Roseivirga; species Roseivirga sp. BDSF3-8. The sequence goes on along the minus strand of NZ_JBGNFV010000001.1, from coordinate 3,018,506 downwards.
ACTGTAAAACCATACGGAGATATTTGGTTACCATTCGGAGCAATATTTTGACTAGTGGGTATGAATTAGTAGAATAAAAGCACTGGGAATAGGACCTTCACCTGAAATACCAAGGATATGGACACATTCTCATCAATTCTACTAACTCTGCACATTGCAGGCGGCACTATAGCGCTGGTAGCTGGCTGTGGCGCAATAATCACTACAAAAAATGTCAGGATACACAGGCGCTTCGGACGCTGGTACTTCTATGGAATGACCTTAGTATTCTTATCTGCTGTGGTTCTTGCTTTTCTAAGGGAGCTTTCTTTCCTGTTCATGATCGCCTTTTTCAGTTACTTCCTTGTGATAACAGGTTACAGATCGCTTAGACATAAGCGTATTCCTCACACTCACCCTGACAAATGGCTGGATGAGTTGATCGCCGTCATTGCACTAGTCTTTAATATCAGTCTTATCGGCTGGGGAGCTTATCAATACTACAATGGCGCCTCATTTGGTATCGTAGCAATAGTATTCGGATTAGTGGGTCTCAGCGTGCTGTATTCCTTTTCTAAAAAGCTCCGTCCGGGTACCTTGGATAAAAAGCATTGGCTATACAGTCACATTTCCGGAATGGGCGGAGGGTATATCAGTACCTGGACGGCCTTTCTGGTTGTAAATGTTGATTGGCTGCCTTCTATTGTAATCTGGTTGCTTCCCACAATCATAGGTACTCCCCTTATCTCTTACGCTATACGCCGGCAAAAGCTAAAGTCGGCCAGGCGACAAAAAAACACCGGATAATTGTCCGCAGCATTACATAACATGGCCAAACACGCTGTAAACCACATATTTCCCCTATGCATTCCGTTGAAAAGGTAAAACAAAACTACGGACTGTATGAAAAGATATTTTTTAATTACCGCACTGTCACTAGGCATGCTCGCCTGTGACGATGATGATGATTCTGGAATGATACCAGGCAATGCTGAGGAAACCGAATTCAGGGTAACGATTACCAACATCGGTACAGCCTTTCCTATTTTCCAGTCAGGCATATTTGATACGCCGGTGGGGGAATCAGCAGCCGGACCGGCAACACCGGGACAACTGTACTCATTTGAGTTTTACGCTACTCCAGGCATGTACCTCTCCTTCGCCACCATGCTGGTACAAACGAATGATATTTTTATCGCCCCTGAAAGTGATACAGGTATTCCGTTATTTGACAACGGCACACCCATAGAAGGTGATATAACAAGCCTGTTTACCTTTTGGGATGCAGGAACGGAAGTCAATGAAGAGCCGGGAAGCGGCCCCAATCAGGCCCCCAGGCAGAACGGCCCTGATACTGGCATCGATGAAAATGGAGTTGTCGCAGAGCTTTCTGCTGTAAACGATGGCTTCACCTACCCTTCTATTGAAGGTGTTGTTACCATATCACTTCAGGCAGTTGATGATGGCAGCAACATGTTTGTGCTCACTATTGAGAATATCTCGGGTAATAGTACGCTTCCGGGTCCGGTTTCTCCTGGGGCTTACGCTATTCACTCTCCGGCAGTTCAGCTATTCACCACAGGTGAACCTGCCAGTGAAGGATTAGAGGATATCGCGGAGGATGGCAATCCTGCCGCATTAGGTGATTTCACGAGGGCAAACACAGGCCTGGTGACGCCATTTTCTCCAGGCGTATACGTTGTATACAACAGCAGTGCCACGCCACTATTCGAGGAGGGCCAGACCGATCAGGGAAATGGCCTGGAAGCTATTGCGGAAGATGGAAACCCTGCAATGCTCGCCATGGCGCTTGGCACAAACAACGATGTATCATCCTACGGAGTTTTTAACACACCAGTCTCAGCTTCATCACCAGGACCAGTTTTCGCAGGACAGTCTTACTCATTCACAATTATGGCATCCCCAGGTGATCGTTTAAACCTCGCCACCATGCTCATTCAATCAAATGACCTTTTCATTGCCTATGGTGAAGGTGGATTACCATTATTTAATGGCAGCAGTCCCGCAGAAGGAGATGTCACACCCGGTTTCCGGATTTGGGATGCAGGAACGGAGGTAAATGAGTTTCCAGGCGCCGGACCTAATCAGGCTCCAAGGCAAAGTGGCCCTGATACTGGTACCATTGAGTCGGAGCCAATTGAAGAGGTAAATGATGGCTTTACGTATCCGGGTGCTTCTGACCTCATTACTATCACTGTAAGGGTTATATAGCTGTATCATCACAAGCAATAAAAAAAGCGCCCTGCTTTATGCAGAGCGCTTTTTGTACCTGTCTACAGGTGGTGTTAATTCATCATAGACACCAGCAGGTCATGCTGAGTAATAATATGCACCCGGTTCATTTCGTCTCTGACGAGCAAAGCCTTTCTTTCCTTATCAATAAGGCTGCTCAGCACATCAATGGTGTTATCCAGAGCCACAAAAGTCATGGGCTGATCCATAATCTCACCGACAGACTTATCACGTAATTCCGGATTTTCGATCAGTTGGTGAAGGAGCTTTTGGTCATTGATACTACCGATAAAATTATCTCCATCCACAACAGGCATCTGACTGATACCTTCCCGGTTGAGAATATTGATGGCTTCACCTACTTTCATATCCTTTGAGATAGTATAAAGCTGGCTCTTACCATTTTTACTTGTTATGATATCCTTTGCTGTATGAAAGGACTTACTATCTGTAAAGCCGTGATCTTTCATCCAGTCATCATTATAAATCTTATTCAGATAGCGGGTGCCATGATCTGGCAGGATCACTACCATGATATCATCTTCCTTCAGGTTCTCACGGGCATACTCAAGAGCTCCGTGCACAGCAGATCCGCAGGACCAACCTACAAAAAGGCCTTCTTCTTTAGCCAGACGACGGGTCATGATAGCGCCGTCTTTATCAGTAACCTTTACAAAGGTGTCGATCACGTCGAAATCAACATTTTTAGGAAGAATATCTTCTCCTATACCTTCAGTCAGATAAGGGTAGACTTCTGTTTCATCGAAAACTCCCGTTTCCTTATATTTTTTAAAAACAGAACCATAGGTATCGATGCCTACTGAAACAATGTCAGAATTCTGCTCCTTCAAATATTTACTTACTCCACACATGGAACCGCCAGTACCTACACCAGCTGCCCAGTGAGTGATCTTTCCTTCGGTCTGCTCCCATATCTCAGGGCCAGTGGTTTCATAATGTGCTTTTCCGTTACTCAGGTTATCGTACTGGTTAGGGTAAAAACTATTGGGTATATCGTTATTCAGCTTTTTGGCCACACTGTAGTATGAGCGCGGGTCCTCAGGAGACACGTTAGTAGGGCAAACTATGACCTCTGCTCCCATGGCACGCAGGATATTAATCTTTTCCTGAGATTGCTTATCAGCAAGCGTAAAAATACACTTGTAGCCTTTGGCAATAGCGCCCAGGGCCAGGCCCATGCCCGTATTACCCGATGTACCCTCAATGATAGTGCCTCCTGGCTTTAAAACACCTTCCTTCTCAGCATCTTCTATCATTTTCAGAGCCATACGGTCTTTCATAGAGTTGCCGGGGTTGAAATATTCCACCTTAGCGAGAACCGTACCTTTGATGCCTTGGGTTACGTTGTTGAGCTTAATAAGAGGAGTATCTCCGATTGTCTCAATAATAGAATTATACCACATGCTTATGGATTTAGCTGTTTTTTTGGTGCTGCAAAATTAGAAATAATGCTTTCTATATCCTATTTAAGAAACTGTGAAATCACGCATATCATTCCCGACCTCCATTTTTCAGCGAACATAAAACCGTATTGGCTGTTTTAAAGAAAAATAAGACTACATGGAAAACACACAGGATCTTAAAAACTTTCGGACGCCTCTTTCTGAAAAGATGGACACTCTTAAATCCGAGGGGTATGATAAAAATTTCGTATTCAAAAAGGACACCCTCTACCTTCAGGATACCGAAAACAGCTTTGCAGCCAGCGATCTGAAGCAAATCCGTGAATTCAGGTTTGAAGGTGAATCCAACCCGGGCGATATGTCTATACTATATGCAATAGAAACCTCTGACGGCACTAAGGGCACTATCAGCAATGCTTATGGTACATATGCTGATAACGGCCTGGAGAACTATCTAAAACAGGCAGAGGAAAAAGGCGCAAAGACTCAGTTCAACTAACTGCCTCTTTTACCGGCCAGAAGGTACAGGACGGCCATACGCACTGCTACGCCGTTTTGTACCTGTTCCAGTATAATGCTGTGATCAGAATCAGCAACATCGCTGGTTAATTCCACTCCCCTGTTTATAGGGCCGGGATGCATGATTGTGATTTCCTTATCCAGGCTATCAAGTAGTTGCTTATTTATGCCATAATAAAGCGAATACTCTCTAAGACTGGGAAAATACTTTATCTGCTGCCTCTCTAACTGGATACGTAATACGTTAGCTACATCACACCACTGCAGAGCCTTCCTAATGTTATACTCCACCCTCACGCCAAGTTCACTTATATGTCTTGGCAACAGAGTAGCAGGGCCGCATACCATCACTTCAGCACCGAGCTTCTGAAGAGCGAAAATATTAGAGAGCGCAACCCTACTATGCAAAATATCTCCAACAACAGCCACTTTCAAGCCGCCAACTTCTCCATACTTTTCCCTGATGCTGAAGGTATCAAGTAAGGCCTGAGTGGGATGTTCATGCGTGCCGTCTCCCGCATTAACAATATTGGCATCGATATGTCTGCTCAGAAAGTGGGGGGCACCGGGACTGCTATGTCTCATGACTACCATATCCACCTTCATGGCAAGAATATTATTAACAGTATCCAGGAGGGTCTCCCCCTTTTTGACTGAGCTATTGGAAGATGAAAAATTGATTACATCTGCAGAGAGGCGTTTCTCTGCAAGTTCGAAGCTCAGTCGCGTCCTGGTACTATTTTCAAAAAAAACGTTGGCGATGGTAATATCGCGGAGGGATGGCACTTTCTTAATAGGTCGATTTATCACCTCTTTAAAACTATCTGCCGTGTGGAAGATCAGTTGTATGTCGCCTTCGGTCAGCTCTTTAATGCCAAGTAAGTGGTCGACGGTGAGATGCTCCTGCATTAATTAGTTTCCTTATTGATGATCCAGATATTATCCTCGTCAAATCCCTGTTCCTTTAACTGTACAAGGACTTTTTGTTTTGGAGTTGTATTAATTGACCTTCCGGAGTAATCAGCTGAAATGGGTAATTCCCGGCTGTATTTTCTCTTTATCAACACCAAAAGCTCGATGCTTCTGGACCTCCCGAATGCCCCCATTGCATCAAAGGCAGCCCTTACGCTGCGGCCAGTATATAGCACATCGTCTATTACCACCACCCTTTTATCTTCAATAATAAAAGGCACTTTGGTAGCATTAGCCCTAAGCGGGCTGTCACGTCTCCTAAAGTCATCCCGATGAAATGTGGTGTCTAGGTAACCAAGAGGCACATCAATATCTGTCAACTCTTTCAACCGGGATTTAATGCGCTCTGCCAGGTATATACCTCTGGGCTGCAGACCTAAAAAAACAGTATCCGAAAAATCATCATGCCTTTCTATCAGTTGATGACAGAGTCTGCTGATGGTAATTCGTAAAAGTGAACTGTCAAAAAGCTGTCTTTTTTCCATATTAGGGCTAGCAAATATACGATATTCCCAAGAGTTACGATGCCTGCTACATTAATTCCTGCAATTCGCGAAAGTAAGCCGGGGCATATTGTAATCTACTTCCATACCACGAAAACATTTCCCCGTCCACACCCACAATTTTACTTCTGGGACTGACCTTAGAAAGTTCTTCTGCATGCTGTTGCTTGAACGGATAGGGTTCAGTAGATAAGAAGATAAAGTCAGGAGCCAATTGCCTGATCTTATTTTCCGGAAGTTCAGGATATCTCAACTCATGACTCATGACATTATCCATCCCCATACGGTTCAGCATATCATGAATAAATGTATCAGCCCCTACAGACATGTAAGGGTTTTTCCATATCAGATACAGAGCCTTTCTGCGGCGTTTTCCCACCAACATCAGTTTGGAAAACTCTTTTTCTATATCCTCAGAAAGTCTTTCCGCCTCTTCCTCACGAAAGGTGATTTTGCCCACCTCCCGGATCATTACTAGAGCCTCATCAAGATTATTGATATCACTAACCCACACAGGGCACACCTCCGCAAGGTGATCTATGTCCGACCGGGTATTCTCCTCCTTATTAGCAATAATAAAGTCAGGCTGAAGTTCTTTAATTTTATCAATCCATAGCCTTTTGGTGCCACCAACTTTCTCCTTTCGCTCAATGAGCGTTGCCGGATGGACACAAAACTTTGTAACCCCGACTATCTCTTCTTCCAAGCCAAGGTGGAAAAGCAACTCTGTCAGACTGGGTACTACAGAAACGATGCGCAAAGGCCTACCACTAAGGCTAACCCTGCGCCCGGTCATATCTGTATATTCTTTCAGGCTATTTGAGGTAGCCAAAGTCATGCGCTTCCGGTAGTTGAACCAGGAATTCGTATATCAAACCGATAACATTTTCCACGTCCTGTTTATGCACCATTTCTACGGTAGTGTGCATATACTTCAATGGCAGACTCACCAGGGCTGATGCGACTCCTTCATTGCTATAGGCAAAAGCATCCGTGTCTGTTCCGGTCGAACGGGAGGCAGCTGCACGCTGAAAAGGAATATTCTTATTCTCTGCGGTATCGATGATCATGTTCAGCACATTGTTATGTACTGCAGGACCATAAGTAAGTACTGGCCCCTGCCCGCATTTCTGATCCCCTTGCGAAGTTTTATCATACATGGGTGAGTGAGTATCATGGCATACATCCGTGACTATAGCCAAATTAGGCTTAATCCGCTGAGCAATCATCCGTGCCCCATTCAAACCCACTTCTTCCTGAACGCTATTTACGATATACAGGCCAAACGGAAGAGAGTCTTTATTCTCATGAATACGCCTAACCACCTCAGCAATCATATAACCCCCAATACGGTTATCGAGCGCCCTTGAGACAAAATACTTATCGTTCAACTCCATGTAGGTGGCCTCAAAAGTTATCACACAACCTACGTGAACTCCCAGCTCAAGCACTTCCTCTTTTGAGCTACATCCAAGATCTATAAAAATATTCTTAAGAGTTGGTTTGTCCTCTTTGTCCTTATCCCGGACGTGGATGGCAGGCCAGCCGAATACTCCTTTTACCATCCCATTATTCGTATGGACATTAACCCGCTTGCCGGGGGCTATTTGATGGTCTGATCCACCATTGCGCCGGACATAAACATAACCATCATCAGATATATAATTTACAAACCAGCTTATCTCATCAGCATGAGCCTCAATCACAACTTTGTAAGGATGATCCGGGTTGATTACACCTACAGCCGTACCGTACGTGTCTGCAAACCAATCATCTACGAAAGGCTTAAGGTAGTCCAGCCATAATTGCTGCCCAGACTTTTCAAACCCAGTAGGTGAAGGGTTATTAAGGTAAGATTCAAGAAATTTTATATTGTCAGTATCAGACATATGAGGTCAATAGTTTTTTGAGATCAAAAATTAAAGGGAGCGTGTGAGTCCTCCATCTACCCGGATATTTTGTCCGGTGATATAGCCAGCCGAATCAGATAATAAAAAAGCTACAGTGTCAGCAATCTCCGTCTTTTTGCCGGCACGGTGCAAAGGTATCAGATTCAGGCGTTCATCAGAAACATCGAATGTGTCGATAAAACCAGGTAGCACATTATTTATGCGGATACCCTTTTCTCCATACTTATCAGCATAGAGTTTAGAAAAAGCACCTAATGCTGCCCTTACCACACTTGAAACGGGAAAATCGAGACTAGGTTCCACAGCACCAAAAGCAGAAATCGACACAACAGCTCCCCGGGATTTCTCAAGATAAGGAGTTGCCACCTTTACAAGATGGATCAAATGAAAAAGTGCAATGTCAAATCCCTCTTGCCATTGATCAATAGTGAGCTGCAATAGCTCCCCTTTCGGAGGATGTCCGGTATTGCATACAATACCATCAATACGACCGTATTTTTCAATAGTGATGGAAACCAGGCCTTCTATATCTGACTTTTCGGTTGTGGAACCAAAGTATATCAGGGCTCCCGTTTCTTTTGCTACCACTTCGAGATCCTCACTTCGTGACATTAGAGCCAGCTTATAGCCTTCGGCGTGGAGCTTTCTGGCAATCTCAGCACCCATACCGCGACTGGCAGCAGTGACAATGATTACCCGGTCAGCCATTACAGTGGAATATTTCCATGCTTCTTCTTAGGCAATTTATCGGCCTTATTTTCCAGCATCGAAAAAGCCCTGATAAGTTTTTTACGTGTCTCGCGCGGCAAAATCACCTCATCTACATATCCGCGATGTGCTGCACGGTAAGGGTTTGCAAATTTCTGGGTGTAGTCATCTACCTTTTCCTGCAGCTTGGCCTCTTTATCCTCTGCTGCTGCTATTTCCTTCCGGAAAATAATTTCTGAAGCACCTTTGGCTCCCATAACAGCAATTTCTGCAGTAGGCCATGCAAAATTCAGATCTGCACCAATGTGTTTACTATTCATCACATCATAAGCACCTCCATACGCCTTACGGGTAATAACAGTCACCCGTGGCACGGTCGCCTCACTAAAAGCAAAAAGCAACTTAGCTCCGTTACTAATGATGCCCCGCCATTCCTGGTCAGTACCGGGCAAAAAGCCAGGTACATCCTCTAATACCAATAAGGGTATATTAAAGCAATCGCAGAACCTGACAAAGCGGGCTGCTTTCTTACTGGCATCAATATCAAGCACTCCTGCCAAAGAAGAGGGTTGATTACCTACTATTCCAATGCTCCTACCCCCGAGACGGGCAAAGCCTACGACTATATTATCTGCATAATTTTTATGCACTTCAAAAAAATCGCCCCGATCAACAATCCCCTGAATTACCTCCCGCATGTCGTATGGCTGGTTCGGATTGTCAGGCACCAGGCTATCCAACGCCTCCCTGATCTCATCCCCTTCCGGCTCGTAAGGAAGTTTTGAGGTCTCTTCCTCACAATTCTGGGGTATGTAGCTTAAGAGTTTTTTGATGTGCTCAATACAGTCTAATTCGTTAACACAACTGAAATGGGTCACTCCACTTTTCGTACTATGCGTACTGGCGCCTCCCAGCTCCTCAGAGGTTACGTTTTCCTGAGTTACGGTTTTTACCACATTAGGACCGGTCACAAACATATAGCTGGTATTCTCTACCATCATGATAAAATCAGTGATAGCAGGAGAGTACACCGCTCCACCTGCGCACGGCCCCATAATAGCAGATATCTGTGGCACTACACCCGATGCCAGTGTATTACGGTAAAAGATATCAGCATATCCTCCCAACGATACTACCCCTTCCTGAATACGGGCTCCTCCGGAGTCATTTAACCCTATGACAGGAGCTCCGTTTTTCATGGCCAGATCCATAATACGGACGATCTTTTCTGCGTGGGTCTCTGACAATGATCCTCCAAAAACTGTAAAATCCTGGCTATATACATAAATAAGGCGGCCATTGACTGTACCATAGCCGGTAATAACGCCATCACCAAGATAGTGCTCTTTATCCAGGCCAAAGTCTTTTGCCCTGTGCATCACAAATGCTCCCGTTTCCTCAAAGGAACCTTCGTCCAGGAGCAAATTTATACGCTCACGGGCTGTGAGCTTTCCTTTATTATGCTGTGCCTCGACTCGTTTAGGTCCACCACCTTGCAAAGCTTCCTCACGCTTTGTCTCCAGTAGCTTAAACTTTTCTTCATTAGTAGGCAGAGTGTATATTCGGGAGTTCTTTTCCTCTTTCGACATGGAGAAAACGGGTTAGTTGATGTCCGGTCAAATATAGAAACAGGGGCTGTAAAAATGAATTTTTAGAGCCTTGAATATTGTTTTAGTCAATTTCCGGCACTTTTTTTGCAAAATTCTTGTCTGACTTTCAATAGCTGAATGATTAAGGCAGAACCTAATTGATAATCAGAAGAATGCAAAAGCGCATAGCGGTAATAGATATGGGAACCAATACCTTCCACCTGCTGATCGTACTCACGCAGGAGAAAGGATTTGTGGTCGAACGCCGCGAACGCGTGGCCGTCAAAATAGGAAAAGGCGGCATTAATGAAGGGTTTATCACCAAATCCGCATGGAAAAGAGCCATAGATGCATTGCTGGGATTCAAAGGTATTATTGAAAACAGCAAAGTTGATGAGGTTTTTGCTACGGCAACCAGTGCCATCCGTAACGCCCGCAATGGAAAGGACCTTGCCTCAGAAATAAGCGAACGGACTGGTATACCAGTTCGGATTATCAGTGGTGAACAGGAAGCCGAATATATCTATTTTGGGGTCAAACAAGCACTGCCGCTGGGAAAGGAAAATAGCCTGATTATGGATATTGGAGGGGGTAGCGTAGAGTTTATTATTGGAAATGAAACTGAAGTGTATTGGAAAAAGAGCTATGAAATAGGCGCGCAACGATTATTAGATTTATTTCATGCTCACGACCCTATTCTAGAAAAAGATATTAAAAGACTGGAAGAGTATCTTCAGGAAAAACTCTTCGGCCTATCTGATGCCATAGTCGCCTATTCTCCAAAAACCCTCATAGGATCAAGTGGCACTTTTGATACTTTAAGCGACATCTATTTGATAAAAAATAATCTGGAAAAAGAACCAGGCGCAACCGAATATCCGCTCCCGGTATCAGAGTATAAATCCATTCATGCAGATCTACTGACCAAGGATCGTAGTCAAAGACTACTCATTCCCGGCATGGCTGATATGAGAGTTGACATGATCGTTGTGGCAAGCTGTCTTATCAATCACATATTGCATACCTATGGGTTTAGCCAAATGCGGGCTTCAGCTTTTGCGCTTAAAGAGGGGGTTTTACACCACATTATTCATTCAATCCGTAAGAACCTCAATAGCCATTCTGACGTCAAGGCTAATTTATAGAACTGTGCCTCCTACCGCAAGCTAATTTTTTTAAATTTGCCATCCGTTACATCAGGAGGCATATGCATACTTATACCTACGAGAGGCTTTACCAGTTTACCTATAAAGTCCTTATTTCTCTTGGACATTCTAAAGAAAACGCTCGTGAAGCTACAAGGGTCCTGCTTTCTGCAGACCTCCGCGGAGTAGACTCTCATGGTGTTGCCCGTCTAATCGGCTACGTCAGGCTATTTGAAGCCGATAGGGTTAACCCCAAACCCAATATCCAGATTACTCATGAAACCCCCTCTACGGCTGTAATTGATGGTGATGAGGGACTAGGGTTAGTTGTAGCGCCGGAAGCAATGCGAGTGGCTATAAAGAAAGCCCATGAGGTTGGCACCGGGTGGGTCTCTGTAAAAAACTCTAATCATTACGGTATAGCCGGGTATCATGCCATGATGGCTTTGGATGAGGATATGATCGGCATATCTATGACAAATGCCTCCCCTTTGGTAGCCCCTACGTTCAGTATCGAAAGGCTACTGGGTACTAACCCTATCGCAGTAGCTATTCCAGCCGGAAATCAGCCTCCGTTCGTAGCTGATATGGCAACTACTACCGCTGCAAATGGAAAACTCGAAATACTTCAAAGAAAAAATCAGGCGGCACCAGAAGGATGGATACAGGACAAAGAAGGTATAGTTTCTACTAATCCTTACCAGCTTAAAGAGGGTGGTGCATTACTGCCATTAGGAGGAGACAGGGAGCATGGAAGTCATAAAGGGTATTGCCTGGGGTCAGTGGTTGATATTTTCTCCGCTATCCTTTCGGGAGCTAATTATGGCCCGTGGGTTCCTCCCTTTGTTAGCTTTCTTCCATTGTCCCCTAACCCAGTCGGGGAGGGTATCGGACACTTCTTTGGAGCTATGCGAGTTGACGCTTTCCGTCCTAAAGCAGAGTTTTTCAGTCATATGGACAAGTGGATCGAAACATTTAGAAACTCTCAAACCATAGCAGGCCAGGATAGGGTGATGATACCAGGGGACCCGGAAAGAGAAATGGAAAAGGAAAGAACAGAAAATGGCATCCCCCTTCTGGAGCCTGTAATTAATGATCTGAAAAGCCTAGCAGATAAATTCGGAATTGAATTATAGATTTATGCCTGCCCTCACTACTACCGGGCTATTGTATGGTGACCTTCGGTCATCATGCAGAAAGTTATACAGAACATAAAAAGATATAGATGCCCGCCTGCCTAATGGTTGGGTTAATCCTCCTCCGGCAAAGGCACCCGGAACCCATTCTCTTCTTGAAAATGGCTCACTATTTTCATCAAAAGCCAGCACCTCCAGATTAATAGCTTCGTATTCTGTATGTATGAAGAAGTTTCGGTAGAAGTTATACCTGCCAAAAGTTCTTCCACCATATATTGATGTGGATAAGTCTACACCTTGCTGTTCCGTTTTCAGGTATTGGTAGGTGATACCAAGTCCTGCTGAAAACCTGTCTGTAACTCTGTACCCGACAATAGGTGAGACATCCACAAAAATTCCATTGAAGAAATTCACCGAGAAATTACCTCCGAAGAAAACCCGGTCAGAAAAGGATGAATCATCCTGGTTTTGCGCCTGTACAGAAAAAGCTCTAAAAAAACAGAATGCAAAGATTAAAACCCCTTTATACATATGACTATTCTTCCACAAGGATATAAACGTCCTCGCTTTCTTTTTTCATATAGTACTTTTCCCTGGCAAATTTTTCAAGAAGCTTCTTATCCGTCATTAGCTCCTTTTGATCCTTCTTCACTTCTTCAATCTTTTGAAGATAAAATGCCTTCTCCCTTTCCAGGTCATTAAGTCGTGAAGTCATTTGCCACTGTGTGATCAGATCATTAGTATCAAAAAACAGCATCCATGCCAGAAAAATACTGCCAACGATCAAGTAAAAGTTCTTCGCTATGGGAGGTATACGATTCAGCATAAAGGATTTAGTATTAAAATAGTAAAAGCAAATCTAATAAAAAAGCCCCTTTCGGGGCCTTATCTCTTTATTAGAATTTCCTGCCGGGGAAATAGGCTGTTTCTCCCAGTTCCTCTTCAATTCTAAGCAACTGGTTATACTTTGCCATCCGGTCAGAGCGTGAAGCCGATCCGGTTTTTATTTGTCCGGTATTTAAAGCAACTGCCAAATCAGCTATGGTGGTATCCTCAGTCTCGCCACTTCTATGGGACATTACTGATTTAAATCTGTTTTTATGAGCAAGGTTGACAGCATCAATCGTTTCTGTCAAAGACCCTATCTGATTTACTTTAATAAGTATAGAGTTAGCAATATTCTCATCGATTCCCCTCTGAAGTCTATTGACGTTTGTAACGAACAGGTCATCACCTACAAGCTGAATTTTATTACCCACTGATGTAGTCATGAGCTTCCATCCATTCCAGTCATCCTCAGCCATTCCATCTTCGATGCTTAGGATGGGGTATTTGTTAACCCATTGGCTCCAATACTCCACCATTTCCTCAGGACTTACCTTCTTCCCTGAAGACTTCTTAAAATGGTACATATTGGTGGCTTCATCATAGAACTCCGTGCTTGCTGCATCCAAGGCTATGAACACGTCTTCTCCAGGTCTGTATCCGGCCTTTTCTATAGCCATAAGCACAACCTCAATAGCCTCCTCATTACTTGAAATGTTAGGAGCAAAACCACCTTCGTCACCAACATTAGTAGACAGACCCTTATCTTTTAGTACCTTCTTTAGGTGGTGAAAGATTTCAGTCCCCATTCTCAAAGATTCTGAGAAGGTATCAGCCCCAACAGGCATTACCATGAATTCCTGAAAATCAATTGAGTTATCTGCGTGACTACCTCCATTAAGAATGTTCATCATTGGGACCGGTAGTGTATTTGCATTTACGCCCCCTATGTAACGGAACAAGCTTTGTCCAGCCTCCAATGCTGCAGCTTTCGCTACTGCTAGGGATACACCTAAAATGGCATTCGCTCCCAGTTTATTTTTGTTATCGGATCCATCCAGCTCGATCATTACCTTGTCAATAAGGTTTTGTTCAAACACTGAGAAGCCTATAACCTCTTCAGCAATATCACCATTAACATTATCCACTGCCTTTGTTACGCCTTTACCCAAAAACAATTTATCATTTTGGTCTCTGAGCTCTACTGCTTCATGCTGCCCGGTAGAAGCACCAGAAGGGACCGCCGCACGGCCGACTATTCCATTGCTGGTTACGACATCAACTTCTACAGTAGGGTTACCTCTTGAATCCAGGATTTGTCTGGCGTGTATACTTTCTATCAGACTCATGGTTAAAAATTTAGTGATTACTCGAAACTAGATACAAATTTATCAAAAAGATACCGGCTATCATGCGGACCAGGTGATGACTCAGGGTGGTACTGTACACTAAAGGCTTTACGTCCATTAACTTTCAGCCCCTCTACTGTATCATCATTAAGATTCACATGAGTGATTGTTACTTTATCAGAAGAATCAATTTCTTCTCTCCTAACACCAAAGCCATGGTTTTGAGACGTAACTTCACAAAGACCTGTCTCAAGATTCTTAACCGGATGGTTAAGCCCTCTATGACCGTGATGCATTTTATATGTAGGAATATCGTTGGCAAGAGCCAAAATTTGATGACCAAGGCAAATACCAAACAGAGGATTATTATCTTCCTGAATTCTCCGGGTGGTTTCTACAGCATAAGGCATAGCTGCTGGATCACCAGGTCCGTTAGAAATAAAGTACCCGTTAGCACCCCACTCTTTCATTTCTTCATAGGATGTATGTCCAGGAAATATTTTACAGTAACAGTCTCTATCTGTAAGGTTTTTTAGAATACTGGTTTTAATACCAAGATCAAGCACAGCAACCTTATATTTTGCATCAGCAGACCCGAGAGTGAAATTCTCTTTAGTGCTTACGTCTGAGGACAATTCAAGACCTGACATGTCAGGCACTTTATCTAATTTCTTTTTCAGTTCATCAACATCCAGAATCTCGGAACTGATAATAGCATTCATAGCGCCTTTGCTACGTATATGACGAACAAGCTTCCGGGTATCAACCTCAGCAATACCTATCACATTCCCTTTTTCAAGGTATTCCTGAAGACTACCATCTGCCAAATTTCTGCTGTAAAGCTCTGAAAAGCTATTAACAATAAGCCCATTAATTTTAGGGTAATCTGATTCTTGTTCAAGGTCGAAAACACCGTAGTTACCAATATGAGAAGTTGTATTAACAATTATCTGACCATAATAAGAAGGGTCAGTATAAATCTCCTGATAACCAGTCATACCGGTATTAAAACAGATCTCGCCTCCTTTGGTCCCTTGTTTTCCTATGGATTTACCTCTGATTACAGTGCCATCTGCAAGAAGTAAGAGCGCTTCTTTATTAGGGGTGTGTTTCATATTATTGATCTTATTCCGGGGTATCGCAAAAATAAAAAAGGGATAAGACTTTACGCCCTATCCCTTTTTTAAATTTTAAGGAATCACAAGTATTAGTCCTTGTTTTCCTCATTATTTTCTTCTGACTTATTAGATGAGTCATCAGAAGCTGATTCTTTTTTCTCAGAATTATCAGCTTTAGCAGAAGTATCAGAACTTCCACCAGAACCTCTTCTACTACGACGAGTACGCTTAGAAGATTTTTTTGTAGAAGTTTCTTCAAGCAGAAGCTCGTTATAGTCGACCAGCTCCATCATGCACATTTCTGCGCTGTCACCAGCACGAGTGCCAAGCTTAATAATCCTGGTATAACCACCAGGCCTTCCAGCAATCTTACCAGCTACTTCGGTAAAAAGGTGATCTACTGATTCTTTATTCTGAAGATAAGAAAACACAACTCTTCTAGAATGTGTCGTATTATCTTTTGCTTTAGTAAGCAAAGGCTCGACAAATTTTCTAAGGGCTTTGGCCTTAGCTAATGTAGTCGTAATTCTTTTATGCAAGATCAAAGAAGTGGCCATATTAGACATCATCGCCTTTCTATGAGGGGCCTTTCTTCCTAAGTGATTAAATTTCTTTCCGTGTCTCATTGCCTTTAGTCTTCGTCGAGTTTATACTTGCTAAGGTCCATTCCGAAGGTAAGGTTTTTCTCTGCAACCAATTGCTCCAGCTCAGCGAGTGATTTTTTTCCGAAATTCCGGAACTTCATCATGTCACTGATTTCCAGCCTGACGAGGTCCCCCAGGGTCTTCACATCGGCTGCTTTTAAACAGTTATAAGCTCTGACAGAGAGGTCAAGATCGCTCAAAGGCGTCTTAAGCAATTTACGCATGTGCAGCATTTCCTCATCCACTGCATCAGGCTCACCTTGCTCATTGGCCTCCAGTATCATAGTCTGATCGGAGAAGAGCATAAAGTGTTGAATGAGTATATTCGCAGCACCTTTCAGCGCAGCCTCAGGGTGAATGGAACCATCGGTCTCTATATCAAGGATAAGTTTCTCGTAGTCAGTTTTCTGCTCAACACGAGTGTTCTCCACACTGTACTTTACGTTCTTTATAGGGGTAAAGATCGCATCGATAGGAATATAGCCAAAGACTTGTTCGTTGGGCTTATTTTCTTCCGCAGGCACATAACCACGTCCCTTATCTACCATTAGTTCAACTTCCATCTCTACAGACTGATCGAGATGGCAGATCACATGGTCAGGATTTAGCACTTCAAAGCCTGTAGTGAAGTTATTGATATCACCGGCTTTAAAAACACTCTGATTCTTTATACTAACCGTAATCTTATTATCAACTACGTCAGTAACTTTTCTGAACCGAACCCCTTTAAAATTAAGGATAACCTCTGCAACGTCTTCCACCACTCCCTCTATAGTAGAGAACTCATGCAATACACCTGGTATTTTAATACCGATAATAGCATAACCCTCAAGAGAAGAGAGAAGTATTCTCCTTAATGCATTACCAATTGTAACCCCATATCCCTTTTCAAGCGGCTTAAAAGTAAAAAGGCCATGAAAGTCATCAGCCTTTTCCATCACCACTTTCTCGGGCATCTGAAAAGCAAGTATGGACATATTATATTGGGATTTTTAGATAAAAAGTCGATTGATTACTTAGAGTAAAGCTCGACAATCAATTGCTCTTGAATATTCTCAGGAATTTCATCCCTCTGAGGAGGGGTAACGTATTTACCTGTCATTTCACTACCATCCCACTCAAGCCAGGAGAATTTTTTACTGGCAGTAGCAGAAAGGCTATCAGTGATAGACTCAAGAGACTTAGATTTTTCACGAACACCAACCACATCACCGGGACGCAGGCTGTAAGAAGGGATATTAACGATATCACCATTTACAGTAATGTGTTTGTGTGAAACCAATTGTCTGGCGGCCCTTCTTGTGGGAGCAATGCCAAGACGGAATACTGTGTTATCTAATCTGGCTTCTAGAAGCTGAAGAAGAATTTCACCGGTAATCCCTTTTTTACTCTGGGCTCTATGGAAGAGATTAGCAAATTGCTTTTCCAATACACCATAGGTATACTTAGCTTTTTGCTTTTCCATGAGCTGAATAGCATATTCAGAAGGTTTTCTGCGGCGACCACGACCGTGCTGACCGGGAGGGTAACTTTTCTTCTGAAGCGCTTTACTAGGGCCGAAGATCGGATCATTAAATCTTCTGGCAATTTTTGACTTGGGACCTCTATATCTAGCCATTATATTTCGCGATTCTCAGATTAATAATTAAACTCTCCTTCTTTTAGGAGGACGGCATCCATTATGAGGCAAAGGAGTTTGATCACGGATGGACATAACTTCTATACCCGTATTCTGGATAGTACGAATTGCGGATTCTCTTCCTGATCCAGGTCCTTTAACGAAAACGTCAACTTTGCGAAGTCCTAAATCGTAGGCCGCTTGTGCAGCATTTTGTGCAGCTACCTGAGCAGCATAAGGAGTGTTTTTCTTGGACCCCTTGAAACCCATCTTTCCAGCAGACGCCCAGGAGACTACCTGGCCGGTGGAATTGGTCATCGAAATGATAATATTGTTGAAAGAGGCTTTAATGTGGGCCTGTCCTACAGGTTCAACATTTACTACCCTCTTTTTACCTTTATCTTTTCTCTTCTGAGCCATAATCAAATGCTATTATTTAGTAGCTTTCTTTTTGTTAGCCACAGTTTTTCTTTTACCCTTCCTGGTTCTGGAGTTGTTTTTAGTTCTTTGCCCCCTCACCGGAAGTCCTTTCCTATGGCGCAAACCACGATAACAACCAATATCCATAAGACGTTTGATGTTCATCTGAATTTCACTCTTCAGAACACCTTCAGTCTTGAATTCTTCATTAATGATTGAACGAATATCGTTAGATTCGTCATCAGTCCAATCTTTAACCTTCTTACTGACGTCAACCCCGGCTTTTTCAAGGATTCTTTTGGATGAACTACGTCCAATACCAAAAATATAGGTAAGGCTTATCTCACCTCGCTTATTATCCGGAATATCAACTCCTGCAATTCTAGCCATAATTAACCTTGTCTTTGTTTGAATCGGGGATTCTTCTTGTTGATCACGTACAATTTACCTTTCCTACGGATCACTTTACAGTCAGCACTACGCTTTTTAATAGATGCCTTAACTTTCATCGCAGTTATTTATATCTATAAACAATTCGACCCTTGGTAAGATCATAAGGCGACATTTCAAGTTTGACCCTATCCCCAGGAAGAATCTTAATGTAATTCATTCTCATCTTTCCAGATATATGGGCAATCACCTGATGACCATTTTCTAATTCCACCCGAAACATTGCATTTGATAATGCTTCAACGATTGTACCGTCTTGTTCGATGGATGCTTGCTTTGCCATAAATACTAATTACTCAGTACTTCTTCTATATACTTGTGGGTCGTCAGAACTTCTGTCTTATCTCTGAAGATCGCCACTGTATGTTCATAATGAGCTGAAGGTTGTCTATCTTTTGTTCTAATAGTCCATCCATCAGCTTCTTGAACAACCGCTCTAGTACCTAAATTAACCATAGGTTCTATAGCAATTACAATTCCTTCTTTCAATTTAGGGCCATTGCCTCTTCTTCCAAAATTTGGAACTTCAGGGGATTCATGAAGGTCTCTTCCCAATCCATGTCCCACTAGCTCGCGAACAACTGTGTAGCCTTTACTCTCAACAAAGTGCTGAATGGCGTACCCAATATCTCCGATTCTATTTCCGAAGCGAGCCTGTTCAATGCCTAAATAAAGTGACTCTTTAGTTGTCTCTAAAAGGTCTTTTACCTCATTAGACACATTACCTACAGCATAAGTGTAAGCTGAATCACTATGGAATTTATTAAAATAAACTCCGCAATCTATGCTAACAATATCTCCATCTTTAAGTTCATAGTTGCTAGGAAATCCATGAACAACAGCCTCATTAACTGAGATGCATAAGGAAAATGGGAACCCATTGTAACCTTTAAAAGACGGAGAACTATTATGATCTCTAATAAACTCCTCAGCTATCTTATCTAGTTGAAGAGTTTTTACTCCAGGCTTAACATTTTTGGCCACTTCTGCATGTGCGCGACCCAAAATATCAGCACTCTCTTTAATAATTTGAATTTCCTCCCCTGACTTATATTTAATCATTAGGCCACAGCGACATTAGATGATCTTCCCTTCATCCTTCCAGACTTCATCATTCCCTCGTAATGTCTCATCAAAAGGTAGCTATTAATCTGTTGGAGGGTATCCAAAATAACACCAACCATAATAAGCAGAGACGTCCCACCGTAAAACTGAGCAAATTCTCTACCTACTCCTGCCATAGCTGCAAAAGCAGGTAGAATGGCGACTAAAGCTAGGAAAAGAGAACCAGGTAAAGTAATCTTAGTGAGAACACTATCAATATATTCCGAAGTTTGCTTACCTGGTTTAACACCAGGAATAAAGCCACCATTTCTTTTTAAATCATCAGCTATCTGATTAGGATTAATCGTAATAGCCGTGTAGAAAAAAGTAAACAAAATTATAAGTAATGCTGAAACAAGGTTGTACTGCCAGGTGGTATAGTCAGAAAACCATTGAGTGACATATGATGCATATTCACTATCATCGAAGAATCCAGCAATAATTGGTGGAATAAACATTAATGACTGAGCGAAAATAATAGGCATAACCCCAGCAGAATTAACCTTCAGAGGAATATACTGCCTTTGACCACCATAAACCTGCTTTCCAGCAACCTGTTTAGCATATTGCACAGGAACTTTTCTAACTGCCTGGGTAAGTGCCACAACTCCCATTACGATGAAGAAGAGGACCACTACCTCGATAATAAGGAATATTGCTCCTTCCAGTTGCCGTGTAGCCACCTCCGCAAGAATGGCCCCAGGGAATCGGCTAATGATACCTATCATGATAAGCATGGAGATCCCATTACCAATACCTTTATCCGTTATTTTCTCCCCTAACCACATACAGAAGATTGTACCGGCAGTGAGAATAATCATGGAGGATAATAGGAATACAAATGAATTGGGCAACATAATTGCCTCAGGGTTTATCGTACCCTTTATATATGCAACAGATTGTCCAAGGCATATAATTACAGTCAGAACCCTGGTGATCTGATTTATTTTCTTTCTCCCAGACTCTCCATCCTTTTGCATTTTTTGAAAATACGGAACAGCTACCGTAAGCAACTGCAAAACAATAGAGGCTGAAATATATGGCATAATGCCAAGACCAAAAATGGAGGCATTACTAAAGGCCCCACCAAGGAAAGTGTCAAGTAGTCCAAAGAAACCAGTTGAATTATCCGATAACTTATCAGGATCAATTCCCGGGAGGACTACAAAAGAACCTAAACGAAAAATTATAAGGAAGAATAAGGTATATAGAATTCTCGACCTAAGTTCTTCAATAGAGAAAATATTCCGTATGGTGGAGAAAAACTTTTTCATAATTAAAGTTTCGTGGCCTTACCGCCGGCTTTTTCAATTGCTTCAATGGCCGAAGCAGAAAAAGCATGAGCTTCTACTTCAACTTTACCCTTTAGCTCTCCGCGACCGAGGATTTTAATGAGATCATTTTTTCCTGCATAGCCGTGATTTCTCAAAAATTCAAAATCAACCTTTTCAACATTCTCGGAATCAAGGATCTGCTGAAGAGTATCTAAGTTAATAGCTTTATATTCAACCCTATTAGGATTGTTAAACCCAAATTTAGGGATTCTTCTCTGAAGGGGCATCTGACCACCTTCAAATCCGAGTTTTTGAGAGTAACCAGATCTGGATTTAGCACCTTTATGCCCGCGTGTCGATGTACCTCCACGACCAGATCCCTGTCCTCTACCAATACGCTTTTTGTTCTTTACTGAACCCTTGGCAGGTTTTAGTGAATGCAATTTCATCTTAAAGCTCAGTTACGGTGATCAAATGATTGACTTTCCTGACCATTCCTGCTACCTGAGGTGTATTTTCCACCTCAACAGATTTATTAATTCTACCCAAACCTAATGCCTGAATAGTTTTTTTCTGATCTGAAGGACGCTTAATGGTACTTTTGACCTGGGTTATTCTTACTTTACTCGCCATGCTATGAAAGGATTACCCGTTGAAAACTTTATTTAAAGTGATACCGCGGTGTTGAGCTACAGTATAGGCATCACGCATTCTAGAAAGCGCATTAATTGTTGCCTTAACAACGTTGTGGGGATTTGAAGAACCTTTAGACTTAGCCAAAACATCCTTAACACCGGCACTTTCAAATACGGCACGCATGGCACCACCAGCTATCACACCGGTACCAGGAGCAGCTGGTTTAACGAGGACAAAGCCGCCACCATACTTTCCGATAGCATCATGAGGAACTGTTCCGTTAAGTACAGGAACCTTCATGAGGTTTTTCTTAGCATCGTCAATACCTTTTGTAATAGCATCTGTAACCTCATTAGCTTTACCTAAGCCATAGCCTACGACACCGTTACCATCACCAACTACTACTATTGCTGAGAAGCTAAAACGACGACCACCTTTAACAACTTTCGCAACACGGTTAATGGTTACGACACGTTCCTTAAGGTCAATCTCACTTGCTTTAACAGACTTTATATTGTTCTGGGACATAACAACTTAAAATTTGAGGCCTCCTTCTCTTGCACCATCAGCAAGAGCCTTAATTTTACCGTGGAACTGATAGCCACTACGATCAAAAACTACGTTCTCGATACCATTTGAAGAGGCTCTCTCAGCCAAGGACTTGCCAACATTCTTGCAAATATCCAAATTAGCAGAATTCTGCTCTCCAAACTCTTTAGAAGAAGCCTGAGCAATAGTATGACCTTTTATATCATCTATTAGCTGGGCATAAATAGCCTTATTGGATTTAAACACGGAGAGACGAGGTTTATCTGCAGTACCACTGATCTTCCTTCTGATACCTCTTCTAATCCGAAGCCTTCTAGCAATTTTATCTGTAGCCATCTTTTAACCTTATTTAGAAGCAGTTTTACCAGCTTTCCTTCTAACCTGCTCACCAACGAAACGAATACCTTTACCTTTGTAAGGTTCAACTTTCCTCAGTGACTTGAGCTTAGCTGCTACCTGCCCTATTAACTGCTTATCAATGCCTTCAAGGGTCACGATAGGGTTTTTACCTTTAGGTGTTTCCGCTGAAACCTTAACCTCCTCAGGCACAGCAAAGAAAATGCTGTGGGAATACCCCAGGTTTAGTTCTAAAGTATTGCCTTGAGCCGTAGCTTTATAACCTACGCCAACAAGCTCTAATTCTTTTTTATACCCTTCATTCACACCTACAACCATATTGTTGATGAGGGACCTGTAAAGTCCATGAAGTGACTTATGCCGCTTTTGCTCAGTAGGGCGACTAACAGTTAGTTCACCCTCTTCCTGATTAATCTCAAATGAAGCGTCTATTTTCTCATTAAGTGTACCTTTAGGTCCTTTAACGGTTACAAGACCGTTATTAGACTCAATTGTTACACCACTGGGTATTTCTATGGATTTCTTACCTATTCGTGACATTGCAGCTTTAGCTTAATACACGTAACACAAAACCTCACCACCAATATTCTGCTCCCTAGCTTCCTTATCAGTTAAAACACCTTTAGAAGTGGAAAGGATTGCAATACCAAGACCGTTAAGCACCCTTGGGAGAGTATCAGCTTTAGTATATTTCCGCAACCCTGGCTTACTCACCCTTTCAAGGTTAGTAATGGCAGAAGCTTTCGTGACTGGATCATACTTCAAAGCAATCTTAATATTACCTTGAACAGAACCATCCTCAAACTTATAGTGAAGAATATATCCTTTGTCGTGAAGCACCTTTGTTAGCTCCTTCTTCATATTAGAAGCAGGTACTTCAACTACTCTATGATTGGCACGGATAGCATTCCGTACTCTTGTCAAATAATCCGCTATAGGATCCGTTATCATCGCTCTTTCTTATATTACAGACCGCAAACAGGCCTGCAAAGATACAGAAAAATTCCTATAAAAAAAACGCAACTGGTATAATTACCAACTTGCTTTTGTAACACCAGGAATACGACCTTCTGAAGCCATTTTCCGGAATGTAACCCTTGATATACCAAACTTCCGCATATAGCCTTTGGGTCTACCTGTAAGCTTACATCTATTGTGAAGACGTACAGGAGAACTATTTTTAGGAAGTTTATCAAGACCAACCCAGTCGCCTTCAGCTTTAAGCTTCGCACGCTTATCTGCGTATTTGGCAACTAGACGTTCTCTTTTTCTCTCTCTAGCTTTTAATGATTCTTTAGCCATAACTTAATTAGCATTTTTGTTAGAGAATGGCATGCCGAAGGCTTTAAGCAATTCATAACATTCCTCATCAGTCTTCGCAGTAGTGACAAATGTGATGTCCATACCGGAGATCCTGTTTACTTTATCTATACTGATTTCAGGAAAAATGATTTGCTCTTCAATGCCAAGGGTATAATTACCTCTGCCGTCAAAGCCCTTGTCTGAAACACCTCGAAAATCACGTACTCTGGGAAGAGCTATATTAATGAGGCGATCAAAAAACTCATACATTTTCTCACCACGTAGTGTTACGCGTGCGCCGATAGGCATGCCATCTCTAAGTTTAAAATTAGAGATAGAGTTTTTAGCCTTTGTAGGAACAGCCTTCTGACCTGTAATAGTAGAAAGTTCTTCTACTCCAACATCAACTAATTTTTTATCAGCTACAGCTGCACCTATACCTTTATTGATGGCGATTTTTACAATCTTAGGTACTTCCATAGAGGACTTG
The DNA here is from genome assembly GCF_041449215.1 of Roseivirga sp. BDSF3-8. Classification (NCBI taxonomy): domain Bacteria; kingdom Pseudomonadati; phylum Bacteroidota; class Cytophagia; order Cytophagales; family Roseivirgaceae; genus Roseivirga; species Roseivirga sp. BDSF3-8. The sequence goes on along the minus strand of NZ_JBGNFV010000001.1, from coordinate 2,994,232 downwards.
TACTCAAACTTCTCATGCAGAGAAGATACAATGTCCTTAAGATATTTTTCTTTAAGTCTGGGATTAGCCATTTTAGATAAAGTCTCCAGTTTTCTTAGAATACCTTTGAAGCTTGCCCTTATCATCATGTTTACGACCTACACGGGTAGGCTCACCATTTGAAGGATCGATCAGCATCAGGTTACTGATATGGATAGAAGCTTCTTGTTTTTCGATACCACCGTTAGGGTTTGTTGCTGAAGGTTTGGTATGCTTCGTAACAACATTAGCGCCTTCGACTATAGCTCTGTTCTTAGCAGGAAGAACTTTAAGTACTTCCCCTTCCTTGCCTTTAGAATTACCAGCAATAACTCGAACTTTATCGCCTTTCTTTATTCTAAGTTTATTCTGCATAGTCTTATGAATTAAAGGACTTCAGGAGCCAGTGAAACAATTTTCATAAACTGGCGCTCTCTTAGTTCACGAGCAACAGGTCCGAAGATACGGGTGCCACGGGGTTCGTCATTATTGTTGAGCAACACAGCTGCGTTGTCTTCAAAACGAATATATGAACCATCCTTACGCCTAACTTCTTTCTTGGTCCGAACAATAACCGCTTTAGAAACAGTTCCTTTTTTAAGGTTACTAGATGAAAGAGCTGATTTCACAGTTACGACTACTTTATCGCCAATACCTGCATATCTCTTTTTAGTACCACCCAGTACCCGAATAACAAGAACTTCTTTCGCGCCGCTATTATCGGCAACAGACAGTCTAGATTCTTGCTGTATCATGATTACTTGGCCCTTTCAATAATTTCTACTAATCTCCACCGCTTATTTTTGCTAAGTGGACGTGTTTCACTGATGCGCACAGTATCTCCGATACCAGCATCATTATTCTCATCATGGGCAGTAAACTTGGTAGTTTTACCAATAAACTTCCCATAAATAGGGTGCTTTACTTTACGGTTTACAGCAATTGTGATGGTCTTATCCATCTTATTGCTGACTACCTGCCCTACTCTTTCCTTCCTAAGATTTCTTGTCGTTGACATAGTCCTGCTACTTAATTTCCAGATTTAGATCTTAAGGCCGTCTGAAGTTTAGCTATATTCCTACGCGACTCTTTGATCTTCATCGGGTTTTCTATAGGCGAAATAGCATGAGCAAATTTAAGCTTACGAAGGGCCTCTTGCTCAGAGGCTATTTTTTCATTGAGCTCCTCACTAGAAAGAGACTGAATCTCGGAATATTTCATGGCTATATTATTCTACGTAATCTCTACGTACCACAAATTTTGTCTTAATAGGCAGCTTTTGAGCAGCCAACCGAAGTGATTCCTGGGCAAGTGCCAAGTTAACGCCTCCGGATTCAAACAGGATAGTTCCAGGCTTAACAACAGCGACCCAATATTCAGGAGCACCTTTACCCTTACCCATCCTTACTTCAGCAGGTTTCTTGGTTACAGGCTTATCAGGGAAAATCCTGATCCAAACCTGTCCCTCTCTTTTCATAGCTCTTGTCATTGCGATACGGGCGGCCTCTATCTGACGACTAGTGATCCACCCCGGCTCAAGAGATTTAATAGCAAAAGTACCAAAGGCGATTTGATGCCCACGCTGAGCGATACCTTTAACCCGGCCTTTCTGCTTTTTTCTAAACTTTGTTCTTTTAGGCTGTAACATCTTATATGAATTGAGCGCTAAAAATTATTTCTTTCTACGGCGAGGGTTACCATCACCTCTTTTGCGACGTCCTCCACCTTGCTGCCCACCAAGGCCAACATTAGGGGATAGGTCACGCTTTCCAAAGACCTCACCTTTAAATATCCAGACCTTAATACCGATCTTTCCATATACTGTATTAGCCTCAGAGAAAGCATAGTCGATATCAGCACGAAGAGTATGAAGGGGAATTCTACCTTCTTTATACTGTTCCGTACGTGCCATCTCAGCACCACCAAGGCGCCCACTTACTTTAATCTTAATACCCTGAGCGCCTACACGCATAGAAGAAGCGATAGCTTGCTTCATTGCTCTACGGTATGATATACGAGCCTCTAACTGTTGGGCGATTGAATCCCCTACCAGCTTAGCATCAAGCTCAGGTCGTTTAATTTCAAAGATATTAATCTGAACATCCTTACCTGTAAGCTTTTTCAGCTCTTCTTTGATCTTGTCAACCTCTGAACCACCCTTACCAATAACTACACCGGGACGGGCTGTATGAATTGTAAGTGTGATACGCTTAAGTGTTCGCTCGATTATAACTTTCGAAACTCCACCCTTAGGAATTCGTACTTCGATGTACTTACGAATGTTATGATCTTCTACAAGTTTATCAGAGAAAGACTTTCCGCCATACCAGTTGGAGTCCCAACCTTTAACGATACCAAGTCTAAACCCGATAGGATTTACTTTCTGTCCCATTCCTTAAGCGTTATCAGTGTTTTCAGTTTCTTTCTCCTCATTAGTTGTAACAGCAGGTTCAAATGTGTCCACTACTATAGTTACATGATTGGATCTTTTGCGTATTCTATGCGCACGACCCTGAGGAGCTGGTCTGAGTCTTTTTAGAATTCGACCACTATCAACAAATATTTCTTTGATGTAGAGATCAGATTCTTCTAATCTGGCATCCTCATTCTTAGCCTGCCAGTTTGAAATCGCTGAAAGAAGCAGTTTTTCTAAGCGAGTAGCACTTTCTCTCGGGTGGTATTTCAAAATACCTAGTGCCTTATTAACTCTTTCTCCTCGAATGATATCGGCTACCAACCTCATCTTCCTTGGAGAGGTGGGTACATTTTTCAATTTGGCTACTGCTTCCATTATCTTCTGCCTTTATCTTTCTTAGCAATATGTCCTTTGAAAGTACGGGTAGGAGCAAATTCTCCAAATTTATGACCTACCATGTTTTCAGTCACATACACAGGTATGAATTTATTACCATTATGTACTGCAAAGGTAAATCCGACGAAATCAGGGCTGATCATTGATCTTCTCGACCAAGTCTTAATTACAGACTTCTTCCCTGATTCACTCATGGCCTGAACTTTGTTATCAAGCCTAAAATCTATATAAGGTCCTTTTTTTAACGAACGTGCCATTACTTCTTCCGTTTACCGATGATCAAACGATTAGAGTACTTTTTGGGAGTACGGGTCTTTTTACCTTTAGAATAAAGACCAGTTCTCGAGCGAGGGTGTCCACCTGATGAACGACCTTCACCACCACCCATAGGGTGATCAACAGGGTTCATAGCCACACCACGAACTCGAGGTCTGCGACCCAACCAACGTTTACGACCGGCCTTGCCCAAGGAAACATTCATATGCTCCTGGTTTGAAACAGAACCCACGGTAGCATAGCATTTGCCAAGTACGAGGCGCATTTCACCGGAAGGAAGTTTAATAGTGGCATATTTACCTTCTCTTGCAAGAAGCTGAGCATAAGACCCGGCTCCTCTTACTAAGGCACCACCTTTTCCAGGCTGGATTTCAATATTATGAACAATAGTACCTAAAGGTATTTTATTCAGCGGGAGTGAATTACCGACCTCAGGAGCGATATCTTCGCCACTAAGTACAGTTTGTCCTACTTGAATACCTTCGGGAGCAATGATATATCTTTTCTCGCCATCAGCGTATACTATTAAAGCAATACGCGCTGAACGATTAGGATCATATTCAACGGTTTTTACGATACCGGGAACACCATGCTTATCTCTTCTGAAATCAATAAGACGAAGTTTCCTTTTATGACCACCCCCCATATAGCGCATGGTCATCTTACCGCTATTATTTCTACCGCCTGATTTACTCAGGGAACGGGTCAAAGACTTCTCTGGAGTGGAGGAAGTGATCTCCGAAAAAGAAGGTGCGTTTCTGAATCGTTGCCCCGGAGTAACAGGTCTTAATTTTTTAACTGCCATTTTTCCTCAATTCAAATCTTAAATACCACTATAAAAGTCAATGACCTCTCCTTCGGCAACCTTAACAATTGCCTTTTTGAAAGAAGGCTTTCTACCTTTAACAATAGCAGACTTTGTATACCGGGTTTTCATTTTGCCGAGATATCTCATAGTTCTAACACCATCGACTTTGACTCCGTACATTTCTTCTACGGCACGCTTTATCTCAACCTTATTAGCAGTTTTATCGACTATGAAGCCATAGACACCCTGCTCGTTTTGAGCTGAAACTTTTTCCGTAACCAGTGGCTGTTGTAAAACGCTCATCTTAATTCAGAAGGTTTTCAATTTTCGAAACTGAACTCTCGCTCAAAAGCAGGTTGTCAGCGTGCAACACATCATATGTGCATAGCTGCTCTGCAGTGATAACTTTCGCCGATTTAACATTTCGACTTGAAAGTAAAAGGTTGTTATCCTTATCGGCCACAACCAAAAGTGTCTTCTTATCTGCAACAGAAAGATCCTGAAGCATCTTCAAATACTTCTTCGTCTTAATTTCATCAAAAGAGAAATCTTCGATGACTGTAATATTATTATCCTGGGCTTTATAAGTCAGGGCTGACTTTCTAGCCAACACTTTGAGCTTTTTATTAAGCTTAAAGCTGTAGTTACGAGGGCGAGGACCAAAAACACGTCCTCCACCACGGAAGATGGGAGACTTGATGCTACCCGCTCTTGCAGTACCGGTGCCTTTCTGTTTTTTGAGTTTTTTAGTAGACCCTACTATTTCGGCACGTTCTTTTGACTTATGAGTTCCCTGCCTTTGATTAGCAAGAAACTGCTTAATGTCGAGGTAAATGGCATGATCACTGGGTTCTACAGTGAAAACACCCTCTGGAAGCGTAATCTTTCTCCCAGTCTCCTCTCCGTTGTATTTATATACACTAATTTCCATGGGATTACTTCTCTAAGATTACGAGGGAATTTTTAGGTCCTGGAACTGATCCACTAACAAGCACCAGATTATTCTCAGGGTATATTTTCAGAATCCGAAGGTTAAGCACCTTAACTCGCTCACCACCGGTTCTACCAGCCATACGAAGGCCTTTAAAAACGCGACTAGGGAAAGAACAAGCACCAATTGAACCAGGAGCACGTAGTCTATTATGTTGACCATGTGTCTGCTGGCCTACACCTCCAAAGCCATGTCTCTTGACAACACCCTGAAAACCCTTACCTTTAGATTTACCTACAGCATCCACGAAGTCTCCCTCAATGAATACATCCTCAAGAGTAATAGTGTTACCAAGAACAACCTTATCCTCAAATTCCTCGCGGAAATCACGAAACTCAACCATTTTCCTTTTTGGAGTGGTTTTAGCTTTCGCAAAATGACCTTTAAGAGCAGAAGGGGTATTCTTCTCCTTACGCTCACCATAAGCCAGCTGAACAGCCCTATAGCCGTCAACTTCAGGATTCTTTACTTGTGTTACCACACAAGGACCAGCCTCTATCAATGTGCATGCGACGTTACGTCCATCGGCACTGTAGATGCTAGTCATTCCGATCTTTTTACCAATTATACCAGGCATCTCAGACTTTATTTACATCTATGTCCATCTGCAATTTTCGCAAAGGACTGCAAAGTTATAAAAATCAATTGATCTTGCAAAACAGAAGACTAAATTTTCCCTATTCAAGAACAATAAAAAAGAACCAACTCCATAAAGGAATTGGTTCTGAAAATAATTATGTCCGATTATCAGACTTTAATTTCTACATCTACACCACTTGGAAGTTCAAGCTTCATGAGAGCATCAACTGTTTTAGTGCTGTTACTATAGATATCTACAAGCCTTTTGTAAGTACACAGTTGAAACTGTTCGCGACTTTTCTTATTAACGTGGGGGGACCTAAGAACTGTAAAAATCTCTTTTTCAGTAGGAAGTGGAATAGGACCACTTACTACAGCACCAGTCGTTTTAACTGCTCTTACTATTTTCTCAGAAGACTTATCGACCAAATTATGGTCATATGACTTCAGTTTAATTCTGATTTTCTGGTTCATCACAAATTACTTAACTACTTCGCCCTTTGATTTAGCAATGACCTGCTCCGAAATACTGGATGGCACAGGATCATAGTGAGAGAACGTCAGTGAAGCGGTAGCGCGACCAGACGTAATCGTACGCAAATCGGTTACGTAACCGAATAGTTCACTCAAAGGAACATCTGCTTTGATAACCTGAGAAACTCCTTTAGAATCCATGCCTTTCATGATACCTCTTCTTCTATTAAGGTCACCCGTAACAGGGCCGGTATATTCATCAGGAGTTACAATCTCGACAGACATTACAGGCTCGAGGATAATAGGTTTCGCCTTCCTTGTAGCTTCCTTAAAGCCGATTCTGGCAGCCATCTCGAAAGAAAGAGCGTCTGAATCCACATCGTGAAATGATCCATGGAAAAGCCGAACCTTCATGGTCTCGATGGGATATCCAGCAAGGGGGCCATTTGACATGGCAGAAGCAAAACCTTTCTGGATGGCAGGTATAAATTCTTTTGGAATTACCCCACCTACGATATTATTAACGAACTGAAGTCCATCTTTGACCTCTTTTGGATCAGGCTCCTCATCAATTGGTCCTAATTCAAAAACGATGTCGGCAAACTTACCTTTACCACCCGTTTGCTTTTTATATACTTCTTTGTGCTCTACCGTTGAAGTAATAGCTTCTTTATACGCAACTTGGGGTGCACCCTGGTTGATTTCAACCTTAAACTCTCTCCTAAGACGGTCAATAATGATATCCAAGTGAAGTTCACCCATGCCGCGAAGGATGGTCTGACCTGTTTCTTCATCGGTATTGACCTGAAGCGTAGGATCTTCTTCAACCAGTTTGGCTATTGCCATACCCAGCTTATCAACATCTGCCTGTTTCTTAGGCTCAATTGCGTAACCGATAACAGGATCAGGAAAAACCATTGATTCAAAAACGATCTTGGCATCCTGATTACAAAGCGTATCACCGGTTTTGATGTCTTTAAAACCTACTACCGCACCAATATCACCAGCACCTAACCTATCAATTTGGTTTTGCTTATTGGAATGCATCTGGAATATACGAGATATTCTTTCTTTATTTCCAGACCTGGTATTGTAGATATATGAACCTGACTCAAGAACTCCTGAGTAAGCACGGATAAAGCAAAGACGACCAACATAGGGGTCAGTAGCAATCTTGAAGGCAAGAGCACTGAACGGATCATCAAAGCTAGGCTTACGTGAGGTCTTTTCCTCAGTGTCAGGATTTGTACCGACGACGTTATCCTTATCCAGAGGTGAAGGAAGCAACTCCATCACATAGTCAAGCATGGTTTGAACACCTTTGTTCTTAAAGGAGCTGCCACAAGTCATAGGCACAATAGCCATATCAATCACGGCTGCTCTTAGAGCGGCAAGTATTTCTGCCTCAGTAATCGAGCTGGAATCCTCGAAGTACTTCTCCATCAAGGTCTCGTCATACTCGGCGACTGCTTCCAGAAGTTTCTCGCGATATTCAGCAGCCTCTTCGACCATGTCATCAGGAATAGGCACTTCTGTGAAAGTCATGCCCATGTCCTCGTCGTTCCAGATAATACCCCGGTTATTGATAAGATCAACAACACCTCTGAAATTATCTTCTCTGCCTATTGGCAACTGCAATGGAACAGCGTTGCTACCAAGCATTTCCTTCACCTGGTTACACACATTCAGAAAATCTGCTCCCTGACGGTCCATTTTATTTACAAAGCCAATCCTTGCAACATTATAGTTGTTGGCAAGACGCCAGTTAGTTTCAGACTGAGGTTCTACTCCATCAACTGCACTAAAAAGGAATACCAGACCATCGAGTACGCGGAGGGAACGGTTCACCTCGACTGTAAAGTCTACGTGACCGGGAGTATCAATAATATTGATGTGGTAATCATCTCCACGGTAAGGCCAGGAAACAGTCGTTGCAGCAGAGGTAATAGTTATACCACGTTCCTGCTCTTGCTCCATCCAGTCCATGGTAGCAGCACCATCATGCACCTCACCAATCTTATGACTCACACCAGCGTAATATAAAATTCGCTCGGTAGTAGTTGTTTTACCGGCATCGATATGAGCAGCGATACCAATATTTCTAGTGTATTTTAAGTCGCGCTTCATTGCTTAGAATCTAAAATGTGAGAATGCTTTATTAGCTTCTGCCATTCTGTGCGTATCATCTTTCTTCTTAACAGCCGCACCTTCGCCCTTTGCAGCAGCGATGATCTCTGCAGCCAGACGCTCTTTCATTGTCTTTTCACCTCTCGCACGAGAATATTGGATAAGCCATTTAATGCCAAGAGAGACTTTTCTTTCGGGCCTAACTTCCATAGGCACCTGAAAAGTAGCACCACCCACTCTACGGCTTTTAACCTCTACAGCAGGCATAACATTATTAAGTGCTTTTTTCCAGGATTCAAGACCATTCTCGCCTGTCTTTTCCTCAACCATTGCTACGGCATCGTAGAAGATTGAATAGGCAATACTCTTCTTCCCGTCTTTCATTAGGTAGTTCACGAACTTGGTAACAAGTGTATCGCTGAACTTAGGATCAGGAAGAATATATCTCTTCTTAGGTTTCGCTTTTCTCATCTTTAGCTATGCTTATTTTTTGTCCTTAGGACGCTTGGCTCCATATTTAGACCTTCTCTGAAGTCTACCATTTACACCAGCAGTATCAAGGGATCCACGCACGATGTGATATCTCACACCAGGAAGGTCCTTAACTCTACCTCCACGGATAAGCACAATACTGTGCTCCTGAAGGTTGTGACCTTCACCGGGTATATAGGCGTTTACCTCTTTACCATTGGTCAGTCTAACCCTCGCTACTTTTCTCATAGCTGAGTTAGGCTTCTTAGGAGTCGTGGTATACACCCTTGTGCATACACCCCTCCTTTGCGGGCATGCATCTAGTGCAGGTGACTTTGACTTAGACGTCAATGTCTTTCTGCCCTTGCGAACTAATTGTTGAATAGTAGGCATTTAAGCGCTATTTTAAAATACTACCTTCCGAATTTAGGAATGCAAAGGTACGATTAATAAATAATTAAACAAACCGGCATAAATATTTTGTATCCGGGTATCAAGCTTCCCCGACAGTTCCACCAAAATTCAGAGGAAATTTCGGGCCTTCCTCATTGTTCTTGATAGGCCCGAACGTATCCTCGTATTTTTTGATATTATCCTGCAGGGCAGTAAGTAATCTTTTGGCATGCTCAGGGGTAATAACAATCCGGCTTTTAACTTTGGCCTTAGGCACACCAGGCATTAGCCTGATAAAATCGATTACAAACTCGCTATTAGAGTGTGCAATCATTGCCAGGTTGGCATAAATTCCTTCCGCAACCTCTTCAGAAAGCTCAATGCTAATTTGGTTATTACTCCCTTTCTTATCTTCTGCCATAATTAAACTTACTTAGCTTGAAGTTCTTTTCTTCTAGTATGATTCTCTTTGCTGGCAACCAACTTGTCGTATTCTTCCTGTGAACCAACAATTATTTGCTCATAATCTCTGAAGCCTGTACCGGCAGGGATTAGATGACCAACAATAACATTTTCCTTAAGCCCTTTGAGTAAATCAGCTTTTCCTCTGATAGAGGCTTCACTAAGTACTTTGGTGGTCTCTTGGAATGATGCTGCAGAAATGAAACTTTCTGTTCCAAGGGATGCCTGAGTAATACCCTGCAGGGTAGGCTTTGAAACAGCGGCTTCTGCATCTCTGACTTCTGCCAGTTTCATGTCCTTTCTACGAAGACTAGAGTTTTCATCTCTCAGTCTGCGACTAGTAACGATCTGACCAGGTTTAAGGGTAGAAGAATCTCCAGCTTCGGTTACAACCTTCTTGTCAAGAATACTATCGTTTTCTTCGAAGAAGACAAATTTATCTACCACCTGTCCCGGAAGGAAATTGGTGTCTCCCGGATCAAGAATCTCAACTTTCTGCATCATCTGACGAACAATCGTCTCAATATGTTTATCGTTGATCTTCACACCCTGAAGCCTATATACCTCCTGGATTTCATTTACAAGATACTCCTGAACAGCGGTAGGTCCTTTTATGGATAGAATATCAGCTGGCGTAATGGCTCCATCTGAAAGCGGTTGACCTGCTTTGACATAGTCATTATCCTGCACTAAAATGTGTTTGGATAGAGGAACGAGGTAGCGCTTCTTCACACCGTCTTTAGACTCAATGAAGATTTCACGATTACCACGCTTAATACCACCATATGTAACACCACCATCAATTTCACTAACCACAGCAGGATTAGACGGGTTTCTTGCTTCGAACAACTCAGTCACCCTAGGAAGACCACCAGTAATGTCACGTGATTTACTCATCATCCTTGGAATCTTCGCAAGGATTTTACCAGCCTTAATTTCCTCTCCGTTCTCTACAGCAAGGTGGGCGCCTACCGGAATATTGTAGCTTTTAGTATCATCGTTTTTGGCATTTACAATGATTGCAGGGTTCTTTGTTTTATCCCTGGTATCTACAATTACCTTTTCGCGGTGACCTGTTTGTTCATCACTTTCTTCTTTGAAGGTGACACCTTCTTCGATTGATTCGAACTCAATCGTACCATCAAACTCCGAAAGAATTACTGCATTATAAGGATCCCAGAAACATATCTGATCTCCTTTTTTCACTTTGTCACCCTCCTGGACTTTAATAAAAGCACCATAGGGAACGTGATTACTGATGAGAACTTTCTTGGTTTTAGGATCAACGATTTTAATTTCACCGCTACGTCCCATTGCCACTGTTACATCATCACCTTCTTCGTTTTTAGTGTGAATTCTTCTTAGCTCTTCAAACTCAATCTCACCATCGAACTTGGCGATAACCGAGGCTTCCACTGCAATATTGGAAGCCGTACCACCTACGTGGAAAGTTCGTAGTGTAAGCTGGGTACCAGGCTCACCAATAGATTGAGCTGCAATAACACCCACGGATTCACCCCGCTGGACCATTCTTCCGGAAGCCAGGTTTCTGCCGTAGCACTTGCCACAAACCCCTTGCCTTGACTCACATGTCAATACAGAGCGAATTTCTACTTCTTCAAGCGCAGTATTATCTATTTTTCTGGCAAGTTCTTCAGTAATCTCCTCACCAGCTTCAAGAATTAATTCATCGCTAATTGGGTCATAAATATCGTGTACGGATACACGTCCAAGTATCCTTTCAGATAATGGCTCAACAATGTCTTCATTGTCCTTAAGTGCAGTCACTGCAAGACCTCGAAGTGTACCACAATCCTCCTCATTAACCACTACATCCTGGGCAACATCCACCAGACGACGAGTCAGATAACCAGCATCTGCCGTTTTAAGGGCTGTATCAGCAAGACCTTTACGAGCACCGTGGGTTGAGATAAAGTACTCAATTACGTCAAGACCTTCTTTAAAGTTAGAAAGGATGGGGTTTTCAATAATCTCACCAACCGAACCCTGAAGGTTTTTCTGAGGCTTGGCCATCAGACCACGCATACCTCCAAGCTGACGAATCTGCTCACGGGAACCCCTCGCACCGGAGTGCATCATCATATAGATGGAGTTGAATCCCTGATCATCTTCCTCAAGTTGCTTCATGAGGGTACTAGTCAGCTGTGAGTTAATTCTTGTCCAAATATCAATTACCTGGTTATAACGCTCATTATCAGTGATCAGACCCATGAGGTAGTTATTCCAAACTACATCAACCTCCTCTTTAGCCTGTTCAATAAGGCTATCTTTCTGAGAAGGTATCATTACATCACTAAGCCCGATAGAAAGACCTCCCTTATAGGCCATCTGGAAGCCAAGGGTCTTAATATCATCAAGGAACTGGGCGGTACGGGCCATACCAGTTACCTTAAAGACCATGGCAATTATCTGCTGAAGCTTTTTCTTAGTCAACAGTTCATTAACATACCCAACTTCTGTCGGAATATGCTGATTAAAGAGCACCCTACCGGCAACAGTTTCAATGAGTTGCTCTGTCAACTCATTATTTTCATCACGAACAGTAACTTTAACCTTAATGTAGGTGTGCTTTGTGATTACCTTCTCATTAAGAGCCACAATTACCTCTTCGGGGTTGGCAAAGTGCATCCCTTCCCCGGGCATTTTATGATCATCTGTAGACCGACGGCCTTTTGTTACATAATAAAGTCCGAGTACCATGTCCTGAGATGGTACGGTAATCGGGGCACCATTAGCAGGGTTAAGAATGTTATGGCTAGATAACATCAACATAGATGCCTCCAGGATAGCCTCATGTCCTAACGGTACATGGACAGCCATCTGGTCACCATCAAAGTCAGCGTTAAATGCGGTACAAACAAGGGGGTGAAGCTGAATGGCTTTACCTTCAATTAGTTTAGGCTGGAATGCCTGAATACCAAGCCGGTGAAGTGTAGGAGCTCTGTTAAGTAGTACGGGATGTCCTTTCAGTACATTTTCCAGGATATCCCAAACCACGGGATCCTTACGGTCAACGATCTTCTTGGCGGACTTAACTGTCTTAACAATACCTCTTTCTATCAGCTTCCTGATAATGAAAGGTTTGAAAAGTTCGGCAGCCATATTCTTCGGCAGACCACACTCATGAAGCTTTAGTTCAGGTCCAACTACAATCACAGAACGACCGGAGTAGTCAACCCTTTTACCAAGAAGGTTCTGACGGAAGCGACCTTGCTTACCTTTAAGCATATCACTCAAAGATTTCAGGGCTCTATTACCATCTGAGCGCACTGCATTTACTTTTCGACTATTGTCAAAAAGTGAATCAACTGCTTCCTGAAGCATTCTCTTTTCATTTCGGAGAATTACTTCAGGGGCTTTAATATCTATAAGTCTTTTAAGACGATTATTACGGATGATTACTCTACGATATAGGTCATTAAGATCCGAGGTAGCAAACCTACCACCATCCAGTGGCACAAGAGGTCTGAGCTCTGGTGGTATTACTGGCACCATCTTAATGATCATCCACTCGGGACGATTTTCTATCCGAGTTCTGGCTTCCCTGAATGCCTCAACAACTTTTAGCCTCTTTAAGGCTTCTGCTTTACGCTGCTGAGAGGTATCAGTAGCGGCCTGATGGCGAAGACTGTAAGACTGCTCATCCAGGTCAATCCTGCTAAGTAAGGCCTCAAGTGCATCGGCTCCCATTTTAGCAATGAACTTATCTGGATCATTATCGTCGAGCTTTTGATTCTCAACTGGAAGCTTGTCAATTATGTCAAGGTATTCGTCCTCTGTAAGGAAGTCGAGGTAGTTAATTCCATCCTCACCTTTGAGGCCAGGCTGAATAACCACATATCTTTCGTAGTAGATTATCTGGTCTAGCTTTTTAGTAGGTAAGCCAAGCAGATAACCTATTTTATTGGGAAGTGATCTAAAATACCAAATGTGAGCTACGGGAACAACAAGCTCGATGTGTCCCATACGCTCACGACGTACTTTCTTTTCTGTAACCTCTACACCGCAGCGGTCACAGATAATTCCCTTATATCTGATTCTTTTATATTTTCCGCAGTGACATTCCCAGTCCTTTACAGGTCCAAAGATCCTTTCACAGAAAAGACCTCCCATTTCGGGCTTATAGGTTCTGTAATTAATCGTCTCGGGCTGGGTAACCTCACCATGAGAACTTTCCAATATGGATTCGGGCGAAGCAAGACTGATAGTGACTTTAGTAAAGTCGTTATTGAGTTTTTTATTTTTTCTAAATGCCATAATGAATAATAGTCCTGTTATGAAACTGCTCTTGTGAAAGAGCGATTAAATTGCGGGTTGTGAAGGATCAGCCCCTCACAACCATCGCAATTGGCATTTCTGCATTAGTCAAGAGTGATCTCAAGAGCCAGACCACGGAGTTCATGAACGAGTACGTTAAATGATTCCGGAATGTTCGGCTTATTCATATTCTCACCCTTTACAATTGCTTCGTATGCTTTGGCCCTACCTATTACATCATCGGATTTAATGGTAAGTATTTCCTGAAGCACATGTGATGCACCGAAGGCTTCGAGTGCCCACACTTCCATCTCTCCAAAACGCTGACCACCAAACTGTGCTTTACCACCGAGAGGCTGCTGGGTAATGAGAGAGTATGGTCCGATAGAACGAGCGTGCATTTTATCGTCAACCAAGTGCCCCAGTTTAAGCATATAAATTACTCCGACAGTAACGGCCTGATCAAAGCGCTCTCCTGTGAGGCCATCATGCAAGAAGGCTCTACCATACGGAGGAAGACCGGCGGCATCAAGCTCGTGGTTAACTTCATCCAGAGAAGCCCCATCAAAGATTGGCGTAGCGTATTTTTTACCCAGTTTCAGACCTGCCCAACCTAGTACGGTCTCATAAATCTGACCAAGGTTCATACGGGAGGGTACACCAAGTGGGTTAAGCACTATATCTACAGGGGTACCATCTTCAAGGAAGGGCATATCTTCTTCCCTTACGATTTTAGCAACCACACCTTTGTTACCGTGGCGTCCGGCCATTTTGTCACCTACCTTAAGCTTACGCTTTTTAGCTACATAAACTTTGGCTAGTTGCACGATACCAGCTGGAAGCTCATCCCCTACTTCTAGTGTGAAGCGCTCCCTCTTAAATTGCCCGCTGAGCTCGTTTCTTTTACGGTTGTAATTTTTAACTAAATCAACAACCAGTTTATTAACACGCTCATCCTCAGTCCAGTTCTCAAGAATAAGATCTGAAATAAGATTTACTTCCTCAGCGACATTGTAACTACTTTCGTCTCGATAAATATTTTTCTGAGGGAAGAGGTTTGCTTCGATATTTTTACGAGAAAATTTAACCCCCTTACTCATAATCTCATCGCCGAACTTATGTCGAACACCCTGAGAGATTTTTCCTTCGAGAATATCGACCAGCTTTTCTATCATCTGGTTACGAAGATTCAGGAGGTCTTTGCTGTATTTCTGGCTAAGCATTTCAACTTCCTTCTTGGCCTTCGCACGAAGATCTTTGTCTTTTTTAGGGCGTGAGAAAAGCTTAGTGTCGATTACAACCCCGCGAAGTGAAGGTGACGCTTTAAGAGACGCATCTTTCACATCACCGGCTTTGTCACCGAAAATGGCCCTAAGGAGTTTCTCTTCCGGAGTAGGGTCAGTTTCACCCTTAGGTGTAATTTTACCAATCAGGATATCGCCTTCTTTGATTTCTGCACCTACACGGATAATACCGTTTTCATCAAGGTTTTTAACGGCATCTTCACTTACATTAGGAATTTCAGAGGTCAACTCTTCTTCACCACGCTTGGTATCCCGAACTTCAAGCTCAAACTCTTCAATATGTATTGAGGTAAAGATGTCATCCCGTACTACCTTTTCAGAGATTACGATAGCATCCTCAAAGTTATATCCTTGCCAGGGCATGAAGGCAACCTGCAGGTTTCTACCCAGTGCCAACTCACCGTCTTCGGTAGCATAACCTTCACAAAGTACCTGTCCTTTCGTAATTCTGTCGCCGTGTTTTACAACAGGCTTCAGGTTGATACAAGTATCCTGGTTAGTTCTCCGGAACTTGATCAGATTATATGTCTTTAATTCACCATGAAAGTTCACTAAACGCTGATCGTCTGTCATGTCATACTTCATGACAATTTTTGTAGCATCAACGAAATGAACCACACCGTCACCTTCTGCAATAACAAGCGCACGACTATCAAGTGCCACTCGTTTCTCCAGGCCAGTACCTACAATAGGTGCCTGAGGGCGTAGAAGGGGAACTGCCTGCCGCTGCATGTTTGATCCCATTAGCGCACGGTTGGCATCATCATGCTCAAGAAAAGGAATAAGAGAAGCAGCAACAGAAACAATTTGGTTTGGAGCAATGTCCATGTAGGTGAGCTGGTCCGGCTCGACTACCGGGAAGTCACCTTCGTATCTTGCCTTAACGCGTTCATTAACGAAATCGCCCTTATCAGTTAAAGGAGCATTTGCCTGGGCGATGTTATGAGTATCTTCCTCCTCGGCTGTGAGGTAAACAACGTTTCCAGACATGTCCACCTGACCTTCTTTCACGAAACGGTAAGGTGTTTCAATGAATCCCATCTTGTTCACCTTGGCATGAACGCAAAGGGAAGAGATTAGACCAATATTAGGTCCTTCAGGGGTTTCGATGGTACAAAGACGTCCATAGTGTGTGTAGTGAACGTCACGAACTTCAAAACCAGCTCTTTCACGGGAAAGACCACCAGGCCCCAGTGCTGACATCCTTCTTTTATGAGTGATTTCAGCCAGAGGGTTAGTCTGGTCCATAAATTGAGAGAGCTGATTTGTACCAAAGAACGAATTGATCACAGAAGATAGCGTCCTGGCATTAATGAGGTCAACAGGCTTGAAATCCTCATTATCACGTACATTCATTCTCTCTTTAATCGTACGTGCCATACGCGCAAGCCCAACACCGAACTGGCTGTACAACTGCTCTCCGACAGTTCTCACACGACGGTTACTGAGGTGATCAATATCATCTACAATAGCCTTTGAGTTGATCAGGCCAATCAGGTATTTTACAATATAGATGATATCCTGCTTGGTGAGTACGCGTATATCCCGCTCAATCTCGAGGTTAAGTTTCTTATTAATCCTATATCGACCTACCTCACCAAGATCATACCTCTTATCGCTGAAGAAGAGGTTTTGAATAATATCACGAGCCGTCTGCTCATCGGGTGCTTCTGTATTTCTAAGCTGACGGTAGATTTGTTCTACAGCTTCCTTCTCAGAGTTTGAGTTATCTTTCTGTAGGGTATTATATATAATGGTATAATCAGCAATATTGATGTCTTCACGATGAAGAATAATGCTCTTGCTACCGGAATCAAGGATAGTCTCGAGATCGTCATCTGTAATTACAGAGTCTCTCTCGAGAAGCACTTCATTTCTATCAATAGAAACAACCTCTCCAGTATCTTCATCTACGAAGTCTTCAGTCCAGGTACGAAGAACTCTGGCAGCGAGCTTACGCCCAACTACTTTCTTAATCTCTTTCTCAGTAGCCTGCACTTCTTCTGAAAGACCAAACAGGTCCAGTATATCTTTATCACTACCCCAGCCAATGGCACGAAGCAAGGTAGTAACAGGGAATTTTTTCTTACGATCGATATATGCGTACATAACGTTATTCACGTCTGTAGCAAATTCAATCCAGGATCCTTTGAATGGTATGATCCTAGCGGAGTAAAGTTTTGTGCCGTTAGTATGTTTGCTTTGGGCAAAGAAAACACCAGGTGAACGGTGAAGCTGGCTTACAATAACCCTTTCGGCACCGTTGATTACGAAAGAGCCCTTAGGTGTCATGTAGGGAATATTACCCAGGAACACCTCCTGCTCGATGGTTTCGAAATCTTCGTTATCCTCATCGTTACAGGAAAGTCTAAGCTTAGCCTTAAGGGGAACTGAATATGTGAGTCCTCGGTCTATACACTCGTCCACATTGTATTTTGGGGGGTCGACCACATAGTCCTGAAACTCCAGCAGGAAATTTTCCCTTGAGTCGGTAATGGGGAAATTCTCTGCAAAAACTTTATACAATCCTTCTTCCTGACGGTTTTCCGGATAGGTATCCAACTGAAAAAAATCAGCGAAAGACTGTAACTGCACATCTAGAAAATCCGGATAGTCAATTACGGTTTTAATAGATGAGAAGTTAACCCGATCGGATTGATGATTATTAGCCAAGGCTGTGAGAGTTTAAATGATTTTACCTATTTAAAGCAGGTAGACGTAAAAATTACCCGATTAAAGCCAAAAAAGGCTATGTGAGGTACAAACAGGAAAAGACCTGACTGTAAGCCAGGCCTATAATTCCAAGGCACCATTTACAAAAGTAATGGTCAAGCTATTTTATTTCAATTCAACTTCTGCTCCAGCTTCTTCAAGTTGTTTCTTAAGAGCTTCTGCTTCGTCTTTAGCTACACCTTCTTTTACGGGCTTAGGAGCACCGTCAACTAATTCTTTAGCATCCTTAAGGCCAAGACCTGTAAGTTCTTTTACAAGCTTAACAACAGCAAGCTTAGAACCACCAGCCGACTTAAGAATTACGTCGAACTCGCTTTTTTCTTCCTCAGCAGCACCACCGTCAGCACCACCACCGGCAACCATAACAGGAGCAGCCGCCGCAGCAGGCTCAATGCCATACTCATCCTTAAGGATATCCGCCAGTTCGTTTACTTCTTTAACGGTAAGATTTACTAACTGCTCAGCGAAAGCTTTTAAATCTGCCATTTTCCTCTTTTTTTACTTTGAAATACGATAAACCAAAATTAACGATCGGACAGGGTCTGAAGAATACCTGAAATCTTGTGACCACCACTCTGCAAAGCGCCGACAACGTTTTTGGCAGGGGATTGTAACAACGCCACAACATCTGCAATAAGTTCCTGCTTAGATTTGAGTGAACTTAATGTCTCAAGGTTTTCATCGCCTATAAAGAGATCGGAATCGATGGAAGCACCCTTTAGAAGCGGTTTTTTTCTGTCCTTGCCTTTGCTCCGGTAATCTTTGATTACTTTCGCGGGCAAATTTGCAGCTTCACCTGCAAAAATAATTCCTGAAAAGCCTTTAAGAACTTCTTCCTTGAAAGGAGTATAGTCAGTTTCAAGACTCTCAAGTGCTTTAGCAATAAGGGTGTTTTTTACCACCTGGTATTCAAGACCCTTATCAAAGCAAAGTTTTCTGAATTCATTAATCTGAGCTACAGAGAGTCCACCGGTATCAGTAATGTAAAAATGAACATTACTCTGCAACTTTTTCTGTAGTTCTTCAATGACTACGGCTTTTTCTTCTCTAGTCATGATTATATACCAACTATAGAGTTCTTATCAATCTTAATACCAGGGCTCATAGTACTGGAAAGGTGGATACTCTGGAAGTATGTTCCTTTAGATGAAGAGGGCTTCAGCTTAGAAATCGTCTGAATCATCTCTTTCACATTATCCATGATCTTATCGGGGTCGAAGGATGATTTTCCAACGCTAGCGTGGATAATCCCAAACTTATCAACCTTGAAATCGATCTTACCAGTTTTAACCTCCTGAACTGCTTTAGCCACATCCATGGTAACAGTACCGGACTTAGGGTTAGGCATCAGACCACGAGGTCCAAGCACACGACCAAGTTTACCAACTTTAGCCATAACGGTGGGCATGGTGATGATGACATCAACATCAGTCCATCCACCTTCAATTTTCTGAATGTAGTCATCAAGACCTACATAATCAGCGCCGGCTTCTTTGGCTTCTTCTTCTTTATCAGGGGTGCAAAGTACGAGTACCTTAACATCTTTACCTGTACCATGGGGAAGGGCCACTACACCTCTTACCATTTGGTCTGCTTTTCTTGGATCAACACCCAAACGGACGTCAATATCAATTGAAGCATCAAATTTGCTAAGAGATATTTCCTTTACAAGGCTACTCGCATCCTGAAGGGAGTATTCCTGCTCAGGGTTATATTTTGAAAGGGCTTCCTTTTTCTTTTTTGTCAACTTCGCCATTACCTAACGATTTTATGCTTCCCAAGGAGCTGTTCCAGTAATTTTGATACCCATGCTACGCGCAGTACCTGCTACCATTTTCATGGCAGACTCTACTTTGAAAGCGTTAAGGTCGGGCATTTTAGTTTCAGCAATCTCTTTTACCTGATCCCAAGTAACAGACCCAACTTTGCTACGGTTAGGCTCGGAAGAGGCCTTTTTAAGCTTAGCTGCTTCCATAAGGAGGACCGGTGCAGGAGGCGTTTTTACTACAAAGTCAAAAGACTTATCGGAGTATATAGTCACCAGCACTGGAAGCATCTGTCCTTGCTTCTCCTGAGTTCTGGCATTGAATTGCTTGCAAAACTCCATGATATTAAGACCCTTACTACCAAGAGCGGGACCTACGGGAGGCGAGGGATTAGCTTGTCCCCCACGAATTTGCAATTTTAAGTAACCGCTTATTTCCTTAGCCATCTTGCTAATCTTGTTTTTCTACCTGCATATAATTCAATTCTACAGGTGTATTTCTGCCAAAGATTTTCACCATTACGTTGAGTTTCTTCCTTTCTTCGAAGACCTCTTCGACAGTACCTGTAAATCCACTGAAAGGTCCGTCCATTACTTTGACGGTCTCCCCAACTATATAAGGAGTATCCAGTTTCTCTTCCATCTCGTCTACCTCATCAACCTTACCGAGAATTCTATTAATCTCAGACTGACGAAGCGGAACAGGTGTTTTGGACGTATTGCTACCGTTACCCAGGAAACCTATAACTCCGGGGATACTTGTAACTGTATGATGAGCTTCACCGTGACTAAGGTCAGCGGAAACAAGCACATAGCCGGGGAAAAAGTTTCTCTCACGAACCCGCTTCTTACCGTTGCGCATTTCGTAAACTTTTTCCGAGGGAATCAGTACTTGCGGAATATACTCATCAAGATTTTGCCTGGTTATTTCATTCTCCAGATACGACTTGACTTTCTTTTCCTGCCCACTAACTACCCGGACGACATACCATTTGTGCTGTTCGCTCATCAAAAAGTCTTTAACGTCTTAGCTGGCGTTGTAAATAAAAGTCATTATCTTTTCGAATCCGACATCGATCAGACCAATGACTAAGGCAAATATCAACGATGCTACCAACACCAGAATAGAGCTATTCTGCAATTCATTATAAGAAGGCCATGTCACCTTGTGCCTCAGCTCATTTATAGAATCTTTAATATACGATTGCAGCTTTGCCATTACCTAAACACATTATTAGCACGGGTGGAGAGACTCGAACTCCCAGCCAATGGTTTTGGAGACCACTACTCTACCAATTGAGCTACACCCGTATTGCACGCCCCTCAAAAAAGGGTTTGCAAAGATATGGAATATTATTTAATTAAACAAACGCGTCCCTGTGAGAAACGCGTTTGTCAATTTATCTATATCAGATAATTAGTCCAGAATTTCAGTTACCTGACCGGCACCTACTGTTCTACCACCTTCACGGATAGCAAAACGAAGACCTTTCTCGAGAGCGACCTTGTTGATCAGGTTAACTTCGATGGTAACGTTGTCACCAGGCATAACCATTTCAACATTCTCAGGAAGCATAATCTCACCAGTAACGTCTGTGGTTCTCAGGTAGAACTGAGGACGGTACTTGTTAAAGAAAGGAGTGTGACGTCCACCTTCTTCCTTAGACAGTACGTAAACCTCTGCCTTGAAGTGAGCGTGAGGGGTTACTGAACCAGGCTTACAGATGATCATACCACGCTTGATCTGAGACTTCTCAATACCACGGAGAAGAAGACCAACGTTATCACCAGCTTCACCTCTGTCAAGAATCTTGCGGAACATCTCAACACCCGTAACGGTAGACTTAAGGCCTTCAGCACCCATACCGATAATATCAACCGGGTCACCTGAGTTAATTACACCTCTCTCAATACGACCAGTAGCAACAGTACCACGACCAGTAATTGAGAATACGTCCTCTACAGGCATCAGGAAGTCTTTGTCTGTAAGACGCTCAGGAAGAGGAATGTAATCGTCAACAGCCTGCATAAGCTCGTCAACTTTCTCTACCCACTTACCTTCGCCATTAAGAGCGCCGAGAGCAGAACCCTGAATAACAGGAATGTCATCACCGGGAAACTCATAGAATGAAAGAAGCTCACGGATCTCCATCTCTACCAGCTCGAGTAGTTCAGGGTCATCCACAAGGTCAACTTTGTTCATGAATACCACGATTGCAGGTACACCAACCTGACGGGCGAGCAGGATGTGCTCACGGGTCTGTGGCATGGGACCGTCAGTAGCCGCTACAACAAGGATAGCACCATCCATCTGGGCAGCACCTGTAACCATGTTTTTCACGTAGTCAGCGTGACCAGGACAGTCAACGTGCGCATAGTGACGGTTATCAGTCTGGTACTCTACGTGAGAAGTATTAATAGTAATACCTCTTTCTTTCTCTTCAGGAGCGTTGTCGATAGAAGAGAAGTCACGGTTTTCAGCGTATCCTTTGTCGGCTAACACTTTTGTGATGGCCGCAGTAAGAGTAGTCTTACCGTGGTCAACGTGACCGATAGTACCAATGTTTACGTGCGGTTTTGAACGGTCAAAGGTTTCTTTAGCCATGTTTGAAAATCCTCAGTTTAGTTTGAAAAGAAAGTAGTTCACTAAAGATTATGAGAGCCAACGAGGGGATTTGAACCCCCGACCTCTTCCTTACCAAGGAAGCGCTCTACCCCTGAGCTACATCGGCTTTCAAAATATAGAGCGGGCGACGAGGCTCGAACCCGCGACCTACAGCTTGGAAGGCTGTCGCTCTACCAACTGAGCTACGCCCGCTTGAATTCCCGATCGGGAGAGTGGGGGGAGCAGGATTCGAACCTGCGAAGTCATAAGACAACGGATTTACAGTCCGTCCCAGTTGGCCGCTTTGGTATCCCCCCAAAGACTTTCACAATCTTACACGCGGGCCTTTTCGCCCTGTTTAGCCTCCGTTTGCTCGAAGGAAGTGCAAAATTAAATGCTTTTTACTCTTTATCAAATTTTCCGACTAAAAAAGGAAAGAATTTTTTTGTCCTTTCCTTTCCAAACGGACTGCAAAGATAGGAAAATATTCCTGATAACCTGAAAGGGTTGGCGAATAAAAATTCAGGAATTATTTTTTTCTGTATCCTCTGCCACACTTCCATGGGGTGTATGGTAAAACTCTGTGGTTTTTATCCAGCGCTTTCCATTGCTTAACACCCCAAAGACGGCTCCCGGCATACTGGCGAAAGCCTTGAGGGCTTTACTCCCACGTAGTTCAGATGGCAAACAAAAGAACATACTGGTGAAAATCCCAAGCATCACCCCTATCCATAGAATGATGTTTAACGGATTAAGGGTAATAAGAGCCAGGACAAAAGTTAGAAAGGCCAGTGCCATCAGAATACTACGCGGCACCATGGTAAGCTGTATGAATTTCATGAAGAAATCGAAATTACCCTTCAACAGTTGTCCGGGAGCTTTTTTTCCATACAACTTTAGGGCCTCCAAGTGTCCGGCAATCCATCTGCTCCGCTGGTTCTTCATAGAACTGACCTCAGTTACCTTTTCATCCAGCACCCGTGCATCATCTTCATAATGGGTTATTATCTTTCTTTCGAGTAAATGCATCTCCAGGTAACGATCTTCTACGGTACTTTCAACGCCTGACATTATCTCAGTGAAAAGGTCGAAATGAAAAGCCATTCCACTACCAGATAACGCGGAAGATAGTCCGGCGAAGCGATACCCTTTTCTGAAGATATGGTTATTGATCTCTTCGGTCATACCATCTAATGTAGCTGTACCGGTGGTAAGATTTTTAGGCACTCTGTGTCCCTGAACAGCCTGGTAGTAATGCAGTGCTCTATTAAACAGGGTGAGGCAACCCGGGGTAATCAGGTTATCGGCGTCAAGAATCACTACTGACTGAAACGCCTGGCCTTTAGCCTGGTTAAGAGCTACATTAAGGGATTTACTCTTAAGGCTTTTTTCAAATTTCACCTCAACTACCCTGACAGGTACTTCTCTTAACTTTTGAATGGTTTCCTGTTTCAGGCTGTCAGCGATGACCCATACTTCAAACTTATCTGAAGGATAATCCTGTTCGATTGCTTGGCGTGCAGTCTGAAGGATTACGACATCTTCTTTATAAGCCGGTACAAGTACAAGGGTCTTCCTTGCCTGTAGGTTTTCATTGCCAGCGGCAGGAACTCCTTTGTAGAATAATCCGCTAATCGTAAAAAATAATAAATGAGCGAAATAGTAGGCCAGGTAAAAAAAGCAGCAAAGAAATAGTATCTGCACAATAAGCATAGGGCTTTTATTAGTCCAAGTACAAAATTAAAAAAAATCTTGCTTAAATCCTGTTAATGAATCTTTATCTATTCACTATCCATATTTTGGTAGGACTCAAGCAGGGCTTGGTCTTTCTCATGACTTCTGATACGGCTTTTTATTTCATCGATGTTTTCAATGGACAAAAAGTCAAGCATACGATAGGCCATTAGGCGAACATAGTCATAGGTGTTATTCAAGGCGATACGTTCGAATGTGGCAGCACCCTGAATTTGTTGCTCTTCACTACCATTGAACAGTACTTGTCCATATAGATTAAGAAAAACCCACAGGTCCTGTCCATGCATGTAATTTATCTTATCTTCAAACCAGGGAATGAATGAGGTATCCTGATTCTGGGCCGCATAATCACCAATTGGTATGGTTACGCTTGAGGATCTGGCTTTCATAAATTTTTCAATGTGGGCCATTTTCTCTTCGCGACTGGCAGACGACTGGGAGATTCCAAACAGGGCGGACCCATTGACTGCGTATGAAGTGTCATTAAGAGACTGAATGAAGGTATCGAGGTACTTATCTGTACCAAAAGTTGTAAGACCATACAGGGCTTCGGATCTGAC
Organism: Roseivirga sp. BDSF3-8; assembly: GCF_041449215.1. Lineage (NCBI taxonomy): Bacteria > Pseudomonadati > Bacteroidota > Cytophagia > Cytophagales > Roseivirgaceae > Roseivirga > Roseivirga sp. BDSF3-8. The sequence goes on along the minus strand of NZ_JBGNFV010000001.1, from coordinate 2,969,821 downwards.
CAGGGAGCTACTATCGGTAGTGGCAAGTTGATATACTTTTTCTTCAAAATTCTGAGGCTGGGGTGGCAGGCTATCTAACAAACCTTGTAGTGCCAGTGCTCTGATAATATAAAAGGGGTCATCCAGCGCCTTCTGCAAAAGCTCATGGCTAGCGGCTTCTGCTGCTTGATTTACGGCTTGCCACCTTGGTACAAAGGATGCAGAACTTTCATAAAGAGCTGTCCACTCTTCAGGACTTCTATCTATGTTGATCTCACCCAGCAATTGTTGATCTCCATCAATAATCACTGCCTCTGGCTCAGCAGGGAGAGGAAAAATAAATTCCTCTAGTGATTGCTCAATAACTATGGGGTAGCGAAGAATTTGGTCTGAGACAACCAGATCGACATAAAGGGGGAGGCGATAAACAGGAAATCGGGTGGTGTCCTGCATCTGGGCTATTATTATAGAGAGCTTTCCATCCTGGTACTGCTTTTCAACATTAAGCACAGGATGTCCGGGTTTGAGGAACCACTGATCAAAAAACCAATTCAGATCTTCACCGGTAACATCTTCAAATGCCAATCTGAGATCATGTACTTCGACAGTATTAAAGGCATTCCTGTCTAAATACACCCGAAGGGCTTCGAAAAAGGCTTCATCTCCTACATAATTTCGCAACATATGAAGCACCCGGCTACCTTTATTATAGGAGTGGCTGTCGAATACGTCTTCTCTTTTTTCATAATGCCATCTTATAAGTGGGTGTGCATCGCTTTGGTAGAATTCCAGCAGGTATCCTTCCAGCTCCTCGAGCCCTTTGTACTCGGCTTCGTCTTCTCCGTATTTATATTCGTTCCAGAGGTACTCTGAATAACTGGCAAAGGCTTCATTTAATGTGATGTTGGCCCAGCTTTCTGTAGTGACATAATCACCAAACCATTGGTGAAACAGTTCATGGGCTATGATGTAGTCCCAGTTTTCATCTACCAGATCCTTAGGGTGCTGCTGCACTCTTTCCATAAAGGTACTGGCGGTGGTGTTTTCCATAGCTCCGCTTACAAAGTCCCTGACGACTACCTGACTGTACTTTGGCCAGGGGTATTCTGTACCTAACAGCCCTGAAAAAAAGGTGATCATTTCGGGCGTGTTACCGAAAATGTCTTTTGCGTAGGGCTCATAATATGGCTCTACGTAGTAACTGATGGGCAGGTCACCATTATCGTCATTCACGACTGCATAATCACCTATGGCTAACATGAATAAGTAAGGCGCATGTGGGAGGTTCATTTGCCAGTAATCGGTACGGGTACCGTCATCATTTTTCTGACTTGAAACAAGGAGGCCATTAGAGAGGGTCTTAAACTGATCATTTACAGTCACATAAGTTTCCTGGGTGGTGCGCTCGTTTGGTTTATCAATGGTAGGAAACCACTTACTATTTGATTCGGTCTCACCTTGGGTCCATACCTGCACGGGCTTTCCTTCTATTTCTCCATTGGGGTTAATAAAGTAAAGGCCTTTGTCTGAGCTGATTGCTTCACTCCCCCCCTCTTCGATAAGGTGTGGAATGGCTGTGTAGTCTATATAAACCCATATCGTATCATTACGAGTGGCTTCAAATGGCAGGTCAATGACCAGTTTCATTGAGTCTGAATAATCATAGGGTAAAGGTTCATATTCTCCATTAGAAAATAAGCTTACCTCATTGAGCTTGAAGCCTTTGGCATCAAGTTCCAGTTGGGACTGGGGGTAGAAGTATGGTGTAAGAGCGAGCCAGGCTTTCCCTATAACTTCCTGACGAGTGTAATCGAATGAGATATCAAGCCGTGTATGGAGCAGGTCAAAGTCGCGTGTTTCGGAGGCCCGGTAAGGCGGAAGTGTTTTTACCGGATCAATTTCTTGAACTTCGGGCACCAGGGTAATATCCTGTGTCTCATTTTCGGGTAGATTGTTGATTTGTGCCGGAGTGGCACAGGCACTTAAAGCAAGTATGGAGGAAAAAAGCAGGGGTTTAAGAAGGTATTGACTGAAAAAATCTCGCATAATACTGGGAATGGTCTTGTTGCCGCCTAAAATTCTTTAAATTTAGCCATCACAATTAAATTGTTCATGCTGAAAGTCAAAATCGGAGAAAAAGTTTTAGAGGTTGATGATCGCCGCGGGGACATAGAGGTCAACGGTAAGGCTGTGGAACTGGATCTTTTAGAAAACGGTCCGGGTAACTATCACATTGTATATGGCACCAAGTCATATAATGCTGAAATAGTATCTACAGACTGGCAGGAAAAAAAGATCATACTGAAAATCAATGGTCAGAAACTGGAAGCGGATCTTAAGGACGATACGGATCTGTTGCTGGAAAGGTTGGGTATGGATATGTCGGTAGCCAATTTGATCAATGACCTGAAGGCGCCCATGCCTGGTCTGATATTAGATATATTGGTAGAGCCAGGGCAGGAGATCAAGAAGGATGACCCTCTTATTGTATTGGAAGCCATGAAAATGGAAAATGTGATAAAGAGCCCCGGTGAGGCAGTAGTGTCTGCTATAAAAGTAAAAAAGGGGGAGAGCGTAGAGAAGAACCAGCTTCTCATCCAATTCTGATTTTTAAGAAATAGTTAAAAACTTACTTTTTATATTTGCCGGGATAAAAGGACGTTAGGTTATGAAATATAAACGCATTCTCCTGAAGCTAAGTGGCGAGGCGCTCATGGGAAATCAGCAGTACGGGATAGACCCTGAAAGGCTGGACCAATACTCGCAGGAGATCAAGAAGGTAAAGGACCTTGGAGTCGAGGTAGCGATAGTAATAGGGGGAGGCAATATTTACAGAGGCGTACAGGCAGAGCAATCGGGAATTGATCGGGTTCAAGGGGATTATATGGGCATGCTGGCCACGGTTATTAACGCGATGGCGCTGCAAAGCACGCTGGAAAAGACGGGTATGTTTACCCGACTTATGAGTGGCATTAAAATGGAGCAGGTTTGTGAGCCATTTATTCGCCGCCGTGCTGTGAGGCACCTTGAAAAGGGCCGCGTGATTATCTTCGGGGCTGGTATAGGTAATCCATATTTTACTACGGACTCGACAGCAAGTCTACGAGCCATAGAAATCGAAGCCGATGTGGTTTTGAAAGGTACTCGTGTAGATGGGGTATATACGGCTGACCCGGAAAAGGATCCGAATGCGACGCGCTACTCCAACATATCTTTTCAGGAAGTATACAGTCGTGGCTTGAATGTAATGGATATGACAGCCTTCACACTTTGCAAGGAAAACAATTTACCGATCATAGTTTTTGATATGAACAAACCCGGCAACCTGCTGAGTCTGGTTAAGGGCGAAGAGGTTGGCACGCTTATTACCTAAGCAAAAAATTTTCAGACAATGGAAGAGACACAACTATACCTGGACGAAGCCAAGAGTCTTATGGTAAAAGCCGTAGAGCATACGGCCTCTGAATTGACAAAAATTCGTGCAGGAAAGGCCATGCCTAATATGGTGGATGGCATAATGGTAGAGTATTACGGCAACTCTACCCCACTCCAGCAGGTAGCCTCTGTTAACACACCAGATGCCCGCACGCTGTTGATCAAACCCTGGGAGAAAAAAGTACTGAATGATATTGAGCGTGCTATTATTAATAGCGACCTTGGGTTAAACCCACAGAATGATGGTGAGACTATCAGGATTACTGTACCTCCCCTGACTGAGGAGCGCAGGGCTTCTCTGGTAAAGCAGGTCAAAGCAGAAGTGGAGAATGGCAAGGTGAGTATTCGTAATATCAGGAAGGACACGAACAACAGTCTGAAAAAACTGGACAAAGAGGGTGTCTCTGAGGATGAGATCAAAAGGGCTGAGGATAAGGTGCAGAAACTAACGGATAGTTATACTGCAGAACTTGACAAGCTTTCTGAAAAGAAGGAAAAGGACATCATGACTGTCTAAGTCTAAGGAATACACCTGGACTTAAAATTTAAAGCCTGCTCTAATCCGAGCAGGCTTTTTTATTGATAGTATTTTCTTGCCTGGATAAGTTCTATAACGGGGTCGGGCACGAGGTAACGGATACTTTTATTGCCTGCAATACTACTTCGAATAAAGGTGGCGGATATGTCAAGTAATGGTGCCTCGATTACGCTTACTGTGGGAAGTTCTGTAAGGCCGGACGGGCTTGCACCAGGTCTTGGATAGACAATAAGGCCATGTTGGTTTAAAATAACCTCATGATTTTTCCACCGGCTAAAGTTCTTCAGGTTATCCTGGCCAACTATTACTTTAAATTTATGGGTGGGATGTTTATCTGTAAGATAGGCGAGGGTGTCAGCGGTATAGCTGGGTTTGGGCATTCTGAACTCTACATCGCTGGCACGGAGGTCAAAATTATCTTCGATGGCTGCCTCTACCATTCTTAACCGGTCAATCTCATTCAGCAGATTACCTGATTTTTTGAATGGATTTTGGGGAGATATAATAAACCATACCTGATCGATATCATCGCACTGCACTACCGTATTGGCGATAATCAAGTGCCCGGTGTGAATGGGATTAAAGCTTCCAAAAAATAAGCCGATGTTCATCGGTTCGGTATAAGTTAATAAGCAGCGCCCACAGGCCTGGCAATAAAATCATCGATAAGGGCCTGGGCTTCCCTAAAAGACGTTTCAAGATACTGGTTTACCAGTGTAAGGTCAAAATGGTTCTCAAACTGCATTTCAAACTTAGCCTTGAAAAGGCGCTGGCTGATACTCTGGGGGGAATCTGTACCGCGGTCATTAAGACGAGAGGCCAAGGCATCCATAGAGGGAACCTTTACAAATACCGAAAGACCATTATTACCAAAATACTCTTTCAGGTTTATCCCTCCCTTGACATCCACATCAAAAATCACATGCTTTCCGGAATCCCATATACGCTGGATTTCGGATTTCAGCGTGCCATAAAAGTTTCCGGGGTAAACTTCTTCCCATTCGATAAACTCATCGGCATCAATTTTTTGCTTGAACTCGTCAGGTGTGAGGAAGTAATAATCTTTTCCGTTCTCTTCGGTCCTTCCTCTTTTATCTCTGGTGCAGGCAGAAATAGAAAACCCCAGGCGGGGGTCATTTTTAATCAGGTGTTGAACAATAGTTGTCTTACCGGATCCGGAGGGAGCCGAAAAAATGAACGCTTTACCTTGCTGCATTCTGTAAAATCAGGCCAGTTTTTTTACTTTGAATATGATATCTTCTGCGAGGCTCGAAGGTACGGATTTTTTGTCGATTTTACTGACGATTACGTCTTTCATGCTTTTTTCATACTGATACTGCTTAAAACAACTCATGCAGTTTTCAATTTTTCTCCCGAAGATTTCCTCCTCCCGGGAGCTTGCCTGACCGTCTATAACTCTGTAAAGCATCTCTTTACAAAGATCCTGATCAGTACAATCGCTTAGTTCGGTAGTGCGGTGAGTGGTTTTGTTAGTAGAAACTGCCATTCTTTAAAATTATCCTCTAGTTATAACCCATTGAACTTGCGTATTTAAAAAGCTTCTCTTTAAGAAGGTTTCTGGCTCTGTGTAATCTTGACCTTACGGTTCCTATGGGAATATCTAATATTTTCGCCATTTCTTCGTAGGTGAAGCCTTCCAGATCACAAAGAATAATAACGGTCCTGAAGTCAATAGCCAAACTGTTAAGCGCATTTGATACTTCGTCACCGATCATATCCTGCACGGTTTCTATGCGCAGGTCTGTTGTGATATTTTCATCAATGTCATCCGAGTTGTAAAAAGTTTCAACCTCCTGATAATCAACTTTTGAAGGTTCTTTACTTTTCTTACGGAAGTCATTTATGAAGCTGTTTTTCAGTATTCGGAACAGCCATGCCTTTGCGTTAGTTCCTTCCTGGAAGCTTTCTATAAAGCGAAATGCCTTTAAATATGTTTCCTGTACAAGGTCCTTTGCATCATCTTCATCGAATGTGAGGCGATAGGCAAAGTTGTACATTGAGTCTATGTGGGGCATAAACTCGCCTTCGAACACTTTTACCTTTTTTGCCTCAGAGTACCTTGGCTTTGTATCCTCCCTGCTTTCTACTTCTTTCGTTTTATTATCTTCAGCCATAATTTCGGATTTTGCCACTTATCTAATTCCCGGATTATCGTGGATTGGGTGAGGAACACACGCCCGGATGAAAGGCAACGTGATTTCTCTAGAATATTAACTTGTATATACCTCAAAAGTTATAAACCATCCATGTAAGAAAATATTGTGAATTGAAGTATTTACGTATTTTCTTTACATTCCGGATTGCATTTTTTAGGTGTAACTGTCTCATTTTCTGATTTTACCGGATCCAGATATCAATTTTGAAGCTGACGGCACGCTAATTTTATGAATATTCTTTTTCTCACATACCAGGGTGGTATTGCAGGCTCGACACAATCGATCTATTTTCTAGCAAATGGACTGGCTGAAAGAGGTCACACTATTCTGGTTGGCTGCCCGGAGTCGAGCATGCTGTATCGCCTGCTGGAGAATAGTGCTGCAAGACGGGTGCCTATGACCTTTAAGGGAAAACTGGATGGTGCCAATATGAGGCAGATTGCAGACCTGACCAAGAGGTACCGGATTGAGCTTATCAACGCGCAAAGCAGCCGAGACAGGTATACGAGCATGTTTGCAAAGTGGCGATACAAGCTGCCGGTCAGGGTGGTGCATACCAGGCGCCAGATTCCGAAAAGCGCGGGAGGCTACCTTCAGAATGTACTATATCATAAGGGCACTGATGCAGTGGTGGCCGTTAGCAATGGGGTGAAGAAGGCTCTGGCGGGTCCTGGTATGCCTGCGGACCATATAAAGGTGATCTACAATGGGACGCCCCGGGAAAAATACTCTCATTATGATACAGGCCTGACTCAGGAGCTGGCGGATACTTACGGGATTACAGCTGATACGCCTGTAATAGGCTGCGTAAGTAGAAAGAAACATCAGGATCAGCTATTGCGGGCTATAGGTATGTTGGAGAAGAAGGTGACGGCATTTTTTATTGGAGTGGATATAACTCCGGAATACCGTGAGATAATGAATCACTATAAGGTGCCACATACCATTCATTTTTGTGGCCGGGTGCCTGCGGATAAGGTATTGAGTTACTATCCACTTTTTAGGTTGAATGTATTGCCGAGTACGATTGAGGGACTCTCACAGTCTTTATTAGAGTCAATGGCTATGGGGGTGCCGGTAATTGCTACACGGGCAGCGGGTAACCCTGATCTGATTCGTCACGAAGAGAATGGACTGATGTTTGGCCATGGAAATATCAGGGAACTGTCGGAACAAATTAAGCAGGTACTGGAGGATGAAGGGCTTCGATCGAAGCTGATCGAAAATGGTTACAGGACTGCCCTGGAGGAATTTTCCATTGAAAACACTATCTCAAACTATGAGAACTTCTTCAAAACTCTGATAGAAGGAGGCTCAGTTTAAATTTTACTACTTTTGCCGGTCTACAGGCTTAGTATAGATAGTGATATGCAGAAGATTACGGCAATCATACCCACGTTTAATGAAGCGGTGCACATTGAGGAGGCTATTAAGTCGGTAAGATGGGCCGATGAAGTGATCGTTGTGGACAGTTTTTCTACAGATGGCACAGTAGACCTGGCCCGTCCCCTGGCAGACAGGGTGTTGGAGCACGAGTATGTGAACTCAGCGACGCAAAAGAACTGGACAATCCCTCAGGCGAAGCATGAATGGATCTTTTTACTGGATGCAGATGAGCGGGTACCGGAAAAGCTTCAGAAAGAGGTGCAGGGTATACTTGAAAGGGGTACTGATAAAAGTGCTTTCTGGATTGGTCGCCAAAACCATTTTATGGGTCGCCGGGTAAACTACAGTGGGTGGCAAAATGATGCGGTGATCAGGCTATTTCGCAGGGACAACTGCCGCTATCAGGATCTGCATGTGCATGCGGAGGTGGAAACTGAGGGAAAGGTAGGAAGGCTGAAAAATAAGCTGGATCATTTTACGTACACGACGCTGGAGCAGTACCTTTTCAAGTTTCATCGCTATACTTCCTGGTCTGCATATGATTATGTAAATCGTTCAGAAAAGATCACAGGGTATCATCTGTTTCTGAAGCCATTCTGGAGGTTCTTTAAGCACTATATTATGAAAAGGGGCTTTCTGGATGGAAAGGTAGGCTTTATCTTGTCGGTAATGGCTAGCTATACGGTTTTTGAACGGTATATGAAGGCCTGGAGGATCAAGGAGGGTGAGGAGCTGAGTCAGAAACCTAAGGGGAAGAGATAAGAATTTTTAAATTGAGCTATTAGAAAAAGCTGCCAGATGGCAGCTTTTATTTTTCCTGTAAGCGTTTCCGCTTACTGATAAACCTAGCACCAGTAAGTGGGTTCATCGCAAGCAGCGCATACTGAAATGTAATGGCAGTATGATTCTTTGGTTCCGCCTTTAACTGACTCTGCTTTGAGATCAGAAGTGGTAAAGCTTGTTAATTTAATGGCCTCTAAGTTTAGTCTCTTGTCTTTCATTATCTCTTGAAATTTTTTATAAAAATGAGTTTATAACTTAAAAATTAAACTAAGAAAATCAATTGATGATAGATAAATGATTTGATTACCCCTTTTACTTTCTGTTTGTCTACTTTGTTTTAGAAGCTATTCCAGGGCCCCATTGGCTAATTCTGAATGCATTTAAAGAATCTACTGAAGGTATAGCTCTTAAATGAAAAAAGCTGTCCGAGGACAGCTTTTGCATATCAAACTTTTAAATATCTGAGAGGATTAGCACCAGTAAGTGCGCTCATTACAAGCCTGACAGGTAGAGTTTTTGTAGCAAAAAGATCTTACGCTAGGGTCGATACCAGCTTTCACGCTATGAGCATCTTCTCTGCTAGTTTTAAAGCTTTTCACATTTAGTTCTTCCAGACTTAGTTTAGCCTTTTTCATAGTACAATTAATTATAAGTTAGTAATAGGTCTCTTCATATAGCTGAAAATTTACATGCGTAAAAACATAATCAAAACAGCTATTTGATAGACTCATATTGACACCAAGTATACTATTAATTGATGTAAATCACCTAATTAAATCCGTGCTTTTCTGGATGATCTAACCAAATTTACTATCAAAAGCCTGGTGATTTTTTAGCTACCCATTATTAGAAAAGCTCAAAAACTCCTATATGCCAAATATTCTTCCAGTAAGGTTCATACTAGCCTGAAAAGCAGCAATACTTTAAGATATTCTTATTTTTGCGGCTGCATGAAGAATGAAAGAAAATTTCTGTGGTTATTCCTGAGCCTGGTGCTTCTACTGTTTGCCGTAAGCTTATTTGAGCGTACACCTGATAACGATGAGGCTATATTGGCAGAACATAGCTATTGGTTAGTAAAGGAGGGTACTCCTAAGGGAGTTATGTATTCGGGAATGGGGGTAGGCTGGGAGGACAGGCTGTATGTATATCACAGACTTTTCGTTTTGACAGGGGCTGCACTTATCCACAGCGCGGGATTATCTCTGGGTCTGTTGAGGGCTTTTATGCTGGGTATCACGATAGCCTTTTGCCTGGTCTTACGGCAATACTGGCACAGGGAGCAAAATCAGAAATCACCTGAAGGGCTTATGTTGTCCCTGATTATTTTTTTTAGCTATTCATTATTCATCACTTTTAATTTTATGTGGCGCCCGGAGGTGATGGTTATGACTTTCGGCTTTCTGGGGTTTTACTTTATAAAGGCTCACCTCACCAACTCTTCAGTGTGGCACGTATTATCAGGTGGCTTTTTTGCTGGCCTGGGGGCCTTGACTCACCTCAACGGAGTCATTTTTATTGGAGCGGGAGGGCTCTTGCTTCTTGCACATAGACGGTGGGGGCATGCGTTATTATTTGGTCTTGCCGGTGGATTAGTCACGCTACTATACTTCTGGGATATACAGAGTACGGCGGATTGGGAGGGCTTGAGGTGGCAGTTTGGAAACGATCCGGTGCTTGAAAAAAAGGATTTCGTATGGTATGCGCCTTTGGTAAAGATTCTGAATGACCATAGACGCTATTTCCACTCGCCCAGGGAGGCTTCTTTTAGCCTGTTATTTATAGTTGCGCTGATAGCAGGAGGCAAATCAATCTTAAAAAAGCACCGTGACCTGATACTGTATGGAGGCTCGGCAGGGCTGGCACTAGCCGCTATCAGCCACGGACATACGAGCAAGTATGGGCTGTTGATCCTGCCCTATATGGTGCTGTTGCTGGTGCATATTTACCTGGAGACAGATAAAAGATGGGGGGTAAGGATAATGCAGGGAGCTTTTGTGGTGTTTGGTGTGATACAGCTATACTACATCACGGACATGATAAGGCAGCATGTGGATCTGTCGGCCCGAAACAGCCGTATAGCTGAAAGCATACCTGAAGGGTCTACGGTTTACGGCCCGGCTACGTTCTTTTTTAATGAGGTAGAGAATCACCGTCTATATACCACGCAGGCATATAACCTGCGGGTAAACAGGTATTATAATCTGACGTGGTCAAAGGAGGATTACTTCAGCTTTGCCCGTGAAATGGATGCGGACTACATAGTGATTGATTTTCAATTGCAAAATGATCTTATCTACAAGACTTTTACTGAAGATGAGGTGCAGGAGGGTAAAGAATGGTTTGGGTACAGGGTAATAAAAAGAGGCGGGGACTATGCGGTGTTGAAACGCTCATAGTCCCCGCCTGGTATTAGTTAGAATCAGTATCAGGCATATTTGAAGCCGGCGGCTTTAAGGGCCTGAATAATCACTACAGGGGCTAAGGCGGCACCCACAATGAGCAACCAGTGCCTTGCGTCAATATCTACAAAGTTAAGCACTTCTCTTAAGCCAGGAATAAAGTAGGCTGCGAGTAAGGCTGCCACGCAGAACACGAGGGCCATCCATATGAATTTATTCTTTACAACCTGATTATTGAAGATATGCTCTGACCTTTCGCGCATGTTGAATACATGAAGTAACTGAGAGAAGGCGAGGCTAAAGAAAGCCACATTATTAGCCACTTCTTCGCTATCACCCCATCCTTTGAGAGAGTATAGGTAGGCTCCTATTATAAATATTGCGAGCACGAGTCCGTGAAAAGCGATCATGAGCCAGTGACTTTTGGTAACGATAGGCTCCTGAGGGTCTTTTGGCGGATGCTTCATCACATCGGGGCTCCCCTCTCCTATTCCGAGTGCCAGCGCAGGGAATACATCTGAAAGCAGGTTCAGAAATAGTAACTGGAGGGGCTTAATAGGAAGGTTGAACAGTGTGAAACTTATGGATGCAATGAGAATGATCTCTGCAAAGTGATAACTTAACTGATAGAGAATAAACTTACGGATGTTACCAAAGATGATACGACCGTACCGAATGGCATTTACTATTGAGCTAAACCGATCATCCTTAAGCACCATATCGGCGACTTCTTTGGCTACCTGGGTTCCTTTATCTCCCATTGCGATACCAATATTGGCTTTTTTAAGGGCCGGTGCATCGTTTACGCCATCACCTGTCATGCCGACAATTTCTCCTTTGTCCTGAAACAGGGACACCATGTCCAGCTTTTGCCTGGGATCTACGCGGCTAAATACACGGGTGTTATACACGCTTTCCCGGCGGTCGTCACTGAGATTGGATTCAAGCTCGGAGCCATGCTCTACCTTGCTATCCTCTATCTCGTCGAGTAGCTTCACTCGTTTGGCGATATTACTGGCTGTACCCGGATGGTCACCAGTCACCATGACTACTGTGATACCTGCATCACGGCAGGTTTGTATAGCCTCGGCTGCATCTTCACGTGGTGGATCAAGGAAGCCGATATATCCGGCAAAAGTAAGCCCGTCCACAAATTTCTTGACGCCATCTGCTGACTCTGTGGAAGGGGCTTCGGGCTGCTCACGATAACCGAAGGCAAGGACACGCAGGCCATCGCCGGCGAGTTCGTCGTGATGTGTTGCCCACTTCTCACGCAATTCCTCGGTCATCTCCTTTTCTTCTCCGTTTTCCAGGAGTTTATCACAGCGATCAAGTACCGCCTCTACCGCGCCTTTGGCGGCTATGAAGTAGCCATCTCCCAGCTTATCCACGGTGCCCATGATCTTGGAATCAGAATCAAAGGGCTCCTCGTCTACTCTTTCTGAGGATAACAGGGTTTCGTAAATCTCTTTATCGGCCATACGGGCAAACCTGAGCAGGGCGAGCTCGAGGGGGTCTCCTCCTTGCTCTTCTTCATTTTCTATGAGTTCAGCATTATTACAGGCTACGCTGATCTGGGTGAGGCGACGAATATTCTCATTCTCCTCTGTGCTTACGTCCACAGTATCATTATGGTCGAGTTCTAGATGTACATCTGCTCCTGGTACGGCAAGGGTGTGAACTGAAAGTTTGTTTTCGGTAAGGGTACCGGTTTTATCCGTAAATATGACAGTAGTTTCTCCCAGGGTTTCTACCGCAGCAAGTTTTTTGACGATAACATTTTGCTTAGCTAACCGGAGCATACCCCGTGCAAGGGCTATACTGGCGACAATGGGCAGGCCTTCGGGAATGGCGGCAATAGCCCAGGCTATTGAGGTCTGTACAAGCTGATAGGTGTCTTCGCCTGAGAGTTTACCTATGAGGAAAAAAGCTGCGGACATACCCAGGGTGACATAAATCAGCTTATGGGTAAGTTTATTAAGTTTTGAATTCAGGGGGACTTCTTCATCGCCGGCATCTTCTACCATCTGGGAGATATTTCCTATCTCGGTTTCCATACCGGTGGCAACGACCACACCGAGGGCATGGCCGCTGGTAGCCGCAGTACCCTTATAGACCATATTGAGCCGGTCGGCGGTCTGGGTATTTTCTTCGAGTTTTTCGATGTTCTTTTCTACGGGTAAGGATTCGCCGGTGAGTGCGGCCTCATCCACAGCGAGTTCAGACTCTTCGATAAGGCGTGCATCTGCAGGAATAAGGGTTTCACCATCTATCACGAGGATATCACCTGGCACTATACGCTCAGCATCAATCTCCTGATCTTTACCATCGCGACGGACCCTACCTGTGATCTTATCCATTTCTTTCAGTGCCTGGACGGACTTTTGGGCCTGAAACTCCATCCAAAAACCTATGACTGCATTAACGACGATGACGACGACTATGGCTATGGCTTCGGCTGTATCTCCGAATATGAAGGCGATGGTAGTGGCTGCAACGAGGAGATAGACTACAGGATTATTGACCTGGTCAAGGAGAATTTTCCAGATGCTTTTGGTCTTACTCTCTTTGAGCTTATTGGGTCCGTACTTTTTAAGGCGCGATTCTGCCTCACTTTCGGAGAGGCCTTTTTCCTTATTTGCTTCAAGTTTTTGCAGAACTTCCTCGGCCTCAAGGGCATGCGTATCCTGCAGGGGAGAAGTGGTATTCATATATGCTAAAAAAATAAAACGGTATAACCTCTCAGGAGAGCGGCTATACCGTCTGTTCCTTCTCAGCAATTAACTGAAGCAGGATATACTTGTTTTGGATGAAGTATTAATATCGCCAAAGTGGGCGGGCTACTTCCATCCAGGGCCAGGGTATACGGGAAAGAATAAGTAGGAGCGCTATAAAGAAGAAAATAACGATGTACTTGTGTTTTTTGGCATCCTCGGCGGCTTTTTTGGCTTTTACTCTGCCTATGGTAACGAGTACAATAGCGATGAGCATGGTAAGGAAGTGCTCTACAAGCCAGAACCTTAAGGTGGCATCTTTCATAACGGCTCCCATACCTGCACTTTTCATGACCTCGAGTGCAGATTGAACGACGGGGCTAAGAAAATACAGCACGAGGCCTATCACTAGTTGGAGGTGGGCGCCTACAAGGCTATAAATACTAAGCTTGTTATCTACTACGCTCCACCGTTGTTTACCGGCCATGCCTATAAGGCTCTTAAGGAAGGCGGCAACAATGAAAAGAAGGGCCAGCCAGCGTAAGAGGCTGTGAAATTTTAGTAAAATCTCATACATATCAGGGCGATTTTCTGTTGAATCGGGGCAAATATAATCAGAAAGGATTACATAGCACCTTTACTCCTCAATCCACTGCATTTTCGGCCTCTTCCTCTTCTTTGACGCTTTTTGGCTTGTTGTATTCAAGAATTTGCCTGTCCACTTCATCCCAATAGTGGAGGGATATTTCGTCCACGGGGGTAATGGCCCGACCACTGGCTACCATGGCTACAGTCATGATCACGCTGGTAATGAGGATGACATAGAGCAGTACTGAATTATTGAAGACGGCGACCTCAAACTGGGCAGGTATGCTAAAAAAGAGCAGGATGGTAATAAGGCCGCGCGGGGCGATCCAAAGCTCAGGGGTGATATCCTTTCGCATGACTACCTTGAGTATAAATACTCTTACTAAAAAAATGATGGCCACTATGACGAGGCTTGTGTAAGCGGCATTGAGATCACCAAGTGAAGCTATCTCGATGGTAACGCCAAAAATCACAAAGAAAAAGGTGCGTACTACAAAGGCTGACTCAATCGTAATGAGGTGAAAGTTTTTCAGAATTTCTTTCAGGCTGGATTTCCGCAGGTACTTCTTAAGCCATCCTCTGAAAAAGAGTTTGTTATTATTGATGACCAGACCGAATATAAGAATGATCAGCAGGCTGCTAAGGTGGAATATTTTACCCAAAGAATAGAGCAAAAGAAGTACGGCAATAAGGAGAAAAAGCTTTACGGGTGTATTGAGGTTTTGAAAAAGGAGAACGAGCGCATAGCTAACTACGACGGACAATACTACTGTGAGGACAATATTGCTTACGATATCGAAAACGACCATCTGGGTGCTGCTCTCTGAGTTACCTATAAGGAAGTAGAAGAACATAATGCCGAGGATGTCGGAGAATGTGGCCTCGTATACCATAAACTCCTTTTTTTCGGTAATGAGGGCTCCTACGCTGGGAATGACTATCGCACTGCTCATAATAGAAAGGGGCACCGCATAGATGAGGGCGGTAAACATGTCTATTCCGAGTATGGTGTGAAAGAGATAGCCGCAGCCAAGGGATGTAAGAATAAGGGATACAAGGGCTACCACAAATGATTTCCAGATAATAGGCCATCGTTCGCGATGCAGCTCAAGGTCCAGGGCTGCCTCCAGTACGATCATGGTAAGCCCAACGATGCCTAGGAGCTCCAGTATATTGAAGATGAATTCACTGATACCGACACCATAATTTTCGAGCAAAACCCGTATGCCCATACCCAGCATAACAAGCAGTATTACGCTGGGAATATTGGTTTTCCGGCTAACAATATTGAATAGGTAGGAAAATATGATTGTAGCCGAGATGGCTATAATTATGATATACGGGTTGTTTGCTTCCATAAAATACGTTCTGAAATGATGCCAACGAATGATCTGGCATGTATGTTTTAATTCTCTCTGACCTGCCTTATTTCCTGGCCCTCTGGTTAAATAGGGAGTCTGGCTTCCGGTTTATGTTGTTTTCAGGGCGAAACCGGAGGGCGCTCCAGGTATGGTCAATGGCTACCTGTGATACGGGGCCGTACCCTGCTGCATGAACTGGCTCCCAGCCGGTATCACGATTTATATCTGATGCCAGTGGAGAGGACTTTTTCGGATATGCTATCCAAAAAACGGCCTCATCATCTAATGCGGTGGCTACCTGAGGGAAGAGTTTGTTGAGTTCGGCTTTGTTATGCACAAATAAAAGGACGAAGGGAAACTTACTCTTACCAGGTAGAGTATGCGCTTCTGAAAGTAGCTTCTGTATCTCTGCGGGGCCATTTACGATCAGGGCCCCGGAAAGGTGCTTAAGTCTAAGTTTTTTAAAAAGTGCGTCTCGCTCCATTTTATCAAAAATTCAAATCCATCTGGTAGGTTCCGGAGTGCCTGGCTTCCAGGTCGAGCAGGAACTTCTTCATTTTTATACCTCCTGCATACCCTGTGAGGCTACCGTCTGCCCCTATTACGCGGTGGCAGGGCACTATTATCCATAAGGGATTTTTACCATTTGCCCTGCCTACTGCTCTTATGGCCTTAACATCTCCCAGGCGCTGGGAGAGCTCCAGATAAGAACAGGTTTTACCGTAGGGTATCCGGGCCAGTTCTTTCCATACTTTTTGCTGGAAGGGAGTACCGGCGGGGGCAACTGCCAGGTCGAAGCATGTCCTCTTTGCCGCAAAATAATCAACTAACTGATTTTTTAAGGCAGTGACCCATTGAGGCAGCGTTTTTTCTTCATCAACTGCGGCATCATGTTCCACGCTACGAATTGCTGTGAGGGCTTCTTCATTGCCGGTGACACTAAGTGCACCTACAGGAGAGGCTATGAGATAGGTTTGGATATCAGTGGACTGTAGGGTTACAAATTTTATGTTTTTACACATTATCTTTACCTTTCGAAGCAGCGGAACGATTTACCCTATCGGGGCGTTTCAAATTAGCTGTTTTAGGTGATATGAAAAACACAGTAGAAGAAGTCAACGGAATTTTCTCTTCTTTTCTAGAAAGAAAGAACCTGCGGAAAACACCGGAGCGTTTTGCCATTCTGGAAGAAATATACGAAAACAGCGGACATTTTGATGTGGAGTCTCTCTACATCAATATGAAGAATAAAAACTACCGGGTAAGCCGTGCTACTGTTTATAATACGCTGGATCTGCTACTTGACTGCAATCTGGTAACGAAACATCAGTTTGGTAAAAACCTGGCTTTATATGAAAAGTCGCACGGATACCGGCAGCATGATCACCTTATCTGCCGTCACTGCAAGAAGATCCTGGAGTTTTGTGACCCACGCATACAGGATATACAGCAACTGGTGGAAAGTGTGTACAATTTTCATATTGATGAGCACAGCCTCAACTTCTATGGGACGTGCAACAATCCTGATTGCCAGACAGCAGCAGAAAAAGCACGCTAAGTCTTTTCACCTTCCCTCGTACTCAGCAAAGGTTTGACTGCTTTCATATAAGGTAACTTTCATATGGATGTGCTCTGCAATATGGGGCCTTAGTAGATTAAATATTTTGCAGGCCATCATCTCGGGCGTAGGCACTGTGTCCCGAAAGTCATCCACGTCTTCATACAGGTTTTTGTGATCGTATCGCTCTTCTACTTCTCTCTTGATAAGGTAGGCTAGCTTATCGGGATGAAACACCCGGCCGGTATTTTCATTAACCTCTCCTTCAAGCCTTACTACCAGTTCGTAATTATGCCCATGGAACTGGGCACCTCCGGACTGGGTCTTACCAAATACGGCGGTATTCTTTTCTACATTCCAGTGGGGATTGTTATTGGTGTAGGCTGCGTTAAAATGAGCCTTTCTGCAAAGTGATGCGATCATATAGGATTATCTGTCTTTGAGTTTTTACGAATAAAGGGCCATTCTGTTGCTTACTCGATTTCAATAAAGGTTCACATTGGTGAACCATGGGTGGGCTTAATATATAATAATGAGAGGAAAATATCCGGATCGGGAAAGAATGATCTGATAGTTGGTGGTTGGTAGCAAGGGGTATAATACGCCCCTAAAGTAATGGGACCCGTCAGCCTGGGGCCGTAAAATCAGGTGTTTTGACCTTAGAAAAATTGTGGGTTGCCAGTGGGGGATATGATGATTTTGCTCAGCCTGTAATCTTTAGATAATACAAATAATTGTTCCTTCAAGGATTGCTAATACGGACTATAAGGCAGGGACCTACTCATGGTATACTCATAGCGAAGGAGAAGCGAAGCAGAAGCGCAGGAAGAGCGAAGCAGAAACGAGGGAGGTAATACGCAGATGAGAGGAAGCAGAAGACAAACGAAGATGACTGACATTGTAAATGTACAAAAATGGATGGCATTCACATATGATTTTCGATCGATTGCCCTATAATAAACAGGCGGCCCTCGCAGGCAGCCTGTTCAACTTGTAATAAATTACACTTTATCAGGGACAAGATGATTTTGTAGCGGAGTCAATTTGGTAGAGAACGCAAGGAAAACCACTGTAGTAAAGCGATCTGTAAATGCGGTATGTCTGTCCGACTACAAGTACCATATCAGAAGGGACAGGGCCTACAGTAAATGTGTTACCAGTCTGACAATTTGTAAAATTCCTGCCGCAGGTGAATGAGCCATTATAGGTTACGTACTCAGGGGCGTAGTAACTTGCTTCTTCGATACACACTTCGTCTGCCTCATCTATTGCTTTCTCAGTGAAAGAGAACTGAACAGATGCCATTATCATGGTTACGAATAGAAATACGGTTTTCTTCATAGTTTTTTCTTAGTAAAAAATGGATAAATAAAATTGATGCAATTCAGCGGAAAAGCTGAAAGGTTCTTATGGGTACGGGAGGCCTTATAAAGGCTTTAGTAGTAATAGCCAGCAGTTGATCAGGAGGTTATCTCATAAGTAACACATGAACCGAATGTCATGAAGTACTGGCGGATGATGTAGTACTGACGTCCGGCAATGGGATTAAAATCCTGGGGAGATTTGGTCACATAGAACTGGTTCCAGGTATCAACAGGCCTGAAGAGTCTGCCGCATCCACTGTGGCCATCATAAACCACCCATTCTGCATTAGAGTAGCTGGCGTTTTTATTAAGGTATATTTCTTCATTCTTATTTTCATGAATGAATGAAAAACCTAAGACTGCCAACAGGATGGTCAGAAATACTAATAGGGTCTTTTTCATAGGGTTTACGTTGATCTAAAAAAAATTACACACTACGATTCCCGAGAAACGTAAAAGCTTTGGGTGATAAGCCAATATTTAAATTATGCAAAAATAAGGGGCTGACAAAATCTGCTAACCTACGGTGGAGGCTGCCTCACACTCACACTCTTAGGAGTAAAAAAACAGCAACCAGACCTTTTTAAACCGCTTTGAAGACTAAAAATGCAAGTGAATGCCATAGGGGTGGATACATGCACCATTGCTTAATGATACATCGTCCCCTGTTTTTTCTCACAAACAGGAAGCGAAAAATAATCCTAAAACAGGATGTGACTGGCGTAATAAGTCGATCTTAAAATTACCCTACCCAGCTATCGCGGTCCAGGCTACGATACTGGATGGCTTCTGCCAGATGCTCTATCTGAATGGCCTCCTCGCCTGCCAGGTCGGCAATGGTACGGCTCACTTTGAGAATACGATCATAGGCACGGGCAGATAGCCCAAGTTTTTCCATAGCGGCCTTGAGCAGGGTTTTACCGGCCTGATTAATCCGGCATATGTCCTTAACTTTCTGGCTTGGCATCATGGCATTGCAATAGACCTGTGGCATCTCTTCATAGCGGGCAAGCTGGATTTCCCTTGCGCGGATAACGCGTGCACGAATCTCTGCGCTGCTTTCGGTCTTTTGCTCGGAGGTCATCTGGTCAAAACTGACGGGGGTAACTTCCACATGCAGGTCGATACGGTCCAGGAGGGGTCCGCTGACTCGGCTCAGGTAACGCTTAACGGCCATCTCTGAATCGGGGTGACTGCCATCGGCTTTATAAAACTCACCGCTTGGGCTGGGGTTCATGCTGGCAATGAGCATGAAGTTGGCGGGAAAATCTACTGATATGCGTGCCCTGGAAATGGTGACTGTGCGCTCTTCCAGGGGCTGGCGCATTACTTCGAGTACTGACCGCTTAAACTCGGGGAGCTCATCAAGGAAAAGTACGCCATTATGGGCCAGTGATATTTCTCCGGGCTGGGGTATTCCGCCGCCTCCTACCAAAGCGACGTCGCTAACGGTGTGGTGCGGGGAGCGGAAGGGTCTGCGTGCTATGAGGGATGCATCTGTACCAAGCTTACCAGCCACGGAGTGTATCTTGGTGGTCTCTAATGCTTCATGCAGGGTAAGAGGGGGTAGTATACTGGGCAGGCGCTTGGCCAGCATGGTCTTGCCTGCACCGGGAGGGCCTATTAGGATGACGTTGTGCCCACCCGCCGCGGCTATTTCGAGGGAGCGCTTGATGTTCTCCTGGCCCTGTACATCGGCAAAATCGGCATCATAATCATTCTGCTCATGCTGAAAGATATCGCGGGTATCCGTAACAAGGGGGGCAATAGGCTTATCTCCAGAGAGGAATTCTACTGCTTCCTGCAGGGTTTGCACACCGATCACATCCAGGTTATTGACTATGGAGGCTTCTGAAGCATTTTCTTTGGGCAGGATAAAGCCTTTGAATTTTCTTTTCCTGGCCTCTATGGCTATAGGGAGTACTCCTTTGACAGGGCGAAGCACACCGTCAAGGGAAAGCTCTCCCATGATGACATATTCTTCAAGGGAACGGAGGTCACGCTGGCCACTGGCGTGTATTACGCTAAGGGCCATGGGCAGGTCATAGGCTGCTCCCTCCTTTTTAGTGTCGGCAGGCGCAAGGTTTACTACTACCTTTTGCCTGGGAAAGTGAAACTTACTGTGCTTAAATGCTGACTCTATCCGGTGTATACTCTCACGGACAGCATTATCCGGCAGTCCGACTATAAAGAATTTGGTGCCACTAACTATGGATGCTTCTATAGTGACAATACTTGCATCTACGCCATAAACGGCGCTAGCGTATGTTTTAGCCAGCATGAAATATCAGATATTTTCTTCTATTAAAAGAATGAGTATGTGGATGACCTTGATGTGTATCTCCTGGATACGATCGGCGTAACCACTATGGGGAACTCTGATCTCCACATCGCACAGGGGGGCGAGTTTACCTCCATCCTTGCCGGTAAGGCCTACTACCTTCACCCCTTGCTTGCTTGCTGTTTCAGCAGCACGCAGCACATTGGGGGAGTTTCCGCTGGTGCTAATGGCAAGCAGCACATCACCGGAACGTCCATGGGCCTCTACAAAACGGCTGAATATATACTCGAAGCCATAATCATTTCCTACACAGGAGATATGGGAGGGGTCGGAAGCACACAGGGCAGGCAGGGCAGGGCGCTCATTACGGTATCTACCGGTAAGCTCCTCGGCAAAGTGCATGGCATCGCAATGGCTGCCTCCGTTTCCGCAGGATATCATTTTTCCACCGTTGCTGATAGCCTCAGCCATCAGATGAGCGGCGGTTTCGATGCTTTTAATGTGTTCAGGATCACTCAGGAAGCGATCCAGCACGGAGGCTGCTTCCTTTAATTCTTTTTGGATGGTGTGTATGCTATCTGCCATGCTAGTCATTTAGGGGCGCTAAAATACAAAAGGGCGGAGTATTATCCGCCCTTTGACTATTCTTTAGGATTTGGCTTAGGCTTTCTCCTCTCCGGCGGTACTGTCACCGGAACCCAATTGCTTCTTCTTTTTTTCCTCGGCAGACATGGTGCGGCCAAAAGCCTCCAGATCCCGGTCTATTTCTTCTTCTTTCTTCTCGCGGTCATAGACGCGGGATTTGACCTCAAGTATCTCTTTCTCAAGCTTGCCGAGGCGCTTTTTATAACGGGAGACGAGGGTAATGACCATGCCAAGGTTTATCAGAAAGAGCAACATACCCAGTAAGGCACCGGGTACCATGTTATTCATTACAAACTGAAAGGAGTTATCTATTGTGAGTACCAGTATCACGAGCGCCAGGTGATAAAGGAAATAGATTGCTAGGAATATGAATTTAAAATTTTTCATGGGGCCGGTTAATGTCCTGACCAAAAATCAGAAAAACAACGGGTAAAAACAACGGAGTGTTTAGGGATGTGATTTTTTAAGGAAAAATATCAACTCTCAGGGTGGGCCATTTGCATCTGATTGAGCTTGCGATACATCCCCTGGTTTTCCATGAGTTGATCATGTGTACCTCTCTCTACTATTTCTCCATTCTGGATCACAATGATCTCATCAGCATGCTTAATGGTGCTGAGCCTATGGGCGATCACGATAGAGGTACGATTCTGCATAAGGCTTGTAAGGGCTTGCTGCACGAGCTTTTCGCTCTCTGTGTCCAGTGCGGATGTAGCCTCGTCGAGGATGAGGATGGGAGGGTTTTTAAGTACGGCTCTGGCAATACTGAGGCGCTGACGCTGTCCTCCGCTAAGCTTACTTCCCCTCTCTCCTATTACGGTCTGGTAGCCTTGTTCGGTAGCTGTAATAAAATCATGGGCATTGGCAATTTTGGCTGCATGTACCACTTCTTCTTCCGATGCTTCGGGTTTGCCGAAGGCGATATTACTGAAAATGGTGTCGTTAAACAGGATAGATTCCTGTGTGACGACTCCCATTTGGCGTCTGATGCTTTCCAGGGTAAGGTGACGCAGGTCATGCCCATCCAGGTAGACGCCTCCCTGCTTTGGATCATAAAAGCGAGGCACAAGATCGGCGAGGGTAGATTTACCCCCACCGGAAGGTCCTACAAGGGCTATCATTTTACCTTTGGAAACGGTGAGGTTAATGTTTTTGAGGACTGGCGTATCGCCATAGGCAAAGCTGACATTCCTGAACTCGATCTGCTGACTGAAATCATCGAGCTCTTTTGCCGAATTACTATCCTGTATGGCGGGTACGGTGTCCAGGGTCTGAAAAATACGATCACCGGCAGCAAGGCCGCGCTGTATATTACTGAGTGAGCGCGAAATAGCTTTGGAGGGATTAAGGACCTGGATAAAGATGGCGATGTAACCGATAAAGGCTGAGCCACTCAGGGTGGAGTCTCCGGTAAAGATGAGCTGGCCGCCGTAAAGAATGATACCGACTGCCACGCCTACACCAAGTAACTGGGAAATGGGGCTGGCGGCTTCGTTCTTTTGAGCCATGCTCACATTGAGGCGTGCATACCGACCTACTTCTTTGCCAAATTTACGGATAATGTGAGGCCGGGCATTAAAGGCTTTTACCACGCGCATGCCGCTGATTGTTTCGTCTATCATCTCTACTATTCTGCCAAGGCTCTCCTGGCTCTGCCTGGCTTTTTTCTTGAGCCTGCGTACTACTTCAGAGATGATAAGGCCGGTAACGGGCAGAAAAATAATGGTGAACAGGGTAAGTTTAACGGATATGTAAAAGAGGGCAATAAAGAATACGATGATCTGCACGGGATCGCGCAATACGGTCTTAAGGCTGTCCACTACGGTCTTTTCCACTTCCTGAATATCGTTCGTAACGCGTGACATAACGTCACCTTTTCGTTCATCTGAAAAGTAACCGAGGTGCAACATACTTACCTTATTAAAAAGGTCCATCCTGAGGTTTGTAATCACATTGGCCCGCACCTGGGAGAGGGTGACATTAGAGAGGTAGGTGAATATACCTCCAAGCAGGGTAATGACGATCACAATACCGCAGACGTACTGCAAGGCGCCCATATTGCCGTATTTATCGAGCTGCTGTACAAAATAGTAGTTAAACAGATCGATAAAATACTGGGGGTCGGCCCCGGTAAACTCAGGGGCTTGTCTCATGCGCTCCATTTCCTCCGGGGAGGGCTGCTTTACAAACAGGATGTTCAGCAAAGGAATGATCATGGTAAGCTGCACGGTGCCGAGTATGATGGCTATCAGGGTGGTTATGGCATACTTAGGTCCAAGCCAGCCCATGGGGCGCGCATATGATAAAATACGTAGGTAGGTCTTCATTTGTGGGGCAATTTACCCAATTTTAACCGTAAAAAGGCACGGCTAAGCCGCGGGGACTTTGCAGGTTTAATAATCGTATTGACGGGCCGGAAGGTTCCAGCGCACACCGGCCTGCACAAAATGCGTATCCTGTGGAGAGGCGATCAGGTCGCTCTCATGCCTGCGGAGTGTGTAGGAAGCTTCCAGAAAGAGGTTGTGCTTCCACATATAGCGCGCATCCAGCATGGCCTGAGTAACTGTATTACTTATGCCCTGCCCAATCTGATTGCCATATTCCTGCTCTCGGGTATTGTAATTTTTAAAGACATCCCCTCCGTAGTTGACTCCGGTGGTGTCTGTGCCATAGGTGGCACGAAGCAACCTGCCTGTGAGCCAGATACGTTCGTGGGGCTGATAACGGGCTATACCCACAAACTCTTTGAAGTTGGCTCCGAGCGGGTGAGCCAGGGGCTGCCGGTAGTGGGCATAGTTTGTAAAATCTGTAATGTGGGTGTAGGTGTAGGGCCTTACCAGGTTTGCTTCTGCCTGCAGATCGAGGTGAGGTATACCGAAGGCATCTATGTATTTGAGTCCGGCCTGTACACCAAATTTATTGCCCCACCAGCCTTCGCCTGAGCGTAGCTCGTCAAGCACTACTTCGTCTATGACGAGTTGTCCATACAGGCTGTAGCGCTTACGTATATCCCATCGTGCATCCAGACCAAGTATGGCATTGTCTACGCTGCCGTTCTGCTGCTCTATGGCACGGTAAAAGATAATGGGGTTGAGGTAGCTTAGCTCTATCCCGTTGTCATCTTCCTGACCGTACATAACTGCTTCAAAAATGCCTACCTGGAGGTTCTCCAGCAGCCTTACGCCCAGGTGGTGGAAGGCGAGGTATTTTTTAGGGTACCGCTCATTAGGCTTTGCGCCATTGAAAGTGGCCGGCACTCTGGCGACCATTTCGGCAAATAGGTTGGTGTAGTTTATGCGCCACACATTGGTCTGCACCTTGAGAAAAAGGTAGTCTTTAGGGAAATCACTGAGGATAAGGCTGCGGTAGCCATCTCCGAAGAAGAACCTGTCCTGACCAAACTGCAGATTAACGTGGTCACTTACGCGCAGGCTGAGATAGCCCCTGGCAGTAATAAAATCGAAAGCGGTGGTATCGTCCTTGTATACTTTCCAGAACCCTTCACCGGGCACTACATTCTGGCGACGGATATAGTGGCGGGTGAAGTCAGGAAAACGAATCTGGTTTTCCCCGATAAAGGTATACACTCCTATACGTTCGTCGATGGTGGCTCGCAATTGCAGCCCCCTGGTATTAATAAACCGCAGGTCTTCTGCGCCTGTCTCCCGGCCGGCAAACAGTCCTAATACAGGATTGAGGTGCAAATCAAAGTCTTTAGTACGGACTGAGTAAAGATCGGACTTACTGCGGAAAAAGGTATTCCACAAGGGCTTTTCACTTTGCCAGTGTATGGTGTCGGTATACTCCCAGTTATCCTGAAGCAGGTATGCCCGGTTGAACCGGCTCCGGTTATCATAATGCAGGGAAGAATCGGGGTAGGAGGCTGCAAAACCTGCAATATGCTGGCGCTGATAGGCTTTTACGGAGGTGTAAAAGGGCACATTTAGGGTACCTCCTTTAATCACGTTACGGTCTATTATGTGGTAGTAATCCGGATTAAGGGGTGCATTGGTACTTTGGGCCTGTACAAAGGGGGCCGACTGCAACAGGAGTACAAAAAGGAGAAGGTACCTGATCATCGATTGCGAACAGTTTTATATAAAACGCTGCAATTTAGGCTTTTTAGTGTCTTTGGAAGCCAAAATGTAATTTTAAGGCAGAGAAGGGAGTATTTTTCAAATCCAAGACTGATCACGCACGGTTTTTTGGTGATCCACCTCACCGGTGTGCTTGGTATCTTTTGGCTCAAAAAGGAGCACCCACACCTCTTCACCATTCTCAGTCCTGGGAAAGTGCTCCACACCACGGGGTACGATGATCATCTCGCCCTCCTCTATCCTTTCAGTACGGTCACGAAACTCCATGATCAGGGTGCCTTTCATGATCATGAACAGCTCATCCTCGTGCTTATGGCTGTGCCACACAAACTCATCTTTCAGGCGTGCGAGTTTTACATATTGACCATTCAGTTCTCCAATGATTTTTGGTGACCATTGGTCAGTGAATAGGGAAAACTTCTGCAGGATATTTACTGGATTTTTCATGTCACTCATAAAATGAATTTAGGGAGTACCCCCGGCCACATCATCACCAGCGGTCCGGGTTTTATTAAACAGGCCTGAGAGGGCGCGGAGAATCACGGTGATGGTAGCTGCTGATGCTCCTACGAATGCGGCAATCTCTTCTACGGTATCTTGCTGAGTAGCCAGCAAAAAGAGTACGATGGTGGTGACCATTATGATGGCCGGAATTTTGAATGTATTCCAGGTAGCATGGCCTTTCATCTTATCCTTAAGGTTTTTTTCTTCTTTTTCTGAAAGCTGGGTGAGGACAAAGTTCCGGAAGCTGTTATTCATCATTTCCAATATCTTGCGGTCTTCATCATACCGGAATATACCCTTATTGATCAGGATATTAATGATGGGTATATTTTTATCATTGACCAGTCCGTCACGGGCCATATCTATTACTACTACCTTTTCTTCCGTAGTGAGAAATTGCCAAAGGCTCTTATAGTAAAGGTGAGCCAGGCTTTGGATCTTGAGAAGCACTTCTTCTTCCAGGTGAGCCCCTCTTCCGGTGGTCAAAAGTCCCCGGAAATAGTTCATAAGGGGATCCCGCAGACCCTTCATGTAATACCCGAGTGCGGTTTCGTGCTTAATGGTATAGCATATCCGCTTCCAGTATTTGTGATTCTCAGCAATTTCTATGCAAGGGCATCCCTCTTTGGTATCCTTAAGGGGGTAGAAAAGCTTCACAAACCGGTTTAGCAATAACATAAAGCGATGCAGCTCAGGGGAATCTTCTACGTCAAAGAGACCCAAATGCCGGGGCACTAATGCTGAAGATATTATGATGTGCTGGTCATCCTGTTTATTAGAGATAATCCGGCATATGAACTTCATTTTAGCATCATTGAACTCTTTTTCATTCCAGTCATGCTCCAGGTGATCTAGAATAATCACCTTTTTACCATTTATTAACTCTACCGCATCTGTTTCGGTATCGGACCAGGTACGGAAATCCACGTAGAGACATTGGTGTTTGGAGTCTTTACGGAATTGGTTGATCATATGGGAGCGGCCTGAACGAGGCAATCCAACCAGAAAAATATCGTGTTGCTCAAGCAGGTGAATAAGTCGGTCCGTGGTGCAAAACAGGGCAGGACTCTGGAGCCGCTGATAGAGAAATATTTTTTGTATGCAAAAGCGAATAATGCTGTAGAGGAGGATAAAGCCAATAATCGAAGGCAGAAAAAACATCAGAAAAAACCGGGCGAGCCCATTTCTGTATAGTGCAAAGCTCTCATTATTTCCACTGCTGCTTGCGAGGTTAAAGGGTTTGATCCCGGAGCCTAACAGAAAGGCATAATCGGAGGGCCTATGTCCTTTGTATACTACTATAAGTGTATCCTTAAATTCATCACTCTGCTTGCCCATTTTGTCTGCGAGTTGTCTGAGGGATCTGAAACTGGCATCATTTCTTTTCTCCAGTTTGTCTATATCACTGGTGAAGAATTTATACCAGGAACTGTCTGCGGAAGCCCTCCAGATCATTTCATTATTCGCCCGGGCAAGGGTATTGAAAAATGGTCTGATGTGAGTGATTACCTCGTATATATCCTCATTTTCATTCAGATCTGGTGAGGTGACATCTATTTTAGCAGGCGGTATCTTACGATAGTTCACTCCTTTGAAATCTCCATAGGTACTAAGGGTAAGGAATCCATTCTCATAGGCTCTCAGCCCAGGCCTTTGTTCTGTCATGCTTTCAAATTCAGCCAGGTGCCTGTCCAGATGGCGCCCCATCTGGACAAGGTCGTAAGACTTGGAGATCAGTAGCTCCCTGTCATAGGTTACCTCATAGATTGATAAAACAGGGGCGATGGAAACGATGGTAATAAGGCTCAATAGAAACGCGTAATACCGGTTTCTACTTTTAATCTTAAAGAAGCGGTTTACCCAGACAGAAAGCCTCCCGATAGGTCTGTGTCTGTTAGCCTGGGAAGGTAGGGCAAGATAATACAACAGTGAAGCAGGCAGTATGTACAATAGAAGCAAAAATGCCCGGAGGTTCATGATGGCGATACTGAGAAGAAACACAAGCAGGATTGTACTGAGTACTGCGACATTCATCCCTTTTACCTCCCTGGCTGTACTCCGCCCGGTAAACACACCTAACTGCCTGAAGCTAAAAAATACGGCGATCGCAGGAGCTATCAGAAAGAGGGGTAAGACAACCTGGCCGTGACCACTCCTGATGTATAGAAAATGTACGATAGTAAGTAACACCAGATGCAGGACATGGGCGACGGTGAGCATTCCGTATTCTCTAACTAATTGTTCATTAGGTCGCAGCCAGCCAAACTGTGTGGTCTGGTACTCCATCATTGACTTGCGGTATGAGATCACTCTTTTTACCACAAACTGATAGCCATATAAAGAAAAAAGCAGAAGGGCCATCAAGCCTACTGATGTTAAAATCAGGGTATTGCTGGTCCGGAAATAATCTGAATCAGCCATCGTCACCAGGGAAAGAGGTGTGCCTTCTACGGGGTGTATATAAGCCCGGTGGAGTCTCCCCATGTAGGTCATGGTAAAGGTATTGTCGTGGCGGGCCTGAAGAGCTGATACGAGGTGGTCGTTATTTTGAGATTCGGTGATAAGGTTTTCATGATAGCTCTTTTCACTATCGGAATGGTATAGCACTTTTCCTTCGCTATCTATTATGGCAAATGAATACCCCGGGGCCACCACCGGATCCGACACGGAGACCATCTGCGTGGTAATTGCTGATGAGTAGGCCCCAATGCTACTTTTGCTCTTAATTCCCATCACGGTGAGGTACTCTCCTGTATTCCAGGAAATAATCTGTTCCAGCACAAACCCCTCTCCTTCCATACCAGGAAGTTTCCAGTACTTTTCGGGATCTTTGAGGTATCGGAAATAGCCCCTGTCTGAAACATCGATTTTAGGTGTTATTGTCCGGCTGGTAGAGTACTTGGGCATGCCTTTTTGGTTGCCTTCGGCATTCATCCATATCACCTGAAAGAAATAGGGGTATATCACATCGGTTGCTGTTACCCCTAACCATCCGGGCATATTCCATTCTCCATCTCTCCCCTTGTTTTTATCTATCGCCTGCAACTGACGATACATGCTATCCAGTTCTGCTGTAAAGTTGGTCCTGACCTTCTCATTCAGGTTTTTGAGATTGTTTTCGGTTTTAGCGCGTTCAGGAAAGCTGTAACTGTGAAAATCCAGGCTCAGAAGGGTTAGCAGCATGCTGCCGAGTATGAGTCCTGCTGTTACAAAGAGTATATCTCTTGTATCCAGTTGTTCCTTTCGGCTAAGCAGGGCGAGTTTGATGAAAGGCATGCCCATCGTAAATACCAGGAAAAGAATAGCCAGAACGGCAAGGAGGAAAGGGGATACGCGAAATTTCTCAGTGTTGAAGGCACTTTTGTCTCTAAGTCCTGTCAATGTCCATTCAGCATTGTCGCCCATCCGGAGAGGTTGCTCGTAATGGAGATAATTAAATCCGCCTATGGCTATTTCTGATACGCCATGAGCCACTGTATCATGTAAAAAGGTGGAATTATAGGCAGAAGGGAGGGTTGAGTATATGGCCTTTTCATTTCTGAACAGGACGTACTCGTCAAACTTTTGCCTGAGAAGCCCCTGCAGGAGGGTCTCAATGGGAAGGCGCACGAGCATGGAATCCTTCAAGCTCTCAGAGTAAAACAGGAGGCCTGGCCTGCCTTGGGTGTAGTGGACGAATAAACTGTCTTTGGATTTCTCTACGAGGAAAGTAGCACAGTCGGAATTGCCGCATGGCTCCAGTTCAGTTTTATCTATGAGTTCGAATACAGCAGAAAGGTTATCTTTACCCTGCCGGCTTGCGGACTTTTTGAGGCTGATGAATTTTTGCTCCAGATTGGAAGATATCTGTGAGAGTATCCGGTAGTTTTGACGATGGAGGAAAACCTCGCGATTTTGGGCGTATACAAAGAAATAGTATAGCAGGCCTGCGACCAGCGAAAGTGAAGTGATCAGCGATATCTTAGTCTGGCGAGTCATAGTGGCTTTATATTTCCCGGCTTAAGCTACAAAATATGAGGTCGATTACTGAAAAATACCTTAGTTTTGCCGTTATAACTCTTAATTTACTGGTTACTAAGCAGGTAACCCTATCCAAAAAATTAACAAGGCACGCTTGTAAATAAGGAAAGCGCACGTTATCTTTGTGCCTCTTTTAGAAAAGCTAGTGCGAAGAAAAATACGGCAACGATGAAAAAGGGCATCCATCCTGAATATAGAGAAGTAGTATTTCACGACACGACGAGCGATACAAAGTTCATCACTCGTTCTACTGTTGATACCAAAGATACCATCGACATGGACGGCACGACTTACCCCCTTGTTAAAGTCGAGGTAAGCTCTGAATCACATCCTTTCTACACTGGTAAGAAGGTATTCGTGGATACAGCCGGTCGCGTGGAGAAATTCAACAGACGCTACAAGAAGAAGTAATCTTCTCCCGCCCCAAGCCGATAAAAAATATTGCGATAAAGTCTTACGGTCTAGTGTGTCCGTAAGACTTTTTTATTTTTGCGGGTATGAATATCGTATTGTTCGATCAATCCCCGGCGAGGGAGCAATTGCTTCCCTTTACTTTTACCCGTCCTGTGGCATCTATACGCACAGGTATACTCACCATTGGTGAAAAATGGGAGAGGTGGCTTGCGCCGCATATCCAGGGTGCTATTTTCAGCCACAGTACTGCCCGCCACCTATCTGTCAGGTATCCGCTACTGCTACAGGATGACAACCTGCTTATCAGCGGGCACCTTTGCCCCGACGAAAAACTGGTGGAAACGATCCGAAACCTGAAGCCTGGCAGCCTATTACAGCAAGCGGGAAATGTGCTTGCCCTGCGCACCAGCCGATCTCAGGCTGAGACTTTCACTTCTGAAGGCCAGACAAACGACCTTGAAGCAGTTGAGTATGAAGGCTCATTCTCCCGGATTGACTATCCCTGGGATATTTTCAGCAAAAATGCCGAACAGATCCGGCTGGATTTCACGCTAATCACACGTGAAAGAGCGTCGGCCCCTCTGCGTGATGAATTTACCAAGGTGTATGGCATGGGCAACCTGTTTATCGAAGAGGGGGCCGAAATACGGGCCGCAATCATTGATGCGGAAAGCGGTCCTGTATACATAGGGAAGGACGCTCACGTACACGAAGGTGCCATCATTAAAGGCCCCTTTGCTTTGTGTGAAGGCTCTCATATTAATATGGGTGCTAAAATGCGCGGGGACTCAACTGTAGGCCCATTCTCTAAAGTAGGTGGTGAGGTGAGCAACAGCGTAATTTTTGGCTATAGCAATAAGGGGCACGAAGGGTTTCTAGGAAACTCGGTCATTGGTGAATGGTGCAACCTGGGAGCAGATACGAATACGAGTAACCTGAAAAATAACTATGCGCCGGTAAAGTTATGGAGCTATGCAAAGGGAGGTTTTGCCAACAGCGGCCTTCAGTTTTGCGGGCTCATGATGGGTGATCATAGCAAGTGCGGAATTAACACCATGTTTAACACTGGCACTGTGGTGGGGGTATCTGCTAATATATTCGGCTCGGGCTTTCCGCGAAACTTCATCCCTTCCTTTGCCTGGGGCGGGGCCAATGGCTTTACCACTTTCCAGCTTAAAAAGTCCTATGAGGTAGCCGAACTGGTGATGCAGAGGCGAGGTGTGGACCTGAGTGAGGCAGACAAGTCCATACTGGATTATGTATTTAATGAAACTGCCCAATATCGTAACTGGGAAAAAGCCTGAGCTTATGCGATTTGCGGACATACCCGGCTTGCCGGAGACAAAAAAATACCTGGTGAGCGCAGTGGACAAGGACCACCTGGCTCATGCCCTGCTGTTTAGCAGCCGGGAAGGAGGCGCCGGCCTGGCTACCGCACTGGCTTTTGCCACTTACCTAAACTGTACGGATAAGCAGGAACACGATAGCTGCGGACAGTGTGCGAGCTGTGTGAAAAATGATAAGTTTATTCATCCGGACCTGCACTTTGCATTTCCTGTAAGTTCTACAAAGAAGGTTTCCGGTAAGGATGTGGTAAGCGCGAGCTTTATGGCCGATTGGCGAAGTTTTTTACTGGACCGGCCCTACGGCACTGTCACTGACTGGAGCAGGCACTTTGGTGGTGAGGATAAGCAGCTAAACATTTCTAAAGAAGAAAGCCGGCAGATTATCCGCAGCCTGAGTCTGAAGAGTTTTGAGGGCAACTATAAGATTATGCTTATATGGCTTCCGGAGTTCATGCACCCCTCGGCAGCCAATGGCATACTGAAGATATTAGAAGAGCCTCCTGAGAACACGATCTTTATTCTGGTGAGCCAGGATCCGGAAAAGCTGCTTACTACTATCCTAAGCCGAACCCAGCAGTTTCGTATTCCTCCTTTTTCAGACGAAGACCTGGCGCGCTTGCTGGAAGAGCGGCACGGGGCTGAAGAGAGCAAGGCCAGGCAGATAGCCCACATGGCGGAAGGTAGCCTGGCTAAAGCGGTGGAGCTGCTAAAGGAAGTGGAGGATGACAGCCATGAGTTATTCAGGGTGTGGATGCGCCACTGCTATACGGTAGACCTCTCAGAAATGGTAGCCTGGAGCGACCACTTCCAGCGCATGAAAAAAATGGGGCAGAAAAACCTATTACAGTACGGGCTGGCTATGATGCGGGAAACACTTTTGCAGTGCACGCATGCGGAAACCTTATCAAGATTACACGGTGAGGAACAGCAATTTATCAAAAATTTTGTTAAGGTTATGGATGCAGATAAGGTATCTGCCGTAAGTAGCGAGCTAAATACAGCTTTTTATCACCTGGAGAGGAATGCTAATCCTAAGATACTGTTTCTGGATCTTTCCCTGCAGGTAGCCAGGATATTACGTGCGAAATGACTATCCCTAAGAAAAAAATGACCATAGGCAGGAAAGACACTATCGACTTTCCTGACTTCCAGATACATGACCTGGACGCAAAGGTAGACACCGGCGCCTATACCAGTTCACTCCATTGTTCACGCATTAAAAAGGAGCGGGAGGGCGCAAAGGAAGTTCTTACCTTTTATCTTTCGGGTCATTCTTTACATGAAAAGAAGGCACGAAAGTTTAGCACCACTGACTTTATCCAGAAAAACATTAAAAGCTCTAATGGTCAAATAGAAAACCGGTATGTAATCCGAACTCACGTAACACTGTTTGGCCGTACATTCAAAGCCGAATTCAGTCTTGCAGACCGAAGCTCTATGAAAAACCCTGTTTTGCTAGGGCGTAAATTACTGGCAGGCCGTTATATAGTTGATGTAACCAAAAAAGATCTTTCCAAAAAACTTAAAAACCAAACCTCATGAACATTGCTGTCCTTTCCCGAAACGCTAACCTTTACTCTACAACGCGGCTCCTGAAGGCAATTGAAGAAAGGGGCCACAAGGCTATCCTCATTGATCACCTTAAGTGTGACATTGTGATACATGAGAATAAGCCTGCTATTTTCTACAAAGGACAGCCTGTGGAAAATATCGATGCGGTCATACCTCGTATTGGTGCCTCTGTCACTTTCTATGGAACGGCTGTAGTGCGTCAGTTTGAAATGATGAAGGTATTTACGGCCGTGGACTCTCAGGCCATTGTGCGCTCACGCGATAAGCTGCGGAGCCTGCAGGTAATGGCCCGCGCTGGTGTGGGATTACCGAATACTGCTTTTACTAACTACTCAAAGGAAGAAAAAAATCTGATAAGCCAGGTAGGCGGGGCGCCGCTGATCATCAAACTGCTGGAAGGTACGCAGGGGCTTGGCGTGGTGCTGGCTGAAACACAGAAGGCGGCCCAGTCGGTAATAGAGGCTTTCCATGGCCTCAAAGCCCGTGTGATTGTGCAGGAGTTTATCAAAGAGGCAGGTGGCGCAGACCTACGTGCATTTGTCATTGATGGGGAAGTAGTGGGCGCCATTCGCCGTCAGGGTAAAGAGGGGGAATTCCGGAGTAACCTGCACAGGGGTGGTAGTGCTACCGTGGTTAAGCTAAAGCGATCTGAAAAAGCGGCGGCACTGAAGGCTGCTAAGGCGCTGAATCTTCCCGTAGCAGGTGTGGACATGCTGCAGTCTTCCAGAGGACCTTTGATACTTGAGGTGAACTCCTCTCCAGGGCTGGAAGGAATAGAAAAAGCTACGGAATTGGATATTGCGGGTAAGATCGTGGAATACTGTGAAAAGAACTATCAAAAGCCAAGAAGACGCAATACACCTACACAACTGAAGGAGTAATACATGAAAATTCGAATAGGAACACGAGGCAGTAAACTGGCTTTGTGGCAGGCCTACTATGTGCAGGATAGACTTGAGTCCGGCGGAGTGGACACAGAAATTGTGACTATTGAAACTAAGGGTGACAAGCAACTGAACGTGGCCATCAATAAGATTGGCAGTAAAGGGGTTTTCACTGAGGAGATTGAGGATCAGCTTCGTGCGGGCAGGATAGATATAGCCGTGCACAGTGCTAAAGACATGCAATCAGAACTGCCGAAAGGCTTTGAGCTTATAGCCTTTACCGAAAGGGAAGATGTGCACGATGTAGTGGTGAGTCACAATAAGGAGTTATCCTTTTCTGATAGTGACAGCCTCACGATAGGTACTTCCAGCACCCGGCGTATTGCTCTGCTTAAGCACTTTTACCCTAAGGTTAAAACAGTAGATATACGCGGAAACCTCCAAACGCGTATCCGTAAAATGGAGGAAGGACTCTGTGATGCTATTCTTCTGGCCTTTGCAGGTGTGCACCGGATGGAATATGATCATATGATACGGCATAAGCTCCCACTGAGCGAGTTTATTCCTGCTGTGGGGCAGGGGTCGGTAGCTATAGAGGTAAGTACAGCCCTGGACGTAAATAAGAAGGCTGTGCTGCGCAAATACCTGAACGATGAGCCTACTGAAAGAAGGCTTTTAGCAGAAAGAGCCTATCTTCGCAAGCTACAGGGGGGCTGTAGCATTCCTGTTTTCGGACTGGCGGACTATACTGCAGAAAACCTCCTGGCCCTGGAGGGAGGCATTGTCTCGCTTTCCGGTGAGGAACTGATCAGGCTTAAAGTAGAGGGACCTGCCGATGACCCGGAGGCACTGGGCAACGCACTGGGTGATAAGGTTATCGCTCAGGGTGGAGGCCGCATCCTTCAGGAGATCAAGCAGCAAATCTGAACATCCGTTATACTACAATAATTTTTGCAACCAACGATGAAAATGAGACTACGCAACATATGCCTCGCAGCCCTTATGGTACTGGCCGTAAGCTGTGGTGAGGAAAAGGAGAAACTTGTGCTTATTCACACTCCTTACGGAGACATGAAGGTGCTTTTATATGAAGAAACACCTCTGCATAAAGAAAACTTCCTTAACCTGGTACAGGAGGGTAAATATGACAGCACGACCTTTCACAGGGTGATAGAAAACTTCATGATCCAGGCAGGGGACATTACTGCCAAGGAGGGTATTACCCCTGAAGAAAAGAGGGCTGAGACTAACCGTACCATTCCTGCGGAATTTGTAGATAAGTTCGTACACGTAAAAGGTGCTCTGGCAGCAGCGCGCCAGGGTGATAATGTAAACCCTGAGAAGCGGTCTTCCGGCTCGCAGTTTTATATTGTGCAGGGGGATGAACTGGCTGATATAGAAAAGCAGCGTAACGATGGAATGCGTATCAGCATGCTTCAGCAAATACTGAGCATGCCGAAATATGCTTCGCTGAGAGACAGCCTCTTTACGTTACAGCGGGAAGGGGAAACCGCGGTGGTAGAGCGTTTTTTTAATAACGGAGATACGCTGATAGAAAAAGAAATGGGTGGCTATGAGAAGTTTGTGATGGCAGACAGCGTAAAAGAGCGCTATGGCAGCACACCGGGGGCCCCTCACCTTGACGGTACTTATACAGTTTTTGGCAAAGTAGTAGAAGGGTTGCCTGTTATTGACTCGGTAGCCCAGGTACAGACGGGGCCTTATGACAAACCTGAGGAGCCTATTTACATCACTATGGAAATAGTGGAGGAATCACGGAAAGAAGTAACTGAAAAATACGGTTACACCTACCCGGAAGAAAAGGAATAATGAACATACTGGTTACCGGTGCAAATGGCCTTTTGGGTCAGAAGCTGGTTTATTTGCTCTCAGGAACAGATGGCGTCACACTCCATGCGACCTCCCGGGGCCCAGCCCGCATGGGGACTGTGCCACCATCCTGTACGTATCATGCGCTGGACCTGACTGATGAAGGGGGGGTGAGCCAACTCATACAAAACCTGAAGCCGGACTGTGTGATCCATACGGCAAGCCTGACACTTGTAGATGAGTGTGAGCTGGACCGCGACAAATGCTATTTGCACAACGTGAAGGCTGTAGCGTATCTGCTGAAAGCCTGCAAGCCTCTGAATTGCCACTTTATCTATCTCTCCACTGACTTTATTTTTAGTGGAGAGGAGGAGCATTATAAAGAAACGGATGCTCCGGCACCGGTAAATTATTATGGTGAGTGCAAACTGCAGGCAGAAAACCTGGTGCAGGCCTCAGGTCTCAGGTGGGCCATATTACGCACGGTACTTGTATATGGTTATACCCAGGGCATGTCCCGCAGTAATATTGTTCTATGGGTAAAGAAGAGCTTGGAGGAGGGTATTAACATTAAGGTGGTCACTGACCAACTACGTACCCCGACGCTTGCAGAGGACCTGGCGGAAGGCTGTAAGCTGGCCGCATTAAAACGGGCACAGGGGGTCTACCACATAAGTGGTAGTGAACCTATGACTCCCTACGAGATTGCCGTGGCTACCGCAGACTACTTCGGACTGGACCGGGGACTCATTACGAAAGCTGACAGCAGCAATTTCACCCAGCCGGCAAAACGTCCCCCACGCACCGGGCTGGACATCTCAAAAGCCCGCAGTGAGCTCGGATACGAACCTAGACCATTCATGGAAGGGCTCTCCCTATTAAAGAAGCAATTAGACGCCTAATTGCTTCTTTTTTTGAATGCCACCCCAATTTGCTGTATATTCAGCATTTCGTAAAATCAAATTGTTGGATCAAGGCTATAAAATGAAACGATTTATTCTTGCTTTTTCATTCTTGTTACTTGCTTGTACGGGTGCCATGGCACAGGAAGAAAAAGGGATAGACCAATTAATTAATGAGAAAGTGGCCCCGGCCACTGAGGTTATTTCAAACATTGTATTTGTAAGTTTTGAAGTAGCTGAAGGAATTTCCATTCCCTTCATACTCGTGTGGCTCCTGTTCGGTGCGCTTTTCTTTACGCTTTATCTGAAGTTTATTAATATTCGCGGTTTTGGCAGGGCACTTCAGATCGTGAAAGGAAAATATTCATCTGAAGATGACCCGGGAGAGGTAACTCACTTTCAGGCACTTACTGCAGCCCTTTCGGGTACTGTAGGCCTGGGTAATATAGCGGGTGTAGCTATTGCCGTATCGCTGGGAGGCCCTGGTGCCACCTTCTGGATGATCATCGCCGGCCTACTGGGCATGAGCTCTAAATTTACGGAGTGTACGCTGGCGGTAAAGTTCCGTGATGTGCATGCAGACGGTTCTGTTTCCGGTGGTCCTATGCATTATCTGCGCAAGGGCTTCGCTAATAAAGGGTTTGGAGGAATAGGTATGTTCCTTGCCGGTTTCTTTGCTATCATGTGTATCGGGGGTTCCTTCGGTGGAGGTAACATGTTTCAGGTAAACCAGGCGGCTCAGCAGTTTGTAGCTGTTACGGGTG
Organism: Roseivirga sp. BDSF3-8; assembly: GCF_041449215.1. Lineage (NCBI taxonomy): Bacteria > Pseudomonadati > Bacteroidota > Cytophagia > Cytophagales > Roseivirgaceae > Roseivirga > Roseivirga sp. BDSF3-8. Next base: position 2,932,277 of record NZ_JBGNFV010000001.1, on the reverse strand, counting down.
GTCCTGATACGTATATCGGTCAGAATACGTGGGTATTTGGTGTGATCATGGCTGTACTTGTGGCGATTGTGATCATAGGGGGTATCCAGAGTATTGCCAAGGTTACTGAGAAGATCGTACCTATCATGTGTGCCGTATATGTATTGGGTGCGCTGATTGTACTTGGTGCTAACTTCACGGCGATTCCTGCAGCTTTCGGAGCCATTATCGACGGGGCGTTTAACGGAAGCGCTGTTGCGGGTGGTATTGTGGGTACACTCATCCAGGGTATTCGTCGGGCCGCTTTCTCGAATGAGGCAGGTGTAGGGTCTGCTGCCATTGCACACTCAGCCGTAAAAACCAGAAAGCCGGTAACGGAAGGCTTTGTTGCCTCTCTGGAACCATTTGTAGATACGGTAGTAGTTTGTACCATTACGGCCCTGGTTATCATTATCAGCGGCACCTATACTATGGAAACCAGCGACGGTATCGCTATTACTTCAGCGGCCTTTGCTTCAGTTATTGAGTGGTTTCCTCTGGTACTGGCTGTAGCTGTAATGCTCTTCGCTTTCTCTACGATGATCTCATGGTCATATTATGGCCTCAAGTCATGGACTTTCCTCTTTGGTAAGAGTCACCTATCTGAACTGAGCTACAAATTTATCTTTTGCTGCTTTGTGGTGCTTGGGGCTGCCACCAACCTTCAGGCGATTGTAGACTTCTCGGATGCAATGATATTTGCCATGTCCTTTCCTAACCTTATAGGACTGTATGTACTGGCACCGCTGGTGAAAAAGGAACTGAACGAATTCGTAGCGGACATCAATAACAAGGAGACCAAAGAAAAAGTCAGTGCCTAACAGAAACGGGACACTAGAATACAAAAGAGGCTGCCTGCATTGATGCTGGCAGCCTCTTTTTATTAGTATGAAAATGGATCTTAGGTAACTGACCCGTAATTAAACTAATACGGGTTCTTCTATCTCAGCATAGCGTTCAGCCAGCCAGTTTTTCGCCTCGGCTTCAGTTTCACAGATTTTCATGTCTCTTCCTGAGAAACTAATTACCACTTTTACCAGTATCTTGGTGAAGCCTTCCAGGCCTACCACTGCTGTGGTCCTTACATAGGGACGATTGGTCTTAGTGGTATTCTTCACTATCTGGATCACATCCGAATTGAATCTCATGCCTGTGCAGTTGGCCAGGACGTGAGCAGAACCCTCGCCGAATTGTTTCATGATCTCAATGCTCCTTTCGCAGCAACTGATCACTTCTTCGGGCGAGGCATAAGACATATCGTTTATGACAAGCTTGGCACCATTGTGGTTAATTACATCTACGGAAGGCATAAGCAATAACTGATCTTTTTCAACACTGAATAAATACACTATGCTACCCTGATGGGGTATCAGTCGGTATTAATGATTCAATTTAGGAATTGTAACCTTCAATTTTTTCCTAAAAAATTTTAATTAGTACACACAGAAAAATAATCGGAGCAGCAACGAAAAATGACGTTAAAGCCTGAAATAAAGTGATTTGGGTATCCCCCCCCTCAGTCACCAGTCAAAAAGCGACAAAAAGCTCTCTCAACCACTCAGAAGCTTACATTACCTCTGAAAATTAGTCACAATAAATCAGCTCAAGCTCTTCGAGGGGATAGGTTTCCCTGATAAGGATTTTACCGGCTTCATCATACCAGACTACTACAGACACGCCTGCTTCTCTCACCTCTTTCTCTGCAAAGTAAACGGGGTGGGCCTCCGTTCCTACATTTACAATCTCATCAAACCCAGGCTGTAGTATCTCTCCCCGGTCGGTGCTAAGCACTCCATACTCCTTATCAACCATAACCAGGTATCTTTTATCGCTCTCTGTTTCGCCAAAGGGCCTTATCAAACTCATTTCGCGGTACCTTGGCTGTCCTCCTTCGGGAGTGTACAGGTTCCAGGTATTGCCATCCCTGGCGAGAAAAAGGCTATCGTTCCAATGCCGGATCTCATCAAATTCAAAGGAGGAAAGTTCTCCTCTGAGGGGGTCTACCAATCCGGTCTTTCCTTTCTTCCGGCCGAGCCAGAGGTAACCATCGTAGGGCTTGAGGAGGCGTTCATACTTTGCATCGATGGTCTGCCTCACACCGGGAAGGTAAATGCCAAAGCGATTGCCACGAAGGGTGGCTATGCCGGGGTAGGTCAGGGAAAAGCCATCATACCGAACGGGGAGTAACTCCTCTCCCGTGAATGAGATAAGACCGTATCGCCGACCGCGCCTGATGCTGATAACGGAATCTGTCAGAGCTTCCACATGGCTTAGGAGGCCCTCTGCAATACGCTTACCTGTGTTATTGTAAATCTGGCTGTAATCCCTGCTATTAATGAGCTGAATGAAAAAGCTTCCTTTATTTGTGATGCCCCGGGTAACTGTCTGAGGTATGAGCAAGCGTGCCTGCTGGCCTTCTTCTACCTCGATGCTATCGTTCTGAGTAATAAACAGGGCGGCCTTTTCCCCCTGGTAGGCAAGCACAGCCTCATCCCCCACCAGGGCTACACTATCGTAAGAACCTGTCAGGGCATTTTCTCCCAATTCGGATGGTGGCAGGTACAGGGTACTCCAGGAGCTATCGCTTTTCACAGCCAGCCATTTACCATTACTCAAAACCTCTTCTGCGGTTCCCCTAAGCCACAGAGACCCATCTGCCCGAACGAGGCGATAGGATTGGCTGTCAGTAGCCAGCCAGGCATCGCCTGCCTGTTTCAGGGCTTGACCGGAGGGGGCCAATACCTCATTGCCTATGCTATCGTACACAGCCTCATTCCCACCAGGTATTCTAACCCATAACTGATGATTGGTACCGGTTTTGGATGCCGTGATCACGGGTCTGCGAGGCAGGCGATTCTCTGCCAAAGCCAGAAGGTCACTTTTGAAGTAAAGGGTGGTCTTTCCATCAACCGTTGCAAAAATGTAATGATCATCGGCTTGTATGAGGTCGTACTCTTCGCCCAGTATTTTACGCCCCATCAAGCTATACAGTCCTTTTCTTCCGCGATTGTTGGTAATGAGGAGGGTGCCGGCCTGACGGATGTCATCATATATAGCAGGCAGTACTGCTCCACTGCGGGGGTGAACCACCCCGTAGTACTCTCCTTTCCTAATGATCATCGAGCCGCCCGCAAGCGGCTCGGTTTCACTTACGCCGACGGTGATCTTCTCTCCCAATCTACTATAGAGTACCGCTGCATTTCCCTCGTAGCCATTAAACGCGAAGCCTTTTATCGCTCCGCAAAGATAGTCTGCGGGGATAGAGTCCAATTGCACACCTTTCACATTACTGCCATCAGAAAAGTAAAAGGAAAAGGCTCCGCTCTGCCTCACGGGGAAGATGGGCAGGCTGTCCAGTCGGAGGAGGTATACCAATGAGTCATTTAGCGGGGAAGCTATATTTTGAGGTGTTTTTCCGGTAAGAAAAGTATAGTAGGTTGCTGCCAGGGGTGACCACTTGCTTTGTGGGTATTCATTCAAAAAGGTTTGAAAACTGTCGGGCTCACCGTTGAGTGTCTGCAGCATAAGTACATTCTGACGGGCATCTTCAAGGTATGGTGAGGATGGGTACTCCCGGATAAACTGCCGGTACTGGGTCAGGGTATTATCCGAGGTGGCATCTTCATACAGCCTGATCTCATATAGCTTTCCTGCTTCCTTTACCTGAGGTGCCTCAGGGTATTTTTCCATAAAATGACTGAAGCTCTCATAGGTATTAAGTCTGGATGCTTCATCAAAGGCGATCTCATTTCGCCTGCGTTCTGCTTCAGGCCTTTGGGCGGCATCTGCATGAGTGAGGTAATAATCCTGGTAGCTCTGCTCAGTATGCCGTGCAGCAGCCCGATAGAAGGCAGCGCTATCTACCTGGTCTTTTAAATAGGCGATATGTTGCGGTCCGGCAGGAATTTTCACCAGCTTGGCAATGTCCCTGTCATCCAGGTAGGTCAGCTGAGCTTCTGCTTTCAGAACATGGGAATAGGCACTGTCAATATTGACGTGGGTGTAGGCTGAGTCAAAGTAAAGGGTAGCATAGGCATAGTGTACTGCCGGGGCGAGGGTATCCTTTTCCAGGCCTTTATTAAGAACCTTTTCAGCTTTTTCAAACTTGTGTTTTTGAATCAGCCTAAGGGCTCTTTTGCCAGGACCTGCTAATACCAGGCCGGCGAGACATATGAAGGTCAGGACAAGAAGGTGTTTTCTCATGCTTTTGCTTCCTATAAAGGATGCTAAACTACGCTCCTTATGAGCTATAAATCAACTTTGAAGGGAGGATATAGTTCGAATAACACTAGAAACGCCCGCTTACCCCTAGTTTTACCAGCCCTTCGTATCCTACACCGAACTCGGCAAAAGCACCTATCCTGTTACCAAAACGCAGCCCGAGCAGATCTGCCTGAAAGGCGACGAGGGTGGTATTCGCGGATAAGGGGGTGCCTTCAACTATGGCTTTTTGCCTGCGGATGGTACCACCGAGGGAGAGGCCGGAATACATCTGAAAGTTAGGGTTATTGATATAATAAAAGTCTAATGCACCCATGAGTGTATAGTAGGTGGCCTTGCTGTCACCTGCGAGGCTACCTCCAAGTAGTACATCATGACGGGCCCGCTCATATCCGCCTGAAACTTCCCAGGTGATACGCTCATGCATATGATGTCTGTAGGCAATAAACACGCCCCCGGAGTATCTGCTATTATCCGAAACATAATTACCGCCGCTGAGCTCCTCTCCTATAAAATCCAGCGATACTTCTGCCAGGTAGGGCAGGGTAAGCCAGCCGTAGCTTACTCTTACTTCGTGCGGATTGGGCAGGGCTGCGTAGGGGTTGTTGGAATCGTAGTTGCGGGACTGCTGATGATACTGTGCCCTGGCAGCGGGGGCAACTGAGCCTAGCAGTATGCAAAGGAGAAAAACGGAAAGCAGGGGTCTTAAAGCCATATCTTAACTATTTTCCCAAAGTACGGCAAACCTTGTACCAAAAGCTATATCAACGTTTTACCTCGTTGGGCAGATCGCTTTTTTCATCGGCAAAATCCTGTAAGTTTTGGAGGGTGGTGTGAGCAATTTCTGTCAGTGCCTCCGCAGTGAAGAATGCCTGATGGGCGGTAACGAGGACATTAGGAAAGCTCATCAGCCGTGCAATCATATCATCAGGTATAATGGTTTCGGAAAGGTCTTTGAAGAAAAGTTGCTCTTCCTGTTCATACACATCAATACCCAAATAGCCAATGTGCCCGTCTTTAAGGCCCTTTATAACTGCCTTGGTATCAATAAGGGCTCCCCGGCTGGTATTAATGATCATGACGCCCTTTTTCATCAGAGATACCGCATGACTGTTGATGATGTGATGGGTCTTATCATTGAGAGGTGTGTGCAATGAAATAATATCTACTTCTCCAAAGAGCTCATCCAATTCCAGGTATTTTACTCCTTGCTTTTCAAGTTCATCATCCGGGTAGGGATCAAATGCCACCACCTCGCAGCCCAGGCCCTGCATATTCCGGGCGAAGATAGCGCCGATCTTACCGGTGCCTATTACGCCGACTTTCTTTCCGTACAGATCAAACCCGGTGAGACGCTCAAGGGAAAAGTTGTTCTCCCTGACACGGTTATAGGCCTTGTGGGTTTTCCGGTTCAGGGTCATTATAAGTGCTAATGCATGCTCGGCCACAGCATGAGGAGAGTAGGCAGGTACGCGTAGCAAGGTAACTTTATGCTTTTCTGCGGCTTCTATATCTATATGATTGAAGCCTGCACTTCTGAGCAGGATGACCTTGGTGCCCCCTTCAGCGAGCTTTTCGATAACTTCAGCATCTACTGTGTCATTCACAAAAACGCAAACTGCTTCATGCTCCCGGGCGAGGGTGGCTGTATCGGCATTAAGTGAGGTCTCGAAATAATTGATAGGAATATCAAACGCCTCATTGGCCTTATCGAAGTAGGCCTGGTCGTAGGACTTGGTATTGAAAAAAGCAATCTTCACGATAGTTGTAGTTATATTTTCTTACTTAACTATCTTACGGGCATTTCGCTTTTCATAAGATTGGATGTACCGCGGGCCACTAATCTTTCGTCTTCGTTATAAACGTTGACAAAGGCATTAATGAGTCTCCTGCCATCTCTGACCACCTCTCCTTTTACTCTGAGCACATCACCTGCCCGGGCCGGCAGAAAATAATCTACATTGAGGTTTACTGTTACCTGCACGTTTGGTTGATTGAGGGAATACACGGTCATACCGAGAACATCATCCATCATAGCGGCCGTTACCCCTCCATGCAGGGTCCCCAGGGGGTTCAGCATGTCGCTTCTCACGATAAACTCGCGCACTACCTCCCCTGCTTCAGCGGATATGATGGTGCCACCAAGCCAGTTTCCGAATGGTGAGGGACTCTTGGTAATTTCAGTCCCGATATGGGAGGTAAGAAAATCCAGTGCTTTATTCATAATTTTTTCAGTTCTCAAATGCTTTGAATAGGGCAATGGCATTATGTCCGCCAAAACCAAAGGTATTGCTCATAGCGACTTTTACAGGTTTCTGCACGCTTTTACCAAGGGTCAGATCAAGGCCCGCCGGAATTTCATCATCTGGCTGACTGGTATTGGCTGTAGGAGGAACGGCCCCATGGCGAATGGCCTGTATGCAGGTAATGGCCTCTATAGCTCCTGCGGCCCCAAGCAGGTGGCCGGTCATGCTTTTGGTGGCACTCACATTCAGCTTTTCATTGCCGGAGAATACGGACTGGATGGCTTTAAGTTCTCCAATATCTCCAAGTGGCGTAGAGGTGGCGTGGGCGTTGAGGTAATCGACATCAGATGCCTTCAGGCCTGCATCCTGCAGGGCAAGCTGCATGCCTCTTTTTGCGCCTTCGCCTTCGGGGTGGACGGCGGTCATGTGATAGGCATCTGATGTTTGAGCGCAGCCGACAACTTCTGCTATAATGTGAGCCCCGCGGGCACGGGCATGCTCCAGCTCCTCCAGCACCAAGGCGCCTCCCCCCTCTCCCATTACAAAACCATCGCGTGTGACATCGAAGGGTCTTGAGGCGGTTTGGGCCTCTTCATTCCGGGTGGACAGGGCTTTGAGGGCATTGAAGCCACCAATGGAGGCTTTGGTAATAGGGGCTTCAGAGCCACCGGCAAGCATAATATCTGCCTGACCCCACCGGATGTAATTAAAGGCATCCATAATGGCGGAGGTGCCGGTAGCACAGGCGGACACGGTGGTATAATTGATCCCTTTGAGCCCGAATTTGATGGAGATCATGCCTGACGCCATGTTCACCAGTATCTTAGGGATGAAAAATGGATTGAAGCGGGGTACGCCGGTACCTGTGGCAAACTCGCTTACCTGCTCTTCGAAAGTATGGATACCGCCATTTCCGCTACCCCAGATTACACCGGTGCGGTAGCGGTCTGTCTTGTCCAGATCAAGGCCTGCATTGGCTATGGCTTGTCCTGCCACAATGAGACCATACTGCACAAAGGGATCGTTTTTGCGTACCTCATTGCGGTCAAGGTAATCCTGTGCATCAAATTGCTTGAGCTCACAGGCAAACTTTGTTTTAAAGTGCTCGGGATCAAACCTGGTGATAGGGGCGGCTCCGCTTTTACCTTCCAGCAGGCTGGCCCAAAAATCTTCTACAGTTAACCCAATGGGGGTAATGGCTCCCATTCCTGTAATTACCACACGGCGTTGCATATACTTTATTGATTTGAATGTGTCAGATCGCTAATAATTTCACTGGCAATGGTATGGAAAAAGGCTTCTCCCTGTACCTGGGCGAGTTGTAGCCCCCCCGCCAGTGAGGCAGTGATAAGGGAAGCTCTGGCTCCGGTACTTCCTGAAAATTGGAACTCCCCGGTTTCCCGGCCTTCATCGAGTAGGGCTTTAAGATAGGACAGCAGCGCAGTGGCCAACTCTCTGGCCTTTTCTCTGAGGCGGGCGGGCAGTATAGAAAAAACCGTGGCGGAAGCTCCTACCAGGCAGGCAGCGCTACGATTGTTCAGGTGGTGTCTGTAGATACCAATAAACCCCTCCAGCCTTCCGGCGCAACTTACTTTGTGGTCTATCGCATCTTTCCATTTACGGAACCGCGATATCTCCCGTTCAATAACTGCCAGCTCTAAATCTTCTTTACCAGGAAAATAATAGTGGATGGCTGCATTCCGGATATTCAACTGGGTAGCAATATCACGATAGCTAAAGCCAAAATAGCCCTTGGTCTTGATAAGGGTTTCGGCCAGATCGAGTATCTGAATTTTGGTATCACGCTTATCTTCCATACTTACTTACTAGTAGGTAAGTACGGCGGATTATCCTTTAATGTTCTGAATGATAAGGGAAAAGATCAAAAAAAGCCATCCGCTGCATAGCGGACGGCCTTGAAACTGAGGATATTTCTTCCTTAATTATTTTCCGAGGGCTTTGACCATGGTCTCGCCAATATTGGCAGGAGAATCCACTACATGAAGTCCGCACTCGCGCATGATCTTCATTTTGGCTTCTGCCGTATCATCTGCACCACCAATGATGGCTCCGGCATGTCCCATACGGCGACCAGGAGGGGCTGTTTGCCCGGCGATGAATCCTACCACAGGTTTGGTACCATTTTCCTGGATCCAGCGGGCGGCTTCAGACTCCATGCTACCACCGATCTCACCAATCATGATGATCCCTTCCGTTTCCGGGTCGTTCATGAGTAGTTCAACGGCTTCTTTGGTAGTGGTACCGATAACAGGGTCACCGCCTATACCAATACATGTGCTCTGGCCAAGACCGGCTTTGGTGATCTGATCTACTGCTTCGTAAGTAAGCGTACCTGAGCGGCTAACGATGCCTATGGTGCCTTTCTTATGAATAAAGCCTGGCATAATACCTACTTTGGCTTCGCCTGGGGTGATTACGCCGGGGCAGTTAGGTCCAATGAGGGTTGCACCGCGTTTCTTCACGTACTGCTTGGCAGATACCATGTCCTGTACGGGAATACCTTCGGTAATGGCAATGATGACTTTAATACCGGCATCGGCGGCTTCCATTATAGCGTCCGCAGCAAAAGCAGGGGGAACAAAAATAACCGAAACGTCGGCGCCTGCCTTCTCAACAGCCTCTTTTACGGTATTGAATACCGGGCGGTCGAGGTGCGTCTGACCTCCTTTTCCGGGAGTTACCCCTCCGACTACGTTGGTACCATACTCGATCATCTGCTCCGAGTGGAAGGAACCTTCGGAACCGGTGAAGCCCTGGACGATTACTTTGGAATCTTTATTGACTAAAACACTCATTGTTTCCGGGTTAAAAATTTTGCCACAAAAATATAAAGTTTACCGGCTTACGCAAAGAAGAAAGCCGGACGTTAGTGCATCCGGCTTGCGATTTTCAGGTTTGCTGACTTGGCAATTTCTTATTCGAGCCCTTTTTCGGGCCTGTCTTCCAGTTCACTGGGGAAGTCTTCTTCGCGGTTTAACTTCTCGCTAACGGTATTAACCATCTCCCGGATACGGGGGAGGTCATTTTTAATAATGTTCCAAAGGGTATGATGGTCCCGCTCTACATAATAATTGTAGTCGGCATTGGTGAGTAACTCCATCACACGGACATCCATATCGGCCAGCCTGTTTTTGAGATCATCAGACAGAAGTTTTGTTGCACCGCCTATTTGCATAAGGTTGCGGGATACAACAGCCTTGGTTTCTTCCTCGCGGGTAAATTGGTTAAAGTCCTCGTACTGCGTGTAGCTTTCGATCTCCAAAATGGCATTGGATATATTTTGCAGGTGTACCTGATCTTCTTCTGTAATCATATGCGCTATTCAAGATTTCTTAGGTAACACCCCTATCACTAATATGTTTGCCGTTCACTATCGTCCGGCCGGTGTACGTTTTTGATACACATATTTCTACTCCGGATCACAAAAAGGTCATTTAAACCCTCAAATAGGTATTTTTGCTTTTCTGGCACAGCGGTTGCCAACTAATAATCAAGGTCATTTACTCAAATTTTTTTATACCAAAAACTCACTGACATTATGAAAACGCTCGACAAAAAAATAAGTAGTTTCCTTTTCATGTCCGCCCTGGTATTAGGCCTGAATACGGCCTATGCCTCCGGACATGATCGCACAGAAGAGAGCAGTAATGAAGTATATGAATTACTTGGAGACTATCTGAAAGCTCAGGGAGAGACTTCTGCTTTCACAACCTATACATTCTACAACACCAGCGCTGAAAAGGTGGCTGAGTACATTATTGAAAATAACGCCCTGAACCCTGAACTGAATAGCTTACTAAACGATAGTGATCTGCTGCTGGATGGCTCAGAAACAAAGTTATACCTGGTGGACTAAACCGCTTTCACCTAACACAATCATACCTACCACCATACATTTGCTGTACATCTGGTTTTTGGTTAAACAGAGAGAGGAGCGCTCGATTGGCGCTCCTTTTATTTTTTTGCTGATATGGAAAAAAGAAAGCCGGTCCCACAATCATAGGTCCGGCTTTCTATTATCTGTTTTTAAGAATCAGCAATTATCCCAGGTCTGCACACAGTAGGGAGAATCGGGAGTGACGCCCCAGACATCATTAATACCTGCTCTCAACTTTTCAGGATCGGCGATAAATGATTTCACCTTAAGCTCCCGGAGCTTTATTTTATTGTTTTTCATGAAAAATTGTGATTTGGTATTTAATATTCTTTACACCCCTCTGTCTCCATGCACAGGGGGGAGTTGTCAAACCTGTCACGAGCCAGGCCGGCTTTCAGTTTGGCAGTATCAGCCACAAATGAGCTGACTTTTAGTTCTGATAGTTTTAGTCTGTTCTTTTTCATAATCTAAATAAAGTATTTAGTCAATACTAAGGGTTACGATAAATGAATGAACTCACCCTGTTTTACTGTAAAGTGGCCGGGTGAGATCATATTAAGATTTACTGTACCTTCTCACATCCGTCCCATTCGGTAAGGGCACAGCGCGGAGAACAGGGCTCCGTATCTGCAAGTGCCCGACCACCAGCTTTAAGCCTTATAGGGTGAGATACAAATGAGCTGATCTTAAGATCTGATAACTGCAATCTTTTCTTTTTCATTGTTTTAAAATAGTTGAACTATTGATTAAAAGAGGCCGGTCAGCTATAACCTATACCGCCCATAACCACCATACATAAGCTTTTAGTGGGTTTGCTCGCACCCTTCCCAGTACGTGGGGCCGCATAAAGGTGAGTCATTCGCAATGTCGCGTTCAATTCCGCCCCGCAGGTTAGCGGGAACAGATATGAATGAGGATACTTTCAGTTCTGATAGTCTAAGACGATTTTTTTTCATAAATAATAATGATTTCAATGACATCGGGAGGTGCCGGTCATATAGTTAATAATACAAGAGGAAACAGGATATTTATCCCTCCTCACATCCTTCCCAGTAGGTAGGTGCACAAAGGCATGTATCGCCAGTGGCACGGTCGGGAGGGGTCATGATTGGTTCGTAGGCCTTGGCCCCGCCACGCAGTTTACTAGTGTCGGGGATAAATGAACTGACCCTGAGGTAAGAGAGGGTTAGTTTGGTCTTTTTCATAGTAGACGGTCTTTTTAGTTTAGTCCTCTTAAGTTACTAAAAAAACACGATTCCTTAAAGGATTTCTGGCTTGGCAGTTTATTGATCCATCCAATCCTTAAAAGGGCCGCTTTTTTCGCTACTTATTACGATTTCCTCTTCAGGGTCCGGCCTCAGGTATACCACCAGCCTGCCTTTAAAGTAGGGCTGCACTTCCGATACGGCGTCAATATGAGCTATATATTTCCTGTTGAGCCGGTAAAAGACATGAGGATCCACGCTGCGTGATACTTCGTCCAGGCTATTGTCCAGCGGAAACTTTCTGCCATCGTGGGTAACGAGGTAGGTCATCTTATCCTGGGTAAAGAAGTAGGCTATTTTTTCTACCGAGACTGCCTTGATGTGCTGACCTACCTTTACAAGGAACCGGCTCTTGTAATCTGCGGCCTTATCCATGAGGGCGCGCATGACTTTTTCATAATCCATCTCAGGTCTTTCCTCGGGCCGTTGTTCAGCAAAGGCTTTTTTCACCTGTCGGTATTTGTCCAGGGCCTTTTCCAGAACTTCTTTTTCCACCGGTTTAAGTAAATAGGCAATGCTGTTTACTTCAAAGGCACGGATGGCATATTGATCGTAGGCCGTGAGAAAGATTACGGGGCAGGTAACGGGACACTCGGTAAATATGGAAAAGCTTATGCCGTCCAGCAGTTGAATATCACTGATGATGAGGTCAGGCTCTGCATGAGTGGATAACCATGCAACGGTGTTTTTTACTGACCGGCAGGTGTGAAGAACATTTATGGAGGGATCTATTTCACTCAACAAACTTATGGTACGGTCGGCGGCGAGGGCTTCATCTTCTACCAGGAGGATATTCATATTTCTTCAACTTCAATTAAGGGTATGTCCACGATGTATTGCCCTTCATGGGTTTGGATATTGACGTTCCTATCGGTGAAATAGCTGTAGCGGTTACGGATATTTTCCAGTCCGGTACCTGTGCCGGGCAATTTGTGCTCTCTAGGTCTGAGGTTGTTACTTACACTGATATATCCGTCTTTCCTGGATATGATATTGATGTGGAGTGGGCTATCCTCATCGATCATATTGTGCTTCAGGCAGTTTTCGATAAGAATCTGGAGTGCCAGCGGCGGAAGGGACATATCCCTGTGTGCCTTGCAGACGTGCATGTGCACCTGTACATTATCATTAAACCGGGTCTGGATGAGGAACAGGTAGGCTTGGAGAAAATCAAGCTCTTCGGTAAGGGTAATGAGTTCGGCGTCCTTTTTTTTCAGCAGAAAGCGGTACACTTCTGAAAAGCGGGTAAGGAAATGCCGTGCGGCCTTGGGGTCCTTCTCAATCAGTGCGTCAAGAATATTGAGATTATTGAAAAGGAAATGAGGGTCGAGGTGGGTGCGGAGTGCCTGCAGTTCACTCTTTATGGTTTCTTTTTGCAGCCGCTCACCCTCGAGGGTGGACCTGCGCCAGGCTTTTAGGATGTATATGGAAAAATAGATGAGTATGACGGCCAGCACGAGCATAAGGCCAAAGCCATTCATTACGGTGATCTGGTAAGGCGTGGGGGGGTCTTCCGTAAAGGCTACTTTGAAGGTGTAGTAACTGATATTCAGGCACAGGAGGCTATACACCAGGCTTAACAGGACGTGAATGGCAAACCTGAGGCTGGTATATTTTTTCCAGGGAAGGACTTTGTCCAGAAAGCGGGAAATATACCTGTTGCCCGCCACCAGGAGCAGGATAAGAAGCACTATCCATCCTACAGCGATGTAGGTATTGGTGGATAAGTCTAGCCAGGCGCCGTAGGCAATCAGCCCTGAAATAATAGCCATTACTACAAGAGCCGTTACAGCATGCTTCTGAAAAGGCTTCATCGTTTTGTGGTTTGGGAGTAAAGATAAAGGGCCGGTGCTATAAAAACGACCCTTTACCGGCAGTTGTTGTTGGGGAGTCTACTTAGTCTATGAGTATTTCGTCTATATCGTCCCACACGACATATTTAGGGCTGCTGTCTCGAGAGGTGAACACGAGTACTCCATCGTGCTTATCGGTGACATCCTGTGAATCACCAAGCAAGAGCTTCTGACCATTTTTAAGTATGATCTCGGTGTACGCGTAGTTTTTAGGTTTAATGCGCTTTATGTTTCTGAAAGGTATGCTGTACTCGGTATCTTCATCTGAGCCATCAAGCATTTCGAGGTCCCAGGTTTCGTCCAGGTCATAGATAAGCTCTCCTCTGAGGGTCTGACCATTGGTAGTCCTGACTGTCCCGCTGATCTTCTCAGGTTTGGGGAAATCTTTGTAGCCCATCATATCTGAATTTCTACCCCAGATAAGCTCGAGGCTTACAAAGTCATCCCAGCCTACTTTTACTTTACCGAGGTCAGGCAGGTTTATCACCACGCCTCTATTCCCACTGTTTACATCGTTACTACCATAGAGGTACATGGTTCTGCCTGAACGCAGGGTAACTTCAGAACCTCGACCGTCTTTTTTGATGGCGGCAATGTTATTAAACTTGATTGACACATCGCCGTCGCGTGTATCGCCATCCAGTTTATCCTCGCCCACGCATTCGTCGTGGTCCCACTGTATGCGACCAGTGTATTCTCCTCTTTCGGTTTTTACTGTGCCTATGAGGGCTTCTCCAAAATGGGCTCTGAGATTATCGGGGGTTTCGGAAAAACTGATCACCTCGATGCGGTTCCAGGGGATACTGATCTCTCCTATCTCGCGGTCCCGGACCTGTATGTCGGCTCCTATATCGTTAGAGCCTCCTTCGAGTTCTATCTCTTCACCATTTTTGAGCACAAGGTTTATTTCCTCACGTCCCTTGAGTTCAATACGGGCAATGTCGCCAAAACGGCAGGCAAAGGAATGGGTGGTGGCATGGTATTCATCGTCCCAGATGAAACTGATGGAGTAGTTGTTCCACTTCCAGCCTTCTTCTTTTTCACCTTTCATTTTCTCATAGTCTGATTTTGAAAGGTATTTGACATTGGTATTACGAGTCTTTTGGGAGTTGAACATATCACTCCAGAAGGCTTCTTCTTTTCCCCAGCGAAGGGCTCCGGTGTAGCTGTTGCCATCGATGGTCTCTATGGTACCGTATATGGCCCCAGGGCTCTGACCATGGCAGAGGGTTTGAAATGAGATCATGAGGGCCATGATCAGGCCCAGCGCGAGCAGGAATGGTTTGGAAAAGTTATTTTTCATATCGATTTAGTGTTTTTGACCTGAAACAAAGGAACAAAATCACCTTAAGGATAGAAACGTGATGCTGACGAACCGGGAGATAAGCCTGCCGAACCGGGACATGGCGCTACTGAACCGGACGTACTATCTTGTAGAAACAGCCCTTCGGCCTACTCTCTCATGCTCTGAAGGGGTATATCGTGCTCCTTTTTGCCGGATGAGCATCAGGCCCAGAAAGGTATAAAGCCCGTTGACCACGAGCACAAAGAAGCCCAGATTTACACCAAACCACTTAAGCATGTACACACTGGTCTCATAGGCCAGCAGGGGAGAAATAAGGCACACGGCTATGACGTACTTATCCCGAATGATATAGCGGGTAAAGAGGCCAAATGCATATAACCCGAGAAGGGGGCCATAGGTGTATCCGGCGGCGGTGAATACCATCTTAATGACACTATCTTCATTTACTATTTTGAAAATAATGACTACCAGAAAAATGAGAAAGGAGAAGGTTATGTGGACGAGCAGCCTGGTGGTACGGCGCTTCTTTTCTGACAATGCCTCGCCTTTTTCCTCAAACCCCAGGAAGTCTACACAGAATGAGGTGGTGAGGGCAGTAAGGGCGGAATCGGCACTGCTGTAGGCGGCTGCAATGATTCCAAGGAGAAAGAGCACGCCTGCGGAGAGGGTAAAATGATTGAGTGCCAGCGTGGGGTATAGCAGGTCGGTACGATCGGGTATGGGAATGCCTTTTGCCTCGGCGTAGATAAACAGGAGAGCCCCCAGTGAAAGGAACATGAGGTTGACAAAAACGAGCACTACGCTAAACCAGAACATATTCTTTTGGGCATCGCCAAGGCTGCGGCAGGTAAGGTTTTTCTGCATCATATCCTGGTCAAGGCCTGTCATGACTATGGCTATGAAGGCACCGGAAATAAACTGCAGGGGGAAAAACTGGCCCTTACCTTCTGTTTCCCAGAAGAAAACCTTTGAATACCGGCTTTCTGAGATGGTATCGAATAACTCGCCGGGACTGAGCTCCAGCTCCTGCCCTATGATTACAATACTAAACCCCACGGCCAGTAGCATAAAGAGGGTTTGGAGGCTGTCTGTCCACACAATGGTTTTAATGCCTCCCCGGAATGTGTAAAGCCAGATAAGCAGAATGGTGATGGCTACTGTAAGTGCAAAAGTGAGCTCTTCGTTACCAGGACTGGCAAAATATTTAAACAGGGCTTCGTAAAGTACGATGGCTACCAGAAAAAGCCGGAAGGATGCACCTACCAGTCTGCTGAGAATGAAATAAAACGCTCCGGTTTTATAGGACCAGAATCCGAAGCGGGTTTGCAGGTAGGTATAAATACTGACGAGGTTGAGGCGGTAGTAGAGTGGCATAAGCACTGTGCCTATGACGAGGTAGCCTACAAGGTAGCCGAGCACTACCTGAAAATAGCCGAATGAATCTGTCCCCACCACACCTGGTACGGAGATAAAGGTAACACCGGAGAGGGAGGCGCCGATCATACCGAATGCTACGAGATACCAGGGACTCTGCCGGTTAGCGGTAAAAAACGTTTTGGTATCTGCCCCTCGGGAGGTAAACAGAGAAATAAGGATAAGAAATAAGAAGTAGCCGGCTATAACGCCGATAACCAAACCTGAATTCATACGTTACCTAAAATGAACCCTAAAGCTGATCATTTTTTATTATTTTTACCAAAAAATTACCAGAAGCCATGTCTCGCCATATTTTTGAAGAGGAGTTCGAGGAGTTAGCCATACTGGAGGAGGAAGTGGATACCGATGATCAGCGGGATCTGATGGTGTTCAATGACGACTTCAACACTTTCGAGCATGTAATTAATACGCTGGTCAAGGTGTGCAAACACTCCCTGATCCAGGCAGAACAATGTACTCATATTATCCACTATCGTGGCAAATGCTCGGTAAAGAAGGGTAGCCTTCCGGAGCTCAAACCATTGAAAGAGGGCATATGCGAAGCAGGTATAAACGCTGAAATAGTCTGAAATACCTGAATAGGCGTACTTATTGTTAAATTATTTAGATTATAGCCTGTTGCCATCAGTAGCAGGTTTTTTTCTGCAAAAAAAACGACATGGAGTTCCCTTCCAAGCTCATAGAAGACGCTGTAAACCAGATAGCTAAACTGCCGGGTATAGGCAAAAAGACGGCGCTACGACTGGCTCTTTTCCTGCTCAAGGAGGATGAGGTGGTGACTGAGGGGCTCACACAGGCACTAACTGACCTGCGTACGAAAATCAAATACTGCAGGCAGTGTCATGTAATAGCTGACGATGACCTGTGCCAGATTTGCCGGAGTCCGCGGCGGGATAAGGCGACAGTATGTGTGGTGCAGGACTCCCGTGATGTAATGGCTATAGAAAATACTGGTCAGTACCAGGGGCTTTATCATGTGCTGGGGGGCATTATCTCCCCTCTGGAGGGCATAGGCCCGGGGGATATCCGCATAGACTCTCTCATGGAAAGAATCTGTGAAGAGGGCAGTGAGGTAAAAGAGATAATTCTGGCCCTGAGTGCAACTATGGAAGGTGATACGACTGCTTTTTACCTGAGCAAAAAATTAAAGGATCAGGAGGTTAATATCTCTACTATTGCCCGAGGCATACCTGTTGGGGGTGAGCTGGAGTATGCTGATGAGGTTACGCTGGGCCGCAGTATCATCACGCGTACGCACTATGAGCGTTCATAGTCATTATTGGATGAGTAGTCCGGAATCTTTTAAAAAGGTCACTTTAACCCCCAGGCTATCGGCCAGATCACTCAGACGTTTTTTATCCTTTTCGTTCACATAGTTAGTCAGAATAATTTCCCGGAACCTGAACCGGCTGTTTAGCTCTGCCCACCCATCGGAATCACGGCCTTTGTATAATTTATCAATGGCGAGTACATCAAGGGGCAAGGCCTGCACGGGGTTGAACTTTCTGTAATCGCCGCGCAACAGCAGGTATTTTTGTCCCTGCCACTTCCATGCTGTTGCGAATGTACCCTTAGCCAGGGAAGTATCTGAAGCAGATGTAGTGAAATAACGGTGCATTGGCTCAACCTGAAAGGCAAGCAAATCGGAATCTGCGGTACCTGTAACTTTTTGGCTACCGTACCCTTTGACGGCTTCTACAAACACTCCCTCTTTAGCAGGGTACCACACGAGGACCTCTCTGCCGGCATGCTGATAATACCTGAATGTGATGGAAAGAATGAAGGCACTTATAAGTAGCGAACTCTGCCATATATATCGAAAGTGTCTGGTACGTAAGAGGGCTGTAAGCGTGAAAAACACCAGGAACATGAGGACAACGTCTCCTACGCTGAGATAAGGCAGGGACAGCTGGGCAGCCGGAAGGCTTTGAAATAGAGCAGTGAGATCATTCAGGGATTTTATCAGACCTTCAGAAAGGGGCTTAAGCAATTGGCTGGCAAGGGGTATATCCGAGAGTATCAGGGATAGTAATCCGGAAATGAGACTAAGGGTGGCTAGGGGTATGAGCAGGAGATTGCTGAAAAGAAAATAAATGGGAAACTGACCAAAGTAGTACCATGTGAGGGGCAGGGTGGCCACCTGGGCAGCCAGGGTGACAGCGCAAAGAGACCATATTTTATCAATAATACGTGTACTAGGTTCCCATAGGCGGTATATGCGGGGATGGAGGTAAACTATGCCGGTGACAGCGAGGTAGCTGAGTTGAAAGCCGGGAGCAAACAGCCAGTGGGGATCAATCATAAGGCTGATAAATGCAGCTACCGCCAGGCTATTATAGACGTAGGCTCTGCGGTGGAGTGTTTGGCCCACCGCGAGTAGCGCGAACATAATGACGGCGCGGGTAACTGAGGGGCTTAACCCGGTAAGGAGGGCGTAGGACACGAGAAACAGGAGTATAAGTGCCAGGCGAATGTACCGGCCATAGGGGAACCTGAGTAAAAAGGACATGCCGGCTAATAGCACGCCATATAAAATACCTACGTGCAGGCCTGAAACTGCAAGCACGTGCATGGCTCCGGCGGCGGCATAGGCATCACGGGTGTGGCGGTCCAGTTCATTTCGATGCCCAAGCACAAGGGCGGCAAGCACACCGCGAACTTCCGCGGATTCAATGCGGCTAACAAGGCGGTTTACCATCCTGGCCCTGAGTTGTGCCATCTGTATCTGGACTGAAAAATCTGTAGAATGGGTAATAAGGTAGTTTTCCTGCCTGACAAAGAAACGATACCTTATCTGTTGGTGGCGCAGATAATCAGCATAATCAAAGTATGCGGGGTGAACGGCCGGAGGTATGGTTCCTGGTGCCCCGTGTACAATTACTGTGGTGCCCGCCTCATGTATTGTTGAGTCTTCTGCTATGGCCCTGTAGAGCAATACTTTCTCACTGAGGCTTTTCCAGCCTCCCTTGCTTCCTGCGCTGACTATATGGGCCTCACTGCGAAAATACCTTCCCTTTACTACCTCTCTTTCGGCTGTGACTAACAGGTAATGATCTGAAGATCTGATGTGCTCTGCCGCTAGGTGCTCCCTTCGTATATCTGAGGACTGATAACGGACGTACCCGAAGGCTATCAGGCTAAAAAGAAGTAAAGCGGAAGCCACGACTCGCAGCCGGTCAATAGCAAAAAAGAAAATGGATAAGGCGGCAAATATTCCAGCCATCCAGATGGCTGTATCGAACCTGAACACGGAATAGTACTCAGCCAGGAGAATGCCGAGGGCAAAAAACAGGCTTATCCTCAGAAAAGGGAATCGGGACCATGCATTCATTTATGTAGCCAGTTGAGAGCCTGAAAATACTACCTGACACGCTTCCTGGCAAAGCAGAATTTGACCTTTTAAAGGTCAATAGAGACTATATTTTTGATTATCAATAGATTAATCAGTAAAAATATATCAAACCTTTCTTTACCCCCGGGGTTATTAAACAATTCTAAAATTGACGATATTCTATGATAGACGAGGTGCTTACGGCAGGGTTGATTCCTGTAATAAGACAAAACGGCCAAGGTGAAGCAGAGCAGTTTACCTTTAACCTAAGTAGAGGATATGATCTGATTCTGGAAAAACTGGAGGGATGGGCAGAGGGGCTTGTTTCTATGCTACCGAACTTCATTCTGGCTGCCTTAATCCTGGTAGTCTTTTGGGTGATTGCGCGGCTTGTCAAAAAGGGCCTTCATAGCCTTCTGATAAAACTCACCCACAATCATGTAATCACCAATCTGTTCTCCACTATCGGCTATATTGGTGTTCTGTTGGTTGGGGTATTTGTGGCGCTGGGGGTGCTGGACCTGCAAAAAACTGTCACCAGCTTACTTGCCGGCGCAGGTATCATAGGCCTGGCCCTGGGTTTTGCGTTTCAGGATATTGCGGCAAATTTTATTTCCGGTATTATTCTAAGTTTTAAGCAACCTTTTGGTGAAGGCGACGTCGTACTGTTAGACGGGCATATGGGTATCGTGAAGAATGTATCTTTAAGGACTACGCAAATGGATACGTTTCAGGGCCAGCGTGTACTGGTTCCAAATAAGATCGTGTTTCAGAATACTATTATAAACTACTCCCGAACGGGGCGTAGACGGATAGATTTACCCATAGGGGTTAGCTATGGTGATGACCTGAGCAAGGTGGAGGATGTAGCATTAAATGCTATAAGAAATTCGGAACTTATCGAACAAGATAGCGATGTTCAGGTTAGTTTTAAGGAATTCGGTTCCAGCAGTATAAACTTTGATCTGCTGGTTTGGATTGACTACAGACGACAGCCTGATTTTCTGAAGGCAAGAAGTGAAGTAGTCAAGTTAATTAAGAAAGCATTTGACGACAATAATATTACGATTCCATGGCCTATCCGTACTCTTGACTTTAATATCAAGGGTGGTGAAAAGCTTTCGGACATGGCGATAAATTTAAAGAATGCCACGAACGGAACAGGGGAATCAAAGATTTCAGACACAGAAAGCTGAAAATTTTTTGCACCAAATTAGAAACAAATGAAAACGACCAATTTTTTTAAGACTTCGATAAAAGGTGTGGCTGCCATGGCTATTTGTGGTGGTTTACTATTCACAGCGTGCGATGGTCAGCAAACAGAGCGGGCCGAAGAAAACCTGGAACAAGCAGGTGAAAACATCGAGCAGGCCTTTAAGCAAGAGCGCGATGAAATGAAAAACGAGTTGAATGCCAGTCTGAATGAGATTGACATGAGACTTGAGAACATCGAGCAAAAAATGGAGCAGGAAGGCGAAGAAGCAAGCGCCGAAATGCGTGAAGAGTGGAATGAAATGAAAACGAACCTCGAGGAGGAGCGTCAGGAACTGCAAGCTAATATGCAGCGTCTTGAAAATGCTACCGAAGAGGAGTGGGACGAGATTTCTGCTGACGTACAGAATGCGATAAACAACGCTACCCGTGAGCTTGAAGAAGAAACAGCAGAAATGAACGACGGCGAGGATATGTAATCCGACCCTTAGGTCAAGCAATAAATAACTGAAAAGCGGCAGATCACTCTGCCGCTTTTTTCTTTTAACAATTAGCCGGCTTGCCGGCTTTATATATCAGTAACCAAAGACGAAACCATGCACATACCACATTTCATCAGAAGAGGCTTAATCGTACTATTCCTGGGCTTAGGTATTATGGCCTGTGATAATAAAACGGACGGGGATGACGACGATGACGTGGAGCACATAGAGGAGGAAAACTTTGAAGCTGCGCGTGAAATCACTCTGGACAAACTGGACACTTACCTTGATAGCCTGATAGCAAGACAGCAAATACTTGAAGACAGGGTAGCGGACATCAAATTAGAAACTGAAGACAGCTCAGCATATGAACCTTATAATGAGGCAATCAGCAAACTAGAACGTACTCGTGTGAGTATCCGTGAGCAGTATGGCGTGATGCAAAATATAAAAGGTGAGGAGTGGGAGAAAATTGCGGACAGGGTTCGTAAAACGCTGGAAGAAACTGATGGCATGATCAATGGCTCTGCCATGGAGGCCCCTGATGAGGAGATGTAATGACTGAAAAGAATAAAAAAAGCCCGGTTTGCAGTTTAGCAAACCGGGCTTTTTTTATTAAGTCTGGCCTTAAGGCTTATACATAATTGTTAAGCATAACAGGCATTACCAGCATAAGGATATCTTCGTTATCGGTGGCTTCACCAGGCACTATAAGTCCGGCGCGATTAGGGGCAGACAGCTTCATGGTGACTCTGCCTCCGTCCAGGTTATTCAGCATCTCTATAAGGAAGCGGGCGTTGAAGCCGATCTCAATATCTTCGCCTTCGTGCTGACAGCTGAGGCGCTCGTTGGCTTCGTTAGAGAAGTCGAGGTCTTCAGCAGAGATTTGTAATTCACTGCCGGTGATTTTTAATCTTACCTGGTGAGTGGTTTTATTGGCGTAGATGGCAATACGACGCAGGGAGCTCAAAAGCTCCAGGCGATCAATGGTCATATTGTTCTCATTGTCTGCGGGAATGACGTTCTCATAATCAGGGAAACGCTCATCTATAAGACGGCAGATCATCTGTATATTATTGAAACGGAAGAAGGCGTTGCTGGCATTGAACTCCATAGCTACATGGGCGTTTTCGCTTGGCAGTGTGCTTTTCAGCAGGTTCAGCGCCTTGCGGGGAATGATGATGCTATTCTCTCCCTCACTGGCAACATCTACGCGGCGGTAACGAATAAGGCGGTGACCATCTGTGGCGACAAATGTGGTATTTGTATCGCTCAGGTTAATGTACACACCGGTCATGGCGGGGCGCAGCTCATCATTACTTGTCGCAAAAATGGTATTATTGATTGCGCTGCTGAGTACCTCGGAATTGAGGTCTACTGTGTAACCGTCAGAGATGGTAGGCACCTTGGGGAAGTCTGTTGCATTCTCCCCTGCCAGTTTGTACCGTCCGTTGTCTGAGCTGATCTCTATGCTATATGTCTCTTCGTCAATGCTAAAGGTAACCGGCTGCTCAGGCAGGTTCTTAAGGGTATCTATCAGGATACGGGCGGGAACGGCAATACTGCCACTTTCTTTGGCCTCCACTTCCAGCTCGGTGATCATGGAAGTCTGCAAATCGGAAGCAGTGATTTTCAACTTACCATCCTCTATCTCAAAAAGGAAATTCTCAAGTATGGGAACTACCGGATTAGTGGTGATTACCCCATTGATACTGGAGATCTGCTTTAATAAGGCGGACGAAGAAACTATAAATTTCATGCTAGCGACAATACAATGTTAGAGGCATTTAATAGCCTTTCTCTGGATATTTTTGAACTGGGTAAAGTTATAAATAAAAATCTAAAATATGCATGATGCAAGGCTTCGCGCATTAAATCTCCTCCACAGGGTCTTTTCGCTTGGTTTTTATTGTATCTGAAAGGGTAAACTGATCAGCGAAAGCCTCTGACCGGGTCTCTCTTACGCGCAGCACCATGCGGCATTCCATACCGAAATCCTGGCTCACTACTTCTGCATCGAAATCTTTCACTGCCCGCATCACCTCGTTCATATCCGGGTAGGTAAAGGATACTTGGTATGTATGCATGACGGTTACGGGGACTACCCTGGCGGCGGAGAGTGCTTCGGCGGCGGCTGTCTTATAGGCGGAGATCAGCCCTCCTACGCCGAGCTTAGTACCCCCGAAGTATCTTACTACTATTACGAGCACATCGGAGAGGTTAAAGCTCCTGATCTGCCCGAGTATGGGGTCACCGGCGGAATGGTTAGGTTCTCCGTCATCATTGGCGCGGTAGTGGGTGCCATCGCGGCCAAGTGCCCAGGCGTAGCAATGATGGCGGGCATCGTAATGCTTTTTTCGCAGGACTTCCTGGGCTTCTTTTATCTCTTCTTCAGAGGTTACAGGAAAGGCGTAGGCTAAAAACTTACTGCCTTTTTCCTTGTAAAACCCTTCGGACTGCCCTTCAATACTTAGATATGTGTCCTGTTCCAGTTCCAAAATACCTGATGTTTCGGGCTAAATAGCTAAAAAATCATAAGGCAGCCAAAATTTCCTGGTGGCTGAGGAGGATTATTGCGAGTACGGCAAGGGCTATACCGAGCTTATTGAGTGGCTTGAGGCGTTCGTCGAACAGGACAACAGCCAGTAAGGATGAGATAATGATAATGCCGATGTTAAGCATAGGGTAGAGGATGGCGCCGTTATTATCAAATGCGGAAAGGGCCTTAATGAGGAAGTATATGGAGAAGTAATTAGGCACTCCAAGGGTGATGCCTCCCACTATGCTCCTGAGTTGGATGGGCCGTCTGGTAAAAAATACGCCAACCATGCCTACGACGCCTGCTACTACGAAGATAACAATGGGAAAGACGGCCTCGCCGGGACCATCCAGGAAGTGAAGGTTTGTGTAATTAATGGTTGTATCAATAAGGCCGCTAAGTAAAAAGACGGACACGGGCATGATC
The DNA here is from genome assembly GCF_041449215.1 of Roseivirga sp. BDSF3-8. NCBI lineage: Bacteria > Pseudomonadati > Bacteroidota > Cytophagia > Cytophagales > Roseivirgaceae > Roseivirga > Roseivirga sp. BDSF3-8. The sequence continues at coordinate 2,908,043 of NZ_JBGNFV010000001.1, read as the reverse complement.
ATATTGCGGTAATTGAAGGCCTCACGGGGGGCGCCTCTCTCTCTTTTGATACTGGTCAGAAAAATGGCGGCCAGTGCCAGTATGATGCCTGTGTAGTTGAGGACATCCATTTCTTTCTTTTCTATTTGCATAAAGAAAAGACTGAAGACTACCGGTATGGTAAGGGACATTTTGCTGGCTACGGAGGCAACTGAGACGCCTACCTTCTGGGTGGTCCGGGCCATGAGATAAAAGGTGCCTATAAAGACGAGCCCTAGTATGCCTCCAATCCAGGTCCAGGTGCCTCCGTTGAGGAAGGTTTGTAAAGGATCCTGACCTGAAAGAAATAATAGACCGGTAATGACACAGGCAATGTAGTTAACGACTATGGCCTGGAGTGTATCTACTCCGAATCGGCTATAGGCTCTGAAGTTCAGGAAAATAAATACATTGACCAGTATGGTAAGCAATAGATAAATCATGCAGCAGAAAATTTCAGCCTGCAAAACTAAGATTTATAAAATAATTTCACCGGGTGTGAACGTCACCTTTGTTATAATTGTGTATGGCAGGGCTAATCCGACCACTATCTGGCTTCGAAACATTCACCTTAAGGCTGTATGAGGATGCTGAGAATGCCCCTGAGTCTCCGGGAGGGGTATTATTTCAGAGCATGGCCTTTATAAGTCATAAGGGCTATGATGAGGTGCGTATTTTTGACCTGACGGATGAATCGGGCATGATCCGTCTACGCCTTAGCTTTGCTATGGCGCACGGCAAATGGATAAGCCTGCCGGGGGCTCCTTTCAGCGGACCTTCCTGGGAGGAGCCTCTGCCTGTTGAGGGGGTGTTGGTGGCGTTCCTGCAGGCATGCCTCGCGGAGCTATCCGATGGGGTAGGAACGTTGATACACCTGATGCCCGAAGGGTATTATCTGCCAGGCTATGAACGCTTTCGCGGTGCCTGCCTGGCGGCTGGGTTTGAAGAAGAAACGGATAGCCTGAACCATCATCTGGCATTAGATAAGCGCTGCCGTGAAGATATGCACAGCATGCAGCGACGGAGGTTACGCCGGGCTACACAGGCAGGTCTGCAATTTGAAAAAAGGAACCGGGAATTTTTAGAAGAGGCCTTAACTCTGATTGCGGACTGGAGGGCAAAAAAGAGGCACAGTATGTCTATGACTCACCGGGAGCTGGCATCTGCATTTCATGATTTCCCAGACCATTACCATCTGTTCACTGTGCAAAAAGAGGAGAGGGTTCTGTCGATACTTATTGCTGTTACTGTCTCCAAAGACATCCTGTACTACTTCCTGCCTGCAAATAACCCTGAGGCAGGCACGCTGAGCCCATCGGTGTTTCTGATAGAGGAACTAAGCAGGTGGGCGTGTGGGCAGGGCTATTGGGTGCTTGACCTGGGTACAAGCATGTTGCCCGACGACACGGTAAATGAGCCACTTGCCGTATTTAAAAAAAGAATGGGGGGTATTCCATCAGTCCGCAAAACTTTCCACACGTAAGGTGGTAGTAATCTCAATGATGGGCTTTTTAAGACGTGCGGCATGGTCGGTGGTATCTGTATTTTCGAGGGCGGTAAGCTTCCTGCTCGTCAATAAGATGTTTGCTCTGTACCTGGGGCCGGCGGGCATTACGCTGCTGGCTCACTTTCAGAACCTTATCAGTCTGGTGACTCAAGTGCCTAATGACGGGATAAATCGGGGTGTGATACGCTACCTGGCGGGTGGTGATGTAATAAGCCCTGGCATGCCTGCGGAAAAATACCAGGCTAAAATACTGTGGACCGCACTAGGGATGAATGTGCTGGTGTTGCTTATCTCCTGCCTTGCCTTTTACTCCTTCTCCGGTTTCTTTCTGGATGAGTTTACGGTGTCTTTCAGCAGCAGGCGGTTTGTACTATGGTTACTGATATTTCTGGTATTACTTCTCTCTAACCTCCTTTTGCAGGCAATATTACTTAGCCAGCAAAGGCTACGCGGTTATGCAATTCTGAATTCGATGGTATCGCTGGCAACGGTAATAGCTGTGGCGATCGGTGTGCAGATGGCTAATCAGGAGACGGCGCTTCTGGCTTTTGCAGCGGGCCAGGCTTCGGGGGTGGTGTTTACGCTTTCTTACCTGATATGGAAAGGGCTACTACCTATCCGCAGGCCATCCTTTTCATCTAAAAAGTTTAGAAAGCTGAGCGACTTTCTGCTCATGGCTTTGGTAGCAATGGTGTTTGGGCGCTTACTGGACTTTTTTGTGAGGGAATACAGTATTGAGCGGTTTGGCTTAGGCACTACAGGTCTATGGCAGTCGGTTGTGAAATTATCTGATACGTATCTGGTGTTTTTTTCGGCGGTAATCAGTTCGGTGTACTACCCGTATATCAGCAGCATGGTATTTCATGTAGAAGTGCTTAAGAAGTTTGTCCGGCAGATACTGATAAGCCTGGCGATTATTACTCCGGTGCTCCTGATTATCATTTACTACTACCGTGAGTTCTGGCTCAGTCTGCTGTTTACATCAGGCTTTGCGGATGCGGCGTTTATGGTAGACTTTCAATTGTTGGGGGATTATTTTTACATGCTTTCTTTTCCGCTGACGTATTTGCTAATAGCTCAGACGCGGACCCGCACGTTTATATTCCTGGAGGTATTTGCAGCAGCAGCTTACCTGGGTTGTATCTGGTGGCTGGTACCAAGCTTCGGTATAGAAGCTCTGCCCGCTGCACACTTATATAAGAGCATGGCTGTATTTGCGCTGGCGCTTCTGCTAAATCGGCGCATTATTTTCTAAAGGACTGGACGATCCATTTTCTGGCCTTTTGAATGGTCTTTAAGATTTGCGGCAGGTTGTTTTGGTGAATAACGTGGTAGGTTTCCTTCCGGCCACCAAAGCGGCGGTAGTAGTCGAGTACACTCTGGGACGCTGGTGCCTCAAAATCAAACCACAAAGGCACATTGCTGCCTGCATGCTCCGCTACTACACGGTCTATTAGTAGGCTGAGGGCATCGAGCCGCTTGCCTTCCGGGGTACTGGCATTAAAAATATAGATAAGGCGGTTGTGCCACCTGAGTATGGCGGCACCTGCTAACCACTGGTCTTGAAGCACTGACTCATACACGGTAACAGCTTTCATCTGTTGCCATTTTTTAAATAGCGCGTGGAACATAGGGTACTCGGTGCCATCTATACCGTAAATGCCGGGCTCGATATATTTACGAAATACTTCCACCATCTTTTCAGGACCGTTGGTTTTCTGTACGACAATTCCGGCCTGGGCCGCGGCGCTTATTTCTCTACGGCGATTACCTGCATAGGCATTCAGGATTTGATTATAGGACTGGCGAAGGTCTATGAGATAATTATGCCTTATGAGGGTAGTGCCGGATAGTTCATATCGGCCTGTACCATGCAGGGCGAGTCCATCGATATATGGGAACGTGTGGCAAATAAGGTCTATCGCCCGGACCAGGCTTTCTTTATCGGGCTTTGCTTTGCCTTGTGCGAAGAGGCCCAGCTGGTGGCCGAAGACTGGCTGGCGCAAAAGTTGCTTTCCGAACTTACGGCGTACGGGGAGGGGAAATACGGCTGAGTAGCCTTCTGAGCTATATTGGACGAGGCCGCACCAGCCGGGGCTGACAATATCAAGCCACCAGGTGTATGGGTATGGCAGCCTGTATGTGCACTGATCAAGGCAACTGTCCCAATAATTATCGTCTATCTGATGACGTTGCAGTAGGGTATATCGTCCGTCTTTGTACATTTGCCTAATGGATCCTCGCGTCTCGGTCATATGCCTGTGTTATAACCACGCCAATTTTGTGGAAGAGGCATTGCTGTCGGTGATCTCACAAACATATGAAAATATAGAGATCATTGTAGTGGACGATGCCAGCACGGATGGCAGCAGAGAGGTGATAAAGAATGTGGCGCGCCGTCATCCCTGGCTTCAGCTACATTTGCTTGAAAGCAACAAGGGCAACTGTGGTGCGTTCAATACGGGCTTCAGGGCTTCGACTGGTGATTATATCATTGACTTTGCAACAGATGACCGTATGCTCCCGGGGCATGTGGACAGGCTGGTAGGCCATTTTAAAAAGCTCCCCCGAAATATGGGGGTGCTGTATACGGATGCCTGCTACATAAACAGGGAAGGGCAAATTACGCGGGCCTTTTACCGCCGGGACAAAGAGGGAAATATTACCCATCCGGTTATTGCTGAGGGGAATGTTTTTAAAGAGGTGGTCCGCCGGTATTTTATCTGCACACCGACGATGATGATTCGCAGGGAAGTACTGGAAAGGCTTGGGGGGTATGATGAATCGCTCGCCTTTGAGGATTTTGACTTTTGGGTGAGGTCTGCCCGCGACTGGGGGTACCGCTTTCTAGACTACCGGGGGATACATGTCCGCCGTACGTCAGGCAGCATGAGCCGGCAGCAATACAGACCGGGGGACCGGCAATTGGCTACTACCTGTAAGGTGCTTGATAAGGCCTGGGGGCTTTCAGAAAATGAGGAAGAGCGGGAGGCGGTAAGGAGTCGTATACGGTATGAATACATGCTGGCAGTAATGACTGACAATACGTATGAGGCTGCCCAACTGATGGAACTGCTTGAGACGACGGACGGACTGGGACTGAGGCAAAGGCTTTTGCGGCTGGTATCTCTGGTACCGGTACAAAAGGCCTGGATACGCCGTTCTTACCAAAAGGTATCACACACAATCAGAATGCTGAAGTAATATGAAAAATATAGCGTGGCTGGCGCTGATCCCACAGTTTTGTATTTTCCTGCTCCTTGCCTTTGCCTTTAACCTGGCAGGGGTAAATGACCCGGGTATATATGCCTTTTTCACTTTCCTGGCTTTATCTATTTTACTGAGACTGATCCCGGGAGAGCACCGCAAGGCGGTATCGGCTTATCATAAAGGGGCTTACCGGGAGGCGATAGCGCATTTTGAAAAGAGCTACGCTTTCTTTAGTCGCCACGCCTGGCTGGATCGCACGCGGTATATAAGCTTGCTGAGTGCTTCAAAAATGGCGTATCGTGAAATGGCGCTACTTAATATCGCCTACTCTCATGGCCAACTGGGTAACCTGTCTGAAATGCGCAAATACGTAGAGCGTACGGTAAAGGAGTTTCCTAAGAGCAAGCCTGCGCGGGGGGCCCTGGCGCTTATGGATGAGCATGAGAACGAGGAGGGGTATTAATCAGCGGTGGGAGTCTTCACCCTGCAGCATACTCAGGTAGCTATGGTAGCGACTTAGCGGAATCTCTGCAGCCTTAACGGCTTCTACAACAGCACAGCCGGGTTCATGGGTATGGGTGCAGTTATGATACTTGCATTCGCCGAGAAGGTCCCGCATTTCGGGAAAGTAGTGGCTGAGCTCTTCGGGCTCTACCTCCATGAGCCCAAGCTCTTTAATACCGGGGGTGTCTATAACGAAGCTGTCAGGCATGATCTCGAACATCTCGGCAAAGGTGGTGGTATGCTTTCCCTTATTGGCAAAGCCTGATATGGTATCTGTCTTTTGGTCAACTTCCGGCGAAATGCGATTTACGAGGGTAGACTTCCCTACGCCTGAGTGGCCGCTCAGCAGGCTCACTTTGTTGCGGAGCAGTTCTTTTACCTGCTCTACATCCTGGTCTTCTATGGCGGAGAGGCTGTAGCAGGGGTAGCCGAGGGCCTCATACATGTCCATTACTTCCTGTTGGGCGGCAATAGCTTCCTGATCCAGCAGGTCCTTTTTATTAAAAAGAAGGATGGCAGGGATACGGAAGGTTTCTGTAGTCACCAGAAAACGATCGATGAAGCCCATGGAGGTCCGGGGCATGACGATGGTGGCGATGAGTATGGCCTGGTCAATATTCGCCGCTATGATATGTCCATAGTTTGCCCGGCGGGTACTCTTCCTTATTATGTAGTTATCGCGAGGTAAGATATCGGTAATGACGGCGGTGCCTTCTTCCACATCTTCCAGCTCGACGACTACCCTGTCCCCTACCGCTATGGGGTTATTTACCTTGAGTCCCTTGTTCTTGAATTTACCCCGAAGCCTGCTGTTAAGCCGCTCCCCCTCGTCTGTACGTACTGAGTACCAGGAACCGGTACTCTTTATCACCATTCCTTCTATGCGGTCAGCCATGGTTCCAGGTAGTTCATGATGGTATGTGTGGCGCCTGTATTTTCTTCTACAAACTGGCGGGCTTTATCGGAAAGCCTCTCCAGTCTAAGATCATCATCCCATAGCTGCTCTGCCCGCTCTTTCAATTCGGTGCCGTCTGCTACGGGGAAGGCGATACAAGCTTCGGCCATTCTTATGGCCTCGTCAAATTTGCGGTAATTTTTATTACCAAAAAACACGGGCATGCCATAAGTGACGGGCTCAAGGGTATTATGTAGTCCTTTGCCGTAGGCGCCTCCTACATATGCGAGGCTACCGTAGCGATAAAGGGCACTTAGCATGCCAATATTATCAATAAGCAGCACTTTATGTTTTTGCAGGTCTGTGTTTTCGGCCTGGCTATATCTTACCAGGGGTACTGTGAGCTCTGCTTCCACGCCTGACAGGTGCTCTTCGTCTACCTCGTGAGTGGCCAGAATAAATGCTTTATCTGCCGAGCTGTTGTTAATAAGGTCTTTGAGTACGGCGACATCTTCCGGCCAGATACTGCCGGCCACCATAACCCGTCTGCCTTTTGCAAAGGCTTCAGCGACTGGTATTTCTCTGCTTTCAGCGAGTAAAGCAGCCACCCTGTCAAACCGTGTATCGCCTGCTACTGTGGCATTGGCGACACCGGACTTTCTGAGCAGGGCCATGGAGCGGTCGGTCTGTACAAATATGTGCTGAAAATGATGCAGTAACTTAAGGTAGGGTTTACCATATTTTTTGAAGAACAACTGGTCTTTCCTGAATATGGCCGATACTAATAGGGTGGGTACGTGCCTTTTGCTCAGTGCTCTGAGGTAAAAATACCAGAATTCGTATTTGACAAATAGTGCTAAGCGGGGCTTAACTATATCGAGGAAGGTCTCTGCATTAGAGGGACTATCGAAGGGAAGGTAAGATACATGGTCTGCTCCATCGTAATCTTTTCGGATCTGGTAGCCGGAGGGAGAAAAAAAGGTAAGGAGAATGAAGGTATGGGGGTACTGCTTTCTGACTTGCTCTATCAATGGCCTGCCTTGCTCAAACTCGCCCAGGCTGGCACAATGGACCCATACTATGTGGTCACCTGCTGCAGCTACGGCCTCCCTGAGGGAGGAGGTCCAGTTCTTGCGCCCTTCTACCATCTGACGGGCCTTCCCTACAAAGGGAGCTGCCGCTCTGACTGCCATCTGGTATGCACCGGATCCTATTCTGTAGACCAATCCCTTCATATTCTGCGTAAAAATAGGAAAAAGACCTTTGGAGGAAAGGGATTGCCTCCAAAATGCCTGGCTGGCAGCGATAGGCGAAAGTTTCATTTGCGGTGAGTAGGTTTGAGATATGAAGGAAACTCGCAGGGAATGAATTGGTTTTCGATGAATAAACTACGAATCCGGAGGCCTGGTAAGGGGCTATGACATAAAAAGGACCGGGTGGTGAGGAGGGGTCATTGAAGCTGCGCGGCGGAGGGTAATTATTGATGAAATCCAGGTAAAATGCAAAACAGAAAAGAAAGCGGGGTAACTATGCTATAGGTATTGAAAGGATAGACTCAAGGTATACTCATAGCGAAGGAGTAGCGAAGCAGAACCGAGGGATGAGCGAAGCAGAGGGAGTTGGATGGGGCTGAAGTTTCAGAAAAAGGCTTGTTGGTGGAGGTGGATTGGTATAGCAATAGTACAAAAAAAAACAGCCCGCGTATTACCGCGGGCTGTTTTTTTTTGTGAGGGTATCAGGGGAAGTAGCAAATATCGCTGGTGAGGGAGAGGACCTGGCCTCCGCAGCTGGTGGTTCCACCAACCTTCACCCGATAAAACTGATTAAGGGTAACTGAATAGCCTCTTTTATCAAGAAGCAGGATATTTCCGGTATTGCATACTTTGAGGCCGAAGGTGCAAGAGCCGATGGCGGTGACTTGGCCGGTGTAATAGGCGGAAATCTGCTTTTCAGCTTTTATACACTCTTCTTTAGCCACCTCCTTATTAGCAGCAGGGCGGGGGGCCACTGCAGAGGTGGCTATAAACAGGGTACATACGGCAAATAATGTGATTAGTTTTTTCATAATGATTGGGTTTGGTTGTTAATAAAATGGGCCCAACTCTATGGGCCTCGTTAGGTGTAATTATTTTTGGTCAGGATTTTGGCATAGCCCTCCTGAGCCCTTGTAGGTAACTGTGTATCCACAGGAGGGTGAAAGGCTACTGACGCGAATGGTATGGTAATTTCCCACGACCCAGTGATACCCGCTTTTATTTAGCAATAAAATATTGTTAGTACTACAGTCTACAAAGCTGAAGCCGCAATCTCCCACTGTGTTTACATGACCTACGTACTCGCCTGATAAAGAGGACGAAATAGCTAGCTGCTCAGCCTCTTCTTTGAGGGTGGTAGATGGCATATCGGTTTTAGTAGTGGCCGATACCGCAAAATGCGATAAGACATACGCTGAGGGTAATAAGGTTTTTCATAATTATGGGTTTGGTTATTGATAAAAGACTTGGTTGCAGATTAGACGTAACCTATTGAACCGGAGCGGTTCCGGATTCTGATTGGGTCATCGTATAGAGGGGCCTCGCACATTCAGCAAGACTTCTCTTATTGTGAGTTTGTAGGTGGCACCAAAAGCAGGATAGAATCCGCTTCTATCTAGCAGCAGATACTGATCCATATTACAGACATTAAAAGCTATGGTAGAAGGTCCCTGGGAATGGAGTTTGGCATAGTAGGTTTTACTAAACTTTTCCGTATCAGAAATCTCAGAAGTGGAATAAACGGGCAGGGACAGGCATAAAAGGGCAAAGGCAGCCAACGCTGTCATCATTTTCAGCTTTTTCATACGTCTTTCTTTATAGCTATACTTAATATAAGGAAAAAATCCACTCAATAGCCTGTGATATTGGAATCATCGCAATACATATCCATAATACTACAAATCTGAACGAGGGTGCTGTGACCCTAATAAGGATTATGGAAATGGCCTATCTACCTGATACACTTTAGCCTATATCAAAAAAAGCTACCCACCCAATAGTGAATAGCCCTGCAGTCCGGCAAAGATGCATCGTATCTAATTACCTGCAGAATGACCCAATACCTGTAACAGATAAAACAACTCTACCGCACCCATCAGTAGCCCCTAATTCCAATTCATAATAATCACCCTCAATCAAGCCCGCCTGCTCACCGGAGATATAATAAACAAACGGATTACCACACTCATCTAAACCCCAGCCACAGCCATCATAGTCAATTGCCTGACCTCTGACTATGGTAGTCGTCGTTTGCTTTTCTTCCAACGCTGATTCGGAGCTTGCTTCAGTATCAGTAGCCATTATGCTTCCGGTAAAACCTATTGAAAAGAACATCAATAAAAATGGGGTGAACTTCATATACTTTTTCATAGTAAAAAATTTAGTTATCCATATATAGTCCCCAATTAAAATGGCAATTCCAAATTGTGTCTTTTTTTTAAACACAAAAGACAGACACATAAAAAAGGCCGCCCCGAAGCGGGGGTAGCCCTTTATGTTAGCCACTGTGTCATAAAAAAAGCTACCCATCCGCTAGTAGCAGACAGGTAGCTAATTATTTACTATCCGGCGAGGTGCCGGAGGTTATGGTTCTTAGTGCTTGCTCAGGTAGTCAGCCACACCGTCACGGGTTGCCTGCATGGCGTCTTTACCCTCGTCCCAGTTAGCAGGGCATACTTCGCCGTGCTTCTCAGTGTGCTGAAGTGCTTTTACGAGACGAAGCGTCTCGTCTACATTACGGCCAAGGGGAAGGTCGTTTACAGTTGCCTGACGTACCACACCTTCTTTGTCGATAAGGAATGTGCCACGGTAAGAAACAGGTGCTCCTGCAAATTCGAGTTCTCCTTCTTCGTTGTAGTCCCACTCACCGGCAAGTACGCCGAAGTTAGATGCTACGGTTTTAGCAGCATCAGCCACTAAAGGATAGTTTACGCCCTGGATGCCACCCTGATCTTTGGGTACGTTCAGCCAGGCCAGGTGAGTCTCTTCGGTGTCGCATGAGCAACCTACTACAGCTACGTCAAGCTTTTCGAACTCAGCAAGTTTCTCCTGGAAAGCGTGAATCTCAGTAGGGCAAACGAATGTGAAATCTTTAGGGTAGAAAAAGAATACTACGTATTTATTACCAAGATACTGGTCTAGAGAAAAATTCTCCTGTATCTCTTCACCGTTAATTACGGCTGGTGCATTAACCAAGGGTGCCTTCTTACCTACTAATGACATAAAATGTTTGATATTTGGATGTATAAAAATTACCTAATTATTCGTGATCTATTCCTTTGTGAGGATTCTGCTTCCGGCCTGTAATCTGTAGCCGGATGTCCTGTACTTCAAAGTTTCTTATTTTCTTGCTCTCCAGGTGCTGACGTATCATCTCCATAAGTTCCTCATCATGAAGATCAATGATCTCGCCGGAGTCGGTAAGGTAGAGGTGCAGGTGCTGAACGGGGTTGGCATCGTATCGTAGCAGCCCCTCATCAGTAGCGACCCTGGAAAGTAAGCCCTTGGTGACAAGGGTATCGAGTGTTTTATATACTGTACCGAGGCTGATAGTGGGAAGGGCGGTTGCAATGGCCTCGTGAACTTTATCAGCAGTAGGATGGTCCTTTCTATCGTACACTGTACGGTATATGGCCATTCGCTGAGGTGTCACCTTAAGGCCAGCTTCACTTAAAAGCCTCTTAACCTCCTCGTTATCAATATTTTGAACCTCTTCCTTCAAATAAGAATAATTCTCCGTTAGGAATATTTCACGCAAAACTAAAGTCTATGAACTGTATAGTCAAGTGAAGTAAAAGAAGTTCCCTGATTTTTGACAATTTGGTAATACGAGTCCGCCACAATGCCAAAACTTGTTTTTTCTGGAGTCAAAACAGTGTTTTTTGCCGTGTTTACATGCATGTACATGAACTGCCAGGCATTCTTATTACGTATGTGTATCAATCTCACGAACTTTACCTCCCTTAGAAATTGATGTCATTTTATAAATTCAAGAACCTATCACATTTGATGAATAAGCTATTGATTGTATGCGCCCTGATGATACTGGGTGTGAGCGGAACGGCCTATGCACAATTGGATATTGACCGAATACTTGTTTCGGGTCGGCAGGACGCAGAAAAAATCACTGAGATGTATGTATCACCACTTGCAAAGGGCTTTGCGAGCGGGCTGAATAACGGATGGTATATTACGGCAAAGCCTCATGAATCTTTAGGCTTTAACCTGTCGATATCTGTATCTGCCTCGCTGGTACCTGATGAAGATGAGTATTTCCTGTTCAGAAACGAAGACTTCACTAATATCAGGCTAACTGACTCTAATCTTACACAAGCCGAAAGCCCGACGGTGATGGGCGCTGCGCAGCCTGGCCCTAACGTGACGGTTTATAATGACGCTTTTGGTGCCAATGTACCGGTTGATAATTTTGATCTGGCAGAGGGCATAGGGCTAGAAGATGAAATTGGCTTTAACGCGGTGCCGGCTCCTATGGTGACGCTGGGGGTGGGTATCATCAAAAACACGGACTTAGTACTTCGCTTTGTGCCTGAGTTGAAAAATGATGACGGCTCTTTTTATATGTATGGCCTGGGCCTGAAGCATGATATTAAGCAATGGATTCCGGGGGTTAGTGCGTTACCGTTTGACTTGTCGGTATTTAGTGGCTACACTAAACTGAATGGCGAACTTAACCTTGAGGGGACTTTTGACGGGGATAACCAAAGGGGTGTACTGGACATAGAAGCAAAAACGATACAGGTGCTGGCTGGTAAGAAGGTGGGGATACTGAATGTATATGCCGGACTTGGGTATGACTTCACACGTACGACTACTCAAATACTGGGTGAGTATGTCATTGCTTACAGCAATATCTCAAACGTAAGGGTTACTCTGCAGGACCCAGTGGACTTTGCGATTAACACGAATACATTGCGGGCTACGGCTGGGTTTGGCCTCAAGCTGGGCCCTATTGCTCTTAACGGGGACTACTCCATAGCTGAGTACCATACGGCTACGGTAGGTCTGAGTGTATCGGTAAACTGATAATTTCAGGGGTAAAAAATAAAGAGGCTGTCTGTTTGTGCAGGCAGCCTCTTGCTATTGACGGGCGGTGGCTAGTTTTTATTTTCCTTTGAATTCGGGTTTGCGTTTTTCTACAAAGGCCTGCATACCTTCCTTCTGATCTTCTGAGGCAAAGAGCATGTAGAAGTTTTTCCGCTCAAAATGAAGGCCTTCATCCAGATGGGTCTCAAAAGCCCTGTTTACTGATTCTTTAGCAAGGCGCGCGGCAACTGGTGACATGGCGGCTATTTCCCTGGCAAGGTCTTTAGCGGCTTCCATATACATCTCTACGGGGGCTATGCGATTTATGAGGCCTGCGGCCAGGGCCTCTTCAGCACTGATAAACTTACCGGTGAGTACCATCTCCATGGCTCTTGCTTTACCTACTGCGCGGGTCAGGCGCTGAGTGCCTCCAGCGCCGGGCATTACACCAATTTTGATTTCCGGCTGACCAAACCTGGCTGATTCAGAGGCGACGATCATGTCACAGGTCATGGCCAGCTCACACCCACCACCCAATGCGAAGCCTGATACGGCTGCAATCAGTGGCTTTTTGGTTTTTTTGATCTGGTCCCAGGTAGAGAATTGGTCGGTAATCAGCATATCAATAGCGGTCTTACCAGCCATCTGCTTAATATCAGCTCCGGCAGCAAAAGCCTTTTCGTTTCCGGTAAGGATGACCACCCTGACCTCATCATCAGCATCCAACTCCGCGAGTGCATCACGCAATTCACCCATAAGCTGCAGGTTAAGTGCATTGAGCTCTTTAGGGCGGTTGAGTCTGATTAAGGCTATGTGTTTTTCGAATTGGTTATCTACGGTAATGAATTCCATATACCAGGCTTTGGGTTTGTGTAAGAAGAATGGCCGAAATTACACCTTTTTCATAAGGGCAAAAAAAAACCTCCCCATTGTATGGGAAGGTTTTTTATCGAATGTTAAACAGGTGTATGAATAAAATTTGTGTGTTATGTATTGGTATATACCGGTTCTTAAGTAAAAGTAACCTGTGCTCATAAAAAAAAATCATAGTTCCACTTAACACATTGATAATCTCCGCATTACACTGATCAATTAGTAAGAAAAAAGAGGAGGTTGAACTCATTTACCCTGGTAAAGTCAGATTTTTTATTCTATCTGACGGACATACTTAGCAATCAAACCTTATTCTACCGTAACCGGAAAGGCTTGTTCGGGTTAGAACATGTAAATGACAATTCATGATTAACGTATTATTTGTCTGCCTGGGCAACATTTGCCGTTCCCCGCTGGCAGAGGGGGTATTTAAAAAATTAGTAGAGGACGAAGGCTTGGCCGACAGGTTTACTATAGACTCTGCAGGGACGAGCGGCTACCATGACGGGGATCCCGCAGACCCCCGTAGCATTGCATGCGGACGGGAGTATGACATTATTGTAGACAGTATCTCAAGGCAACTGGAACCTAAGGATTTTACAGAATTTGACTACCTAGTGGCCATGGATGAAAGTAACCGCCAGAATATCCTGAAAGCAGCCGGCAATACTATTAAGGGGTTCAAGCTGGTTATGATGAGAGACTTTGACGATGAGATACCGGCGGGAGGATCAAAAGATGTGCCTGACCCCTACTGGAGCGGACAGGACGGCTTTACGAAAGTATATGAAATGATATTACGCTCCGGGCGGAACTTTCTGGAGCACCTGAAAAAAGAACATAACCTGACATGATGGATGGAGCTTCCAAGACGCAGTTTTTTGAAAGCGCACTGTTTGAGAGCCTGGGCGAGGAGCTGCAGGTGAAGGATATCGAATTTAAAAGTGGGGGATGTATCAATAATGCAGTCCGGCTGATCACGGATAAGGGAAGTTTCTTTATCAAATGGAATGATCACGGGGAGCCTGATATGTTCGAGAAAGAATTCCGGGGGCTGGAGCTACTGAGAAAAGCGGGCAGCGGACATGTACCGCAGCCTTTTAATCACGGGCAGGTGGGCGAAAGCCGGTACTTGCTGACGGAGTACCTGGACAGCTACCGGAAAGACAATCGGTACTGGGAAAATCTGGGGCATAACCTGGCTCTGCTTCACCGACAGACAAGTGACCAGCCAGGACTGAACTTTAATAACTACATAGGCCGCCTTCCTCAGAATAATGAACCTCTGCCCGACTGGGTTGATTTTTTTATTGAGAGGCGCTTAAAGGTGCAGGCGGGGCTTGCGAGATATAATGGCCTTGTAGACGATGCCTTCATGAATCGTTTCAAAAAAATATATCCCAAACTTAGCGAAATTCTTACTGATGAGTCTCATTCGTTACTGCATGGAGACCTGTGGAGTGGCAACGTTATGACCGGACCGGACGGGGAGGGATGGTTGATTGATCCGGCGGTTTACTATGGAAACCGCGAGGTTGATTTAGGTTTTACCCGGCTATTCGGAGGCTTCGATCAAATTTTTTACGATGCCTATGAAGAATCCTATCCGACAATTACAGGCTTATCGGAACGAATTGATATTTATAATTTATATCCCTTATTAGTTCATGTTAATCTGTTTGGCCTTTCCTACCTAAGTGGCGTAGAACGAATAATCACTAAATACATCGAGTAAAAACCAAATCTTATCGAAATATAATTACACCTTGAAAAAATCGTTTTCCATTTTTACTAATTTTTTCCAAATTGATCCGTGTAAAATTAGGTCAGGTTAAACTCCCACTATGAACAATTATTTCGCGAAGAACCTACGGTATCTTAGAAAGAAGACCAGCCAGACTATGGAAGAAGTGGCTACCGTATTGGGAAAAAAGAAGAGTATAATAGGAAGTTATGAAAACGGGCAGGCTGAGCCCAGCTTGCAAACTGTTATTAAACTAGCCGACCATTTCAACATCTCATTGTGGAAATTTGTCGAGACTAACCTGGAAACTCTTCCTTCTGTAATCCCTGAACGAGGCCGGAATATCCAAACTTTCAGAAAAAAGCTGCGCGAAATCCGTAAGCTAAATGATGAAATCAGGAAAGGAGCACCTAGCCAGGACAAAAACGCCCTGCGTAAAAGTATGGACACTCTATCTGACGCCATGACGGAATTTGGCGACGAAATGGAGATCGCACTTTACAGGCAGGAGCGCCTCGAGAGAGCATACCTGGATATGTACCGTGAAAACGGTTAAATCGACTTATAATCTACTTATTCACAAGATTAGCCGACCTCCGGGCCGGCTATTTCTTTTTTCTGCTGACATTTTGCTAAGCGGGTGGTTCCGCTGATTCTATCATTCTCCCTACTGACTTCAGTATCCTTACGCATTAACAATTTTTCCACTCTTAGCGGGAAAGGTTATTGTTGTGTCTTTACGGCCGACCTAGTAATTATTCAATTTTTGGATTCCCTCAAAAGCCTAATTATCTGACACTTGAGGTTTAAATAGATTATTCCTTTTTTGAACTTGCCGCCTAATGGTGGTGCACTATAGGGTAGATGGAGAATAGTTAATGATATGTCGCTCATTAATCGAAGGGCACTTTAAGACGGTCAAACTGGTTTTATCCTCTATATTTGTTGTCCTTATATTAGAAGCCTTCTTTTTTGGGGGGAAAACATAAAGAAAATTATGATTCTGGTAGAGCATACGGTAATTTCTGATGATATCCGAGACGAGCTTTTTGTATGTAACCTTTCGAAGTGTAAAGGGGCATGCTGTGTAGAAGGAGACCTGGGTGCTCCGCTGGAGATGGAGGAGCTACCGGTCATTGAAAAAATAGCCGGTGCAGTGCGGCCTTACTTATCGGAGGCAGGACAGAAGGAACTGGATAAACAGGGCGCCTACGTGCTTGACTCAGACGGGGACTACTCTACTCCTACTATCGGGGGCAAAGAATGCATCTATGCGATCTACGATGATAAGGGCATTCTAAAGTGCGGTATCGAGCAGGCTTACCTGGACGGTGAGATAGATTGGAAAAAGCCGGTTTCCTGCCACCTGTATCCTATACGTATTACAAAATACGATGAATTTGAAGCACTGAATTATGACCGCTGGCACATTTGCGCCCCTGCCTGTGACCTGGGAAAGGAGCTGGGAGTGCCTGTCTATAAGTTCTTAAAAGATGCTCTCATCCGTAAGTATGGGGAGAAATGGTATAGCAGCCTGTGCCGGGAAATAGAGGAACGGGAGGAGGAAGAAAAAGAGGCTTAACCTGCAAATAAGTGGCCGGGCGGATAGGGATTCGGGAAAAAAAATTATCTTGGTCCACTGAACCCGTGATAAAATAACCATGCGTATACTAAAACGTGTCTTTTTAGTCCTTTTACTGTTAATCATCGCCCTTTTTTGCCTGGTGGCTTTTGCTAATTACAGCGACGGCGTGAGGGTGGGTGTGCCTATTAAAGTAAGTAAAAGAGGTGTACTGATAAAGACCTGGGAAGGCCAGCTTAATACTGGCGGATTCGGATCAGGCACTGACGGGGTGGGCCCTACGGTATGGGAGTTTAGTGTAGCTCCGGGGGATGCGGATGAGGTACTTGAAGAACTCAATACCGCTATTGAAAACGGACATCGTGTTAAGCTATTTTATAAAGAGAAATATATCAAACTTTTCTGGCTCGGTGACACGGAATACTTCGTGTACGACGTGCAGGAACTAAACAATTAGATCCCTATATGCCCGCCAAACCACCCTTATTATTATTACATGGCGCCTTGGGTAGCAAAGACCAGTTTGCTACCCTTGGGCAAAAGCTTTCGGAGACCTTCGAAATACATTCGCTTAACTTTTCCGGTCATGGTGGCCGAAGCGTTCAACCGGAGCCTTTTACCATACACTCCTTTGGCAGGGATGTACTGGTATATCTGGATGAACATAAGCTAGAAAAACCGAATACATTTGGTTTCAGTATGGGTGGCTACGTGGCTCTATGGCTTGCCCGCTTCCATCCTACCCGCATAGGCCGGATCATGACTCTGGGCACCAAATTTAACTGGACTCCACAGGCAGCAGTAAAGGAAAAGGCTATGCTGGATCCGGATACGATTTTGGAAAAGGTACCTAAGTTTGCCACTATGCTGAAAGAGAGGCATGCTCCCAGCAACTGGCGTACGGTGCTGCATAAAACAGCCGAAATGATGGAGGGCCTGGGTAATGGCGAATGCCTGAAGGATAAAGACTTTGAAGCTATAGATCACCTGACCAGGATATGTGTAGGATCGGAGGATACGATGGTCACTACTATCGAAAGTCAGCATGTAGCAGGACTAATCCCAGGCGGCACCTTTTTCCTCTTCAATAACTTTACTCACCCTATCGAACGTGCGGATACGGGCCTGCTATCAGAAGAGATTACTGAGTTTATGACAAAAGCATAGCTTCATTATTGGGTGAAATTGAGGCTAATGTAAAGCCCACTCGCTTTTATAGAAAAAAATAAGAGGCTGTCTCAAAAGTAGAGAGGCCTTATTTCATGCCAAACAATATTTGGATAATTACTATTTGCATTCTGCATGGCGAAGTCTGTCGTGACCCGGTCAGACGTGACCCGGTCAGGCGTGACCCGGTCAGGCGTGACCCGGTACCACCTCGCGGTAGTTACGAAGGATGAAAAATTATATTTTGAACAAAAAGAAAGAGGCTGCCTTTTGAGACAGCCTCTTTTATTTTGACAGGAGATTAGGCCATTACATATTCCGCCTGTACTGACCACCTACCTCAAACATGGCATTGGTGATCTGCCCAAGGCTGCAGTATTTGGTAGCCTCCATCAGTGCTTCAAACATATTCTTATTGTCTATTGCCTGGCGCTGTACCATCTTGAGTATATCGGGCCCGGTTTGATCATACATAGCCTTCAGTTTATTCAGGGTCTGTATCTGGGCTTCCTTCTCTTCTTTGGTAGCACGGATTACCTCGCTGGGAATAACGGTAGGTGAACCTTTGGAAGAAAGATAGGTATTTACGCCTATGATTGGATACTCACCGGTATGCTTGAGTGTCTCATAGTGCAGGCTCTCCTCCTGGATTTTACTGCGCTGGTACATGGTTTCCATGGCTCCCAGTACGCCGCCACGCTCGGTAATACGGTCAAACTCGGTCATCACGGCCTCTTCTACCAGGTCTGTGAGCTCTTCTATAATGAAGGCTCCCTGGATAGGATTCTCATTCTTAGCCAAGCCTAGCTCTTTGTTTATAATAAGCTGTATGGCTACCGCACGGCGTACTGACTCCTCGGTAGGGGTGGTAATAGCCTCGTCATAGGCATTGGTGTGCAGTGAGTTACAGTTATCATAAATTGCATACAAGGCCTGCAGGGTGGTCCGGATATCATTGAAGTCTATCTCCTGTGCATGAAGGGACCTGCCACTTGTCTGAATATGATACTTCAGCTTTTGGCTGCGGTCATTGGCATTGTACTTCTGCTTCATGGCCTTAGCCCATATACGACGGGCAACCCGGCCAATTACGGAGTATTCAGCATCCACTCCGTTAGAGAAGAAGAAGGATAAGTTAGGGGCAAACTTGTTGATGTCCATTCCGCGGCTGGCATAATATTCCACATAGGTGAAGCCATTGGCCAGGGTAAAGGCGAGCTGGGTAATTGGGTTAGCGCCGGCCTCGGCTATATGGTAGCCGGAGATGGATACGCTATAGAAGTTGCGCACATTATTCTCGATAAAATACTGCTGCATATCTCCCATAAGCCTCAGGCTGAATTCTGTACTGAAGATACAGGTATTCTGGGCCTGGTCCTCTTTCAGGATATCTGCCTGTACGGTGCCCCGTACTTTAGAGATTGTATCGGCTTTAATCTTTTCATAGACGTCGGCAGGCAGCACCTTATCGCCGGTAATACCTAAAAGCAAAAGCCCGAGACCGTTATTACCTTCAGGAAGGTCGCCCTTATAGGTGGGTTGCTCTGTACCTCTATCAGCAAACCATGTTTTGATCTTTTGCTTTACCTCATCTTCAAGGTCGTTTTCGCGAATGTATTTTTCGCATTGCTGATCAATGGCCGCATTCATGAAGAACCCGGTAATGATAGCAGCGGGCCCATTAATAGTCATGGAAACGGAGGTGGTGGGGTCAGCCAGGTCAAAGCCGCTGTAAAGTTTTTTGGCATCGTCCAGGCAGCAAACAGATACGCCTGAGTTACCGATCTTACCATAGATATCGGGACGATGGTCCGGATCATGGCCATAGAGTGTGACGGAATCAAATGCCGTACTCAGACGCTTGGCGGGCATATCCTGGCTGAGATAATGAAAGCGGCGGTTGGTCCGCTCGGGGCCGCCCTCCCCGGCAAACATACGGGTAGGGTCCTCTCCCTCCCGCTTGAAAGGGAAAACACCTGCTGTATAGGGAAACTCTCCGGGTACGTTCTCCTGAAGGTTCCAGTATAGGACATCACCCCAGGCCTCATACCGCGGGGTTACTACTTTAGGGATCTGTGTGTGTGATAAGGTCTCACGATGGGTCTTTACTCTAATCTCCTTGTCACGTACTTTATATACGTACTCGTCCTGCTTGTACTTATCTACTTTTTCATCCCAGCCCTCGAGTATCTTCATATTGTGCGGGTCCATATCCAGGTGCACTTTCTCGTAGGTTTCCTGCAGGGTTTTAAGCACTTCTTCAGAGCTCATGCCTGTTTCTTTGATGGTGTCGATACTCTTCTGCAGGCTATATAGTCTCTGGGCGACTTCTTTTTGTTCAACTGCCCATTTATTATAGTGACGGACCGTCTCGGAAATCTCTGAGAGGTAACGGGTGCGGGCAGGGGGGATAATGAATATCTTTTCGGACATCTCACCGCTGGCCTCAAAACTTGTCTGCAAATCAGTACCTGTTTTGTCAGCCAGCATGGTCATGATAGCCCGGTAGAGTGAGTTCATACCGGGATCATTGAACTGGGAAGCAATGGTACCATATACGGGGAGGTCTTCTTCTTTGGCTTCCCAGAGGTTATGGTTACGCTTATACTGTTTACGTACATCCCTCAGGGCATCCTGGGCGCCACGTTTATCAAACTTGTTCAATGCGATGATATCGGCAAAGTCAAGCATGTCGATTTTTTCCAGCTGGGTGGCTGCACCGTATTCAGGCGTCATCACGTAGAGTGACATGTCTGAGTGCTCAATGATCTCGGTATCGGACTGCCCTATTCCGGAAGTCTCCAGAATGATCAGATCGAAACTTGCCGCTTTTACTATATTAATAGCCTCCTGCACATATTTGCTTAGTGCGAGGTTACTTTGCCGGGTGGCCAGAGAGCGCATATACACACGCTCGTTATTGATGGCGTTCATCCGGATACGGTCACCGAGCAAAGCACCTCCGGTCTTTCGCTTACTGGGGTCTACGGAGATGATCGCAATCTTTTTATCATCAAAGTCAACCAGGAAACGGCGCACCAGTTCATCTACCAGGGAGGACTTGCCCGCTCCGCCGGTACCGGTAATACCGAGGACGGGCACCTTTATGTCTTTTGCTTTGGTCCGGATATCACTCAGCAGGCTGCTATGATCATCAGGAAAGTTCTCAGCCGCAGAGATAAGCCGTGCCAGTGAGGTTTTATCCTGCTCGCTCAGCTTATTTATTTCACCGTTTACCTGCTTGCCCACCGGAAAGTCAGCTGTCTTTACCAGGTGATTGATCATACCCTGCAAGCCCATTTCACGTCCGTCGTCCGGGCTGTAAATTCGGGTGATACCATACTCATGAAGTTCCTTAATCTCTTCGGGAAGGATAGTACCGCCCCCTCCTCCAAAGATCTTAATATGCCCTGCTCCTTTTTCCTTCAGCAGGTCGTACATATATTTAAAGTACTCCACGTGTCCACCCTGATAGCTGGTCATTGCGATAGCCTGGGCGTCTTCCTGGATAGCGGTATCCACTACTTCCTGTACGGAACGGTCATGCCCCAGGTGGATCACTTCCACACCGGTAGACTGAATAATACGACGCATGATATTGATAGCCGCATCGTGCCCGTCGAAAAGCGAGGCAGCGGTAACAATACGAATATTATTCTTGGGTTTGTAGGGTTGTTCAGTCACAGACATACGTATTATTTATGCTCGATTGGGCTGCAAAATTAAGGATAAAAAAACGATTTTTCGGTCACGGCTTCTATTTCAACCGAAACCGGAATCAGATTCTGCCTTTCCGGAGAATTTCCGGACAAACCACCTGTTTTTCCTCTTATCATCTAAAAGTTAACTTGTTACCCTTTTTCTTTACATCCATCTACTGGAAAGAGGACAACTATTTTACGGAGGGCAATGGAAGCTAATCAAAATAATGCAAACACCTGTATTACAATACATTGGGCTCTTTTTTAACAAATAAAATGCATGTTTTGATTTCAACTATTGGGTAATGAATAGCGAAAGCTGAAGGCATGGAAGAAGTCAATTTTATCCGAAATATCTTAAAAATCACTTCAGTAACATATCTATACACCTTCCTATAAATAGCGTCTGTCACTGGATTAATTTAGCAACTGATAAAAATTATAAGTTCCCCCGATTTGACAGGGGTAAAACCTAACCAATAAAACTCCTGAAAGACAGTCAGTTATGAAAAAAGTCTTCAACCAGTTAGGCTTTGCCAGTAGTATATTACTATTACTGGTCGCTATAGCACTTATTGCTATTTACGTAACCACAAGCCTCAGCGGATCCCGCATTGCGACACTACAATCAGAAATGGGCATGCTGCATGCGATGCAGCAACACTTGCAGAAAGCTGATCATACGGTGCGCCGTTCACTTACAAGTGACCAGAACACACCCTCCTTCCAGGCTTACCTTACGGAAGGCTCTCAATTAAAAAAGCTGATTATACACGGTGGCATCAATGATAATGATGAGACCCTAAAAGGTGCCCGAAAAGAGGTAAGGCCTCTGGCGAATGAGCTGGACTCTGGCTGGATGAAAATGTCCCGCACCCTTCAGGCTATGGCAGACATGCGTTTGCTGACTGAAAATAAGGCGCAGGTAATGCAAATGGCAGGAGACAGCTCCCTGGTAAGCTTTGAAAAAACAGAAAGAAGCCTGAACGGGGAGGTAATGAAGAAATGGGACAAGCTTGAGGAAAGTCAGGTGCGCCTATCTGCTCTTACCGGTAAGTGGCTGGAAACAGACCGTGCGGCTATTCAGAGCACCATCACTAATCGTAACCGTATCATAGGCGGTATTATTCTACTGGCATTTGTGTTTCTGGCGGGTAATGTCTATCTCTTCCGCTCACGAATTGTCAAGCCTATAAAAGAGTTGACCCAGATGCTGGAAAAAATGACTCTGGGAATACTGAACTACGATAAGATCAACCTGCCTGATAATGAGATTGGCCAGCTGGCTGATAATATGGGAAAGGTACGGAACCGGATGAAGGAGTTTACGGAGTTTGCCTTCCAGATAGGTGAAGGCACCTTTACTTCATCCTTCAGCGCCTCAAGTGAGCATGATGAACTGGGCCAGTCGCTTATAAATATGCGTGATAGCCTGGTAAAGGTTGCTGCTGAGGATAAAAAGCGTAACTGGGCTACTGAAGGATTTGCTGAATTCGGCGAAATACTTCGTAAGTACACGGATGACCTTACTACTCTTGCGGATGTGGTAGTGGGTAACCTGGTGAAATACCTGGGTGCTAACCAAGGTAGTATCTTTGTAATGGAAGAGCATGACGGACAGGAGGTAATGAGCATGAAAGGATGCTATGCCTATGGCCGCAAAAAATATATGGACATGAAGGTGGCAGTAGGCGAGGGTCTGCTGGGACAAGCTGCCCTGGAGAAAGACGTGATCTTTATCACTGAAGTGCCCCAGGACTATGTTCGCATCACAAGCGGACTGGGTGAGTCTACACCTTCATGTGTGCTTATTTCCCCTCTAATTATCAATGATGAGGTGTTCGGTGCACTGGAAATCGCCAGTTTCAGGGTATTTGATCAGCACGAAATAGAGTTTGTACGTAAGCTCAGCGAAAGTATCGCTTCTTCTATATCCAGCGTAAGAATCAGCGAAAATACGAAGCGCCTGCTTGAAGAGAGCCAGGAGCTTACCGAGCAGATGCAGGCAAATGAGGAAGAGATGCGCCAGAATATGGAAGAGCTTCAGGCTACCCATGAAGAAATGTCACGCATCCAGCGCAGCCTGCAGAATGAGAAGCAGGAGCAGGAGAAATTCGTTACCCTCATCGAGAACAGTAATGACTTTATCGGCATAGCTGACCTGGAAGGCAGAACTCAATATATTAACTCTACCGGCATGAAGGTGGTAGGTGTTTCTACAGAGGAGGAGGCACGTGCGCTGAGCATGGCCGACATGGTAACGGAAGAGGAAGCGGTTCGTCTTCGGAATGAAATCATTCCTAAAGTAATGGCTGAAGGCTACTGCAGCTATGAGAGTATGCTTGTAAACCGGAAGGCCAACAAAACAGTGCCGGTAGAAGCTACTGTAATCCTGCTGAAGAATAAAGAAACGGGTGAACCATTCGGTATCGCAACTGTACAGCGAGACATCAGTGAGAAAAAGCGTTTTGAGGAAGATATGCGTGCCGCTGAGGAGGAGATGATCCAAAACATGCGGGAGATGCGCTCTGTACAGGAAGAGATGCAAATCTTCCAGGAAGAACTTCAGTCTCAGAAGCTGGAGCAGGATAAATTCGTGACCCTTATTGAAAACAGCCAGGACTTCATTGCAATCGCAAATCCTGAAGCCAGGTGCCTGTTTATAAATAAGGCAGGACGCGAAATGGTAGGCGCTACCTCTGCAGAAGAAGTAAAAGACGCAGGGCTGGCCTCCTTCTTCCACATGGATGAGATACCTGCCTTTAATGACATACACCTGAAAAAAGTACTGGAAGGTGAGTCTGTACAGTTTGAATCCATCCTTCATAATAAAGCCAATAACACACACATACCTGTAGAGACGGCTCTGTTCCCTCTGAAAAAAGAAAGCGGAGACATCTATGCCATAGCGGCCGTGCAGCGCGACATGAGCCAGCATAAGGCGCAGGAAGAGCAGTTGAAGGAGCACCTGGAAGAAATGGCTGCCCAGGAAGAAGAACTCCGCCAGAACATGGAGGAGATGCAGGCCACGCAGGAGGAAATGGAGAAGGTATACCGGGAACTGCAGCATCAGAAAGGCGAGCAGGACAAGTTTGTGAGCCTGGTGGAAAACAGCCGTGATTTTGTGGGCATTGCTACTATGGAAGGGGACATGGTATTCCTGAACAAGGCAGGCCATGAGCTAATCGGCATGAAGGAAGGCACGAATATTAATGAAGTACATATGTCTGCATTCTTCTCCAAAGAGGAATTTGACCTGGTCATGTCAGACATTATGCCTACGGTGATAAAGGATGGATTCATGCGCTACGAAAGCACCCTCACGCACCAGGAAACAGGCGAAAAAATTGATGTAGAGGCTACTGTATTTGTACTGAGGGATCCTGATAGCCAGGAACCTGTAGCTATCGCATCACTACAGCGTGATATACGTGAGCAAAAGCGCTACCAGGAGGAAATGGACCTGCATATGGACCAGCTCCAGGCACAGGAAAAAATGATGGTGGACACTGTCAAAAACATGACCCAGGCACAGGAAGAGATGAGAGCGATCCAACAGTCGCTGGAATCTCAGAAAGCCGAACAGGATAAGTTTGTAGACCTGGTAGAAAACAGCACTGACTTTATTGCGCTCATGGATATGGACGGTAAGATCGACTTCATAAATGCTGCAGCAAAGAAACTGATGGGTAAGAAAGAAGTAGGAGAATTCAGCGCATTCTTTGCCAAGCAGGACAGTGAGCTGGTACGTACAACGCATATTAAAGAGGCACTTGATAAAGGTTCTGTTACCTTTGAAGCCATGCTTAACACCGGTGGTGCAGGGAGCCTGGTGAGTGTGCTTCTGTTCGTGCTGAAAGATAGAAAGACCAATGAGCCCGTATCGCTGGCCACTATTCAGCGAGTGATCACAACGGAATCTGTAAAATAACATCACAAAAGAGAAGTAGAACGTAAAGCCTGCCCTTCTGGGGCGGGCTTTTCTTATTATATCAAAGCAGTAAACGGGTAGCCATTACTCTGTCAGCAACTAATAATGGCATACTAATTCGGGAATGATCTGGTGAAACAATCCTGGCACAAACCGGCTTATCTATGCCTGTCCTGAACTATTATAGCTCAGGATTAACAAGTATGAGAAGGACAAGGGGGAGAGTATAGCCTGTGATCAGGAAAGGTATTGGTAAAGCATCACTTCTGACTTCTAACCACAGGATTAACGGAGCGATCCGTACTTAGCCGCCTGACAAGCTCTTGCAAGGTACGCTGATTTCCTTTTTTCCTGATATTCTGAAGGATATTCTCCTTCTCTTTACCAGTCAGCCTCCAGCTAAGTGAGGCCCGCTCCATAGGTACGTCCAGCAGGCCTGTTTGCGCTTTACTAAGTTCAGGGTGCTGATCCAGATAGAATGAAAGGGGGGAATACTCCAGTGTGAGCATCTGTACAGGTACGTCCATCCAACTCCCGGCATACTCAATATTCGTGTCATTATTGAGATCCTGGATATTGTCAAAGTTCTTGTACAGGTTGGCCAGAGGCGTGAAGATCTTATCAAACATATCCACTTCCTCTCCGCGGCTCACAGGGCCTTTTTTAGGAGTATCTCTAACTGACAGGATAATAACTCCCGATGTGTTCTCACTAAGCCAGTGCCTGAAGGTGTAGATAAAACGCACGGCGTCTGTGATGCCAAAGTTGTCTGTAACCCCGGCGTCCATCACTTCCAGCCGGGGCTCAGATGGAAGGCTTGCGTTGGGTGATACATAAGGGAAGGTAGCGGAAAGCCTCAGGGCTGTAAGAAAACTCATGTCCCCTGCCTGCTGGGCTTCGAATAGTCTTCTGAAATCCACTCCTTTCGGCTCTGCGGACTCCAATACGTACTCTGGCGTGGTAGCGCCCATGTAGCTCACCTTCTGGGAGGATATATAAAGTTTACGTCCATCATTGATTATAGTGGGCGTCATCAGCAGCATAGGGATCAGCGCATCGTATTCTGCCTGCCGGTAATCCTCCAGTGATTTATCCATTAGGCCACGGGTGTTCCGGTTTAACTTTCGCTCAAAACTGTAGCCTCTGTCCTTGGGGTATTCCCGGCCCTGGTATTCAAAACTTTGCCAGCGTACCAGCGGCTCATTTATCAGTAAGCTAAAAATGACAGGGTTGAGCATGTCTGAACTGATGGCTGTAGTATACTCGCGACTGTTTGTAGTGGGTATTTGTCCCTGTATTTTCCTAAGGGCCAGTTCACGATAGTAGGCTCCTCCTACGAGGCCACCTGAGGCTCCTGTCATAAGTATTGTGTGCCTTAACAGGCTGCCCTCAGTGGCACTGTCTGCCACCTGCAGGGCTCTTAAGGTCCATAATGCGGCGCGCTGTCCTCCCCCACTGCTACATATGAATATAGCAGGAGGTGGTGAGTCAAATTTTTTGCGCCAGTTATCGAGCATCTCAAGGGTATGCAAGCGATCTTCTTCCACGATGGGGCTGCCCTGCCTGGTTGCGTCCAAAGCGGCCAGGTAGTCTGCTCTTTCGGTATCATAGTCCAGGCCAAAGGCCTGGTGGATCCATTGCTCATGCCTGAGGGCGGAAATCATATTGAGCCCTATGAGGAGAACAAAGAAAATAGTGAGCGCCCAGCCCCTTACCCAAAAACTAATAGCACCTACAAACATGATGATAAGGGTGGCAAAGAGTATGGTGCTTGCTGCAGCGGGAATCTGCATGTATTGTGAGTCGGCAAAGAAGCTAAGGCCCATAATAACCCCGAAAATGAGCATCTCAATAATGATTGAGTTAAGGTGATGCTGGCTGAATATGTTAAGGATGTCTTCCCTGCTTACTGCTACCTCCGGATCAGGCACGGGCTGTAACCTCATATCCAGGCGGAGGAAGTATCGTACTTTTATTCTTTTTTTATTGATGCTCCGCCACCTTCTCATTATGGCAGCCCGGCTGATCTTCGATTTTCTAAGTTTTTTATCTACCTGTCTGGCCATCTTATTGGTGCTGATCACGTCTTTATTGGTAAGCCAGAAGTAAACGAAGAGGATGGAAACCATAAGAAAATAGCCTGCGAGCATGCCGCTGACCTTCAGCAGAATGTCCCAGAAGGTATTAAACTCATAGTCTAGTTGGTATACAAAAATCTGGATGATGTATATCACCAGAAATATAAAGGGAATGGTACTGTTATTGATGGTGAAGTGCATGAATGGCCGCTTAAGCAGGCCAAGAAAGGGGTATTTGGCACCGTCCAGTATATAGCAGGTGATGTGGTAGGCCATTGTGAAGCCTCCCAGGGTAAAGCCAACAATAAAAAAACTGGTAAAATCAACTGAATCGAGGTATTCGGGATCCAGAAACAGGTAGGGAATGCCTAGTGTCTTGCCAAAGTGACCAGCTATCACATAGGTAATAAGCACCCAGGTAAGTACCAGAAGTACATTCTTCTTAAGGTTGTTTACTAACAACTGAACCGGAAAGCTGTATCTTAACCTATCCACCATATCCTCACCATATACCTGTAATAAGATAAGGTTATAACGATAACAAACAGGTTTCAGGTAAGCTTTTCGTACCTATATTTTAATTATTCGTCGAGATAGCCCCAGTCCTGCAGCCGGTTATAGATCTGAAGACACACCCAGGCATCGGTAGCTGCGTAGCGTAACTGCTTCTCTGTAAGTTCATCACGTTCCCAGTTGCTAGTTTGCTGGCTCTTGGATATTCTGAATTCAAGAAAAATGGCACTAAGGTTTCTTACGCCTGCATTTTTCACCCCCAGGTGTTTCACCTCATCATTGAGGTCGAGGATGTTCTGAGGCTCAAAGTGCCCCAGCCTCTGCATTTCCAGTAAATCATCACGTATGCCTATGCCAACCTTTGTGATGCGGGGGTCCTCAAAAATCTCTCGCAACTCAGGGGCCATGCCGAGGTAATTTAGCCGAAAGAGATAAACCATGCCGGGTACGGCTATCTGCAGCAGTGATACATGATGATATTGCCCTTTGCGGAAAGTGGGCTTGGTTTCAGTGTCAAAGCCTACGGCCTTTTCACTGCGTATACGCTGTACAGCATCAGCAAGCTTGTCTGACCGGCTTATAACGGCCAGTTTACCCTCATAACGTTCTAATGGAAGGCGGTTTACCTGATCTTTGGTGATATGCTTTGGAAAGAGGGACATCAGACGAGTTCCTTCTTCCTTTCTGCCTCACCATCCTTGTACCGGGCTATTTTGATATTGGCATAACCGAATAGAACGGTCATGAAGGGACTTATAATGTTAAAGAAGCAATAGGGGGCGTAGGTACCGGTGGCCACACCGAGTATGCCTGCCTGTGTGGCTCCGCAGGTATTCCATGGTACTAGCACAGAGGTAACTGTACCGCTATCTTCCAGTGTACGCGAAAGTACTTTAGGCTTAAGCCCGCGCTCACGATAGGGGCCGGCAAACATACGGCCGGGCACTACAATAGCCAAGTACTGATCAGAGGCAGTTACGTTGAAGAATATACAGCTTACTGTGGTAGAGAGAATGAGGGAGCCGCTTGAGCGGGCCATTTGGATAATCGGATCAGTAATGCGCTGCAGCAGGCCGGCTTTTTCCATTACCCCTCCAAAGATCATGGCACAGATAATAAGCCATATGGTCCAAAGCATACCGGCCATACCCCCGGTGCTAAGTAGTCCGTCTACTTCAGCATTGCCGGTAGCTACGGTCACATCTCCGTACATGGCCATCATAACGGCTTTGAAGGAATTGAAGAAATACTCCCATCCGGAACCCGCCTCAAAGACTATCTCGCGGTTGAATGTACTGCCACCAAGCCCGGTAATGATCTGGGGCTGAAAGATAATGGCGCAAAGGCCTCCGAGCAGCGTTCCGATCAGGAGGGCCGGAAAGGCCGGCACCTTTTTTACTATCAGGAAGATTACTAATGCTGGAACAATGAATAGCCAGCCATTAATGTTAAACGCCTGCCCTATGGCCGCCTGTACTGCCTCGGTATCGGCTATCTGGCCATCACCGCCCTGATATATTCCTATACCAAGAAAGATGAGCAGGGTAATGACGATACTGGGCACTGTGGTGTAGGCCATGTATTTTATATGGGTAAAGAGATCGGTACCAGCCATGGCTGGTGCCAGGTTGGTGGTATCGCTAAGGGGGCTCATTTTATCACCAAAGTAGGCGCCGCTAATAATGGCACCTGCTACCACTGCCTTGCTCAGGCCAAGCGCATCGCCAATGCCCAGCAGCGCAATACCGATGGTGGCTATTGTAGACCAGCTACTGCCTGTAGCCACAGACACAATGGCGCTGACTATACAGGCGGCAAAGAGAAAGATAGTGGGATTAAGAATATCGAGCCCATAATAGATCATGGCCGGGACTATACCGCTTATGAGCCATGTACCCGCCAGGGCACCGATCATAAGCAGAATAAAAATGCTGGGCATGGCAGCACTGATACTTTTTACCATACCGTCTTGCAGGTCGTCCCAGGACATGCCGGTACGAAGCCCGATGATTACTGCCACAAAGGCAGCCAGAAGGAGTACGATTTGATTACTTCCGTCCAGCGCCGCATCACCAAAAATGTAAAATACATTAAAGAAGAGGGCAACAATAAGGAAGATAACAGGAATAAGTGCCTCCCAAATTGCAGGCCTTCGTTGGACTTTATCCATATACAGTAGTCGAAAATTTCTTTAAAACAGCGAGTAATTTAAGGAAAAAATCAAACTTTAGGCTTAATCATCATTTTCATGAGGCGTTCGCCAATCCGGCTGCCGATAGCAACCCCCATGCCTCCCAGACGAATACCAGCAAAAATACGGTCGGAAACTTTTTGGATCACAGGCTTCTTAGTGCTTCCAAACCCCATAATGCCAACCCAGGAATGTTCAATATGTATTTCATGGCCTGGCATGATCATTACTTCTAACTGACGCTTGAGTAAATCAAAAATACGCTGATTTACCTCAAACTCAGTACTGGCCTCAGTATCTGGGTCGAGGTTTCTGCCACCTCCGAAAATGACACGGTCTTTATAGTCACGGAAATAGTAGTATCCTTCATCATAGTGAAAAACACCCTTGAACTTGAGGTTTTTAAAAGGCTTGGTCACCAGCACCAAGCCCCGGCCCGGTGCTACTTCTATATCGGGCAGAAACTTTTTGGAGAAGGCATTTGTGCACAAAGCCACCTTATCTGCCTTGATCCGCACGTCATCCTTAGTAGGTGTGTTTTTCACTATGACCTCCACATGCCCGGCGTGCTCCTCGAGACTTTGCACCTCGGCACCTGTTAACAGCAACACACCAAGCTCACAGGCATACCCTATAAGCCGGCGCATCATTTTGCCAGTATCTATCTGGCCTTCAAAGCTATTTTCCACCACGGTAAGCACGTGGTCTTTGCTGAAGCCAAAATTCTTCCGAAGTTTGGGTTTGTCCGTAAATACCTCCTGGTAAAACAAGGGCATGAGCAGATCATTAACCTCATCAATTTTTCCCAGGGCATACTCTTCTGCCTCACGAATAAGTTCATACCCATTCTGTGCCTTGTAGCCGATCTCTTTTTCCCCAAGCCGGTTTCTTAGCTTTTTCAGTCCTTCCCACCGTTCAGTTACCAGCTCTTTTGTTTCCTCCGGACCCAGTGTATTCAGGTCGTTTAGCAATTCGGTTATAGATCCAAAGCAAGCAAAACCCGCGTTCTTGGTACTGGCACCGCTCGGGAAAATACCTCTTTCCAGTACTACCACCCTTGCTTTGGGGGCGTTTTCTTTAATAGATATAGCAGTAGAAAGGCCGGTAATTCCGCCCCCTATTATCACATAGTCGTACTCTACAAAAGATTGTTTTTCCCAAAAACTCAGCATTATGCAGACTTTTTTTGATGGTGTAGCCTTACCTGATGGTCAGGTAGAAAGCACAAACTACATAATACATGTATATTAGGCGCAAAATTTTACCTGAAAAAAAATTATGATGAACCCTGAGAAGCTTATGGAAAAAGCCGAATCCAGCGGATTCTGGCTTCGGATCATGAATCTGGCCCTGGACCGGATGATTCCTTTTAATAAACCTCATGGTTTCAAAATACGGGAGATCGGAAGTAACCATGTGGTGTCTTTTATCCCATACCGTAAGCGTAATTTAAACCATATCAGGGGGTTGCATGCCTGTGCCCTGGCCACACTCACAGAGTTTACCACAGGAATACTTATGATAAGGCATCTGCCAGCCAGCCGGTACCGCCTCATCATGAAAACACTGGAGATGGATTATCATTACCAAGGAAAAACTGATGCGGTTGCCCGGTTTGAGCTATCAGACGACTGGATACAGGAAAAGATAGTGGAGCCACTGAAAGGGCACGATGCGGTAGTGGTGACCTGTGAGGTGCATATTCATGATAAAACCGGCAACCAGCTTACTACAGGTAAAGTACACTGGCAGGTGAAAGAATGGAGTAAAGTACGCACAAAGGTGAAATCTGCATAAACGGTCGGATTCATACATATGCATTCAGGGTGCATTTTTGACTGTTTTATGCTATATTATGATAGTAAAATTGGTGTTTGAAAGCTATATATTGAATAAGTAGACCTAATAACCATGAGAAAAATAGATCAACTTCTTTCCGAATACGGGGAGAGCCATCGCAATGAAACCAACAAGCTGATCCATTGGATATGTGTACCGCTGATATTTTTCAGTATCGTAGGGTTGGTTTGGTCTATTCCCTCTACACTTCTTTCAGAAGCCTTTCCATGGGCGGGGGCATTTGCCAACTGGGCCACTGTGATACTTCTGCTGGTACTGGTTTACTACCTTACTTTATCTCCTCCTCTCTTTTTTGGTATGGTAGTATGGTCTGCTATCTGCCTGTACGGAGTATTTCTACTGGACCAAGTGGCCCTGGCTCCTCTATGGGCTATTTGCCTCACTATCTTTTTCCTGGCTTGGGTAGGTCAGTTTTACGGACATAAGGTGGAGGGTAAAAAGCCATCCTTCCTTAAAGACCTGCAGTTTCTACTCATAGGCCCCGCCTGGCTTATGCATTTCATTTTCAAAAAACTCAGCCTTCCCTACTAATTTCCGGAAAGCACATAAAATGTATGCCGCTCATACATTTTTATAATGGAAAGGACCAGCCATATCATTAGTTTTGGCGGTTCAACTGAAGCAAATTTTCAATGATCAAGAATATTCTGGCTTTCGCGGCTATCGTTTGCGTAACCGGTACAGCCATAGCACAAAATTCAGGCTACGATGTATACACTGACCTGAGGGAGACGATAAATGATAAGCTGACTGTCACCATGATGGTGCCTCCCATCGACCGCGACAGCATTGAGTTTCGCATGCCGAAAATTGTCCCCGGCACGTATGAAATTAATGACTTCGGCAGATTTATCAGTGAATTTAACGCCATAGCTGAGAACGGTGACACGCTGCCAATAACACGAATTACGGAAAACCGCATACTGATAGGTGAAGCTAACCGGCTTCACAAGGTGACTTACCAGGCGGATGACACGTGGGACTCACGCAAGGGCAAAACGGTATTTGAGCCGGCAGGGACTAACTTTGAGCCCTCTCAGAATTTTGTGCTGAACACATTTACTTTTCTGGGGTACCTGGAAGGCATGAAAGAAGTACCCTACCGCCTTCACATAGCCCATCAGCCTGAGTTTTTCGGTGCCACAAGCCTTAAAGAAACCAGCCGGACTGATACCCTGGATGTATTCTACGCAGAAAACTATGTGAACCTTGCGGATGCGCCTCTGATGTATGCTAAACCGGATACAGCATCTATCAATCTGAACGGCACGGAAGTACTCGTATCTGTATACTCTCCGGACGGGGAACAGCGGGCGGACTTCGTGCTGGACCGGGTAAAGGAAATGCTACAGGCACAGGTTTCTTTTCTGGGTGGTAAATTACCGGTAGACCGGTATGCATTTTTGATCTACCTGTTCAGCATGCCAAGCTACTCGGGCTCATATGGTGCGCTGGAGCATAGTTATTCCTCTCTATACTTCCTGCCGCTCATTAATAATACGGAAGCCCTTGCCTCTACCATTACGGATATCTCTGCTCATGAATTTTTTCATATTGTTACGCCGCTGAATATCCACTCGGAAGAGATACAGTATTTTGATTTCATTAACCCTGAAATGTCTAAGCACCTGTGGCTATATGAAGGAGTTACAGAATACAGCGCAGGACTTGTTCAGGCTAAATATGGCCTGATGGACAGGTCCGACTGGCTAAACTGGATCGCGGGTAAGATGAGAAGGTCGCAGCAATACAATGACTCGCTGCCCTTTACTGTAATGAGCAAGAATGTACTGGACAAGTACGAAAGGCAGTACGGTAACGTATACGAGAAGGGTGCCCTCATTGGCCTGGCATTGGATCTGAAACTTCTTAGCTTATCTGAAGGCACATACGACCTGCAGAGGCTGATCCGGGACCTGGCAAAACACTACGGAAAAGAAAAGCCATTTAAAGACGATGAGCTCTTCAGCGTGATTGCAGAGATGACCTACCCTGAGATCAACGACTTCCTGGAACGTCATGTAGCAGGCACTGAGCCACTTCCTCTGGATGAGTTATTGGCAGAAGCGGGCGTTGAATTTGAAAGAGGGGCAGTAAGGCAGGAACTGACACTGGGTAACCTGGACCTTATGCCAAACGGTGACACTACGCGCCTGGCAATTGCCAGCACGTCTGACATGAATGAATTTGGTAAGGACATGGGCTTTGAAGAAGGTGACGTGATCATGAACTTTAATGGCGTGGACCTGACCATTAACAATGTTATAGAAGCGATAGATAAATTCAAGTCTGAAGTAGAGCCTGGAGATAAGGTAAAAGTGACTGTGCTGAGGGAGCAAAACGGAAAGACTAAAAAGAAGAGGCTGAAGGCTAAAGCCCGTACGATTGCGGTGGAAAGTGATTACCTTATTCAATATATGGAGGATCTGACTCCGGAACAGCAAAACATACAGAATGCCTGGCTAAACGAGGCTACTAACTAGTGGTCTTAGAGGTCAAAAAAAGCGGATAACCCTGAAAAGTTATCCGCTTTTTATGCCTTATTACGGGGTCCGTGTTAGAGTAATATAGGATTAGCAGGCTCGTAAGAGGGGCCCATAACTCTTACGGGAAAAGCGCCACGGAACTCAAGGTTATGGTGAGTTCTGGCACTAATGGTGCTATAATTGAATTGCTTGTCACTCCAGACTCTTATACTACTGATATTAGGAATATCTTTTTTCACCTCGCTGAGCACATATTTCAAGTCATTATTAAGGGATACCATTTCCGTATCATCCACACAGTAGCCCGGGGCGTACTGAGTGGCCCCTGAAACTCCGCTTACAGAGGCCCCTCCTAAAAACTTATCATCAAAGCTGGTTTTAGAAACATTGTAGGCATGATACCAGCCGAGTCTCCCAAACGGATCATAGGCATGGTAATACAAACGGTAATCGAATATATCGCGGTAATAAGGTGAGGACACTTTATTGTTTCTGATGTAGTACTTTTTCACATTGTAGTACCAGGGGTAAGCCATAAAATCCACCAGTGAGCGGTGAGCCTTTGTCAGGCGATCAGCCGCATTTATGTTGCCCGTTCCATCGCATTTAGTTTTCACGTAGGCCTTATAGTCATCATCGGGACCCAGTGCTACCGGACCGAAAGGATTGAACCACTTCCGGCTTAAGAAGAGCGTCACCTCCATAGTACCCCCTTCCAAGCTTACTATTTCCAGGTCTGAGTTAGGGGCTATTTCAAAACCTCCTTCGACTGCCATAGCAGATAGCTCCTGGTAGGCTACAGCAAGCTGATAACCGTTGACATAAAATTTTTCTCCTTCGTTTATTACAGGAAGGTTGACTGAGACAGAAAGTGCGTCTGGCTCGGAATAGTACTCCTCTTGCGTTTGGTGTGCATGTGCTTTGTTAAAGGTAGCTTCCAGAACCCATTCTGCATAGGCAGGATTTACGGATAGCACGTCTTCTTCATTAAGTTCACCGCTAGAGTACGCCTCCAGTACCTGCTCAAAGGAGGCTACGGAGCCGGCAGCTTCCGATTCGCTTTCGGGAATGCTGTACTCAACGAACTGCCCCCCGACAGGGTCGGAAGTTGCCGATATTTCATGATTAGTAATCTCGCCGGCAGGATGGCCGATTTCTTCTTTGTGGCATGACCATAGCATGGTCGTGGTGCATATAAGCACCAGTAGATTCTTTTTCATAGCTTTTGTTTTAGTCGCTACCAATTGTGTATCAGCAAGCAACATGGTTTTACGAAAATTACAGACTCATAATTTACCTAAAAAACATAACTTAAATGACAGAATATTGAACTTTATTATGCCAAGTGCTAATGCTGTTGTAAAAGAAAAGGCTCCCCGCATATGAGCAGAGAGCCTTTTATTGGGTTCGGTTTTTTAAGCATTTCATCTTAACATATAGTACTTAACGTTTCCGGATTCAAACATCAGGTCGCTTTTTTGAAGCACCTTTCTTACCTCCGGATCTGCGGGTATATCTGCCAATTGGTGGCTGCCTTCATATATCAACTCTGACTTTGAATTATAGACTTTTACTCTAAAGTTGGGCAGGATGGTCTTACTTTCTTCAAGACCAAATTCAGCCACTACTTCTTCAAGTAGTTCGTAGACCTCAGTCTCTTCTGCAGTCAACACCCGCTCCTCAGCTTCAGAACCGGTCATATCATTTCCGGTATCTTTTGCGTGCAGCGCGGTGCCTGACAGCACGATAAATAAACATAGGCTGGCTGCGAAGATGTGTTTGATTACAGTTTTCATAATACTAGTGAGTTTGAGTTTTTGACCTGGTTACTTCTATAATGCCAACTCACGTGCCAAAACTAAAAAAGCGCCTCAGAATACTCTGAATGGCATATTTAGCTGTTTAACGCTTCTAAATATGTTCGGAAGCGTACAGTAATGAACGCTAGTGAACGACATTAAAAAGCTGATTTTCAATTATTTGAAACCAAGCGTGAATTAATAGCCCACTTAGTATCCGCAGGCATAAAAAGTAACCTTATTTCAAAAGGGAATTCAGAACAGCACAATCAAAATGGAGGAGAGCCTTAATTTTTGCTATATTCTTTCCTCAATTGAAAAAAACAAATACCTATGAAAGTAGAAAGACTTGACTTCTTGCCAGACCAAAATACATTCTTCGAAAAATATATCCAGCCTGGTAAACCTGTTATAATTAAAGGACAATTGAGTAAAAAGGAGCTGGAAAATTGGACTCCGGCAGGGCTAAAATCCATTATTGGGGACATGGAAATCGTTGCTAATTCTGCCGATAGCGGAAAATACATTATTGATCCGGAAACAGGCATAGTGATGGCTGAGCATGAGCACATTGCTTTTTCAGAGTATATGGACCGTGTAGAGGTGGGTAAGGAGTACCTTAACCTGCAGCACTGGCCTCTCCTGAATATACTTGAAGAACTAAAAGAGAATTGCTGGAACCCTGATTTTCTTCATGAAGAAATAATAGATAATGAGAGGCTATGGATAGGAGCTAAAAATACTATTACCTCGCTACACTATGATACCTTCAATAATTTCATAATCCAGTACTACGGGAAAAAAAAGATTACATTGTTTCATGCTGAGCAAATAGGGAACCTGTATTGTCATCCGCTGGGCACTAAAAGTCCGCACTTAAGCAGAGTTAATATCAATGCCCCTGATCTGGATAAACATCCTGATTTTGCTAAAGCAGAAAGCGCTGAAGTCGTCATTAATTCAGGGGACATCCTGTTTATCCCTTCCTGTTGTTTTCATCAGGTTGAAAACCTGGACCTAAGTATTTCTGTCGCAATTTGGTGGGATAATTATGTAGAACAGTTAATGCTCCCCGGGATTACCCGCTATGCGCATGCTTTTTATAATGATATTCCTATCCAATACTCACAGCTAATTGGCGTAGACAGATTCGAGGAGATATTTGACTACTGTGAGTATGCAAAAAAAGGAGGAAATTATAAGCTGGCCTCAATTCTCGCTTGCGCAGGTATGGAAGAGCAAATCCGTAGGACTTACATTTTAAAATGTGAAGACATAGAAGAAATAAGTGATGTAAACCTAGCTATTGAAGAAGCTATCCTCTTGGTCAAGGAGCTCCAAAAGGGGGGCGTAATCAACGAGGGTCTCGCCTGCAAAACCCTTGATATGCTTGAAATAGGGAAAGGATTTGAAACAGATGATGATGGGTACTTCACCAAAGATATGGCGGAGTCTTATATAGACTTAGGAAAGATATACAGTCAGGAAAATAAAGCCGCAATTTCAATATAAAAAAAATGGCCCGCCAGATGGCGGGCCGCTTTTCAACCAAATAAACAGTGTCACGACTGCGTTAAATGCCAGATGTTAGTCGATTAGGTAGTATGATGTTCCCTGGCTGCTGAAAAGCTTATCACTGTTCAGCAGCAGCCTCTGCAACTCTTTTTGCTCCAGTGCCTCCCTTTCGGCTACTATCATTTCGCTTTGGACGTTGCCTTCAGCGTCTACAAACCGGTAGGTGTGTTTACTTTCTGCCTCAGGGCCAGACAGGCCGTCGATAAACTCACCGGTAAGCGCGTATACTTCAGAAGAAGCTTTGAGTTCTGTTCCACCCTTTTTAGAATGAGCGAATGAACTGAGGCTTACGACAAGTAAGATTATTACGCTAAGCAAATTGACTTTAGAAGAGAAGAAGAGTTTCAGGGTATTCATAATCGTAATGTTTTGAGTTCTTGACCTTGGGTATGTATCTATAGCCAAGCAACGTGCCAAAAGGCAAAAAAGGCCTTGGACGTGATTAAAGAGGGGTTATAGCAAAAATAGTGTACCAAAATCGTACACCTCCCTTGACATTATCGGACGAAATTGATTTCAACATTGCCTGGAATTTGCGAGTTTTGGAGTGATGGCCGAAAAATCTATACACCAATCCCTTAGCTCACTCAGCCAGGAGCTGGAGGGCGACTTCTATTTTGACGATACCATGCGGATACTGTATGCCACCGATGCCTCGGCATACCGCGAACTGCCACTGGCCGTGGCCATTCCAAAATCGGAAGAAGATCTCAATAAACTGATACGTTTTGCCCGAAAGCACAAGGTTTCACTCATACCCCGCGCGGCAGGCACATCACTGGCCGGGCAGGTAGTAGGGTCAGGGATAGTGGTGGACATCTCTAAGCACTTTACCCGTATCCTGGAAATAAACAAAGAAGAAGGTTGGGTGAGGCTGCAGCCTGGAGTGATCCGTAATGAGCTGAACATGGCTCTGAAAGAGCATGGCCTGTTCTTCGGGCCGGAGACTTCCACGGCTAACCGTGCCATGATAGGTGGCATGCTGGGGAATAACAGCTGTGGGGCTAACTCGGTGGTGTATGGCAGTGTGCGTGACCACCTGCTGGAGGTGAAAGCACTCCTTAGTGATGGGTCGGAAGTGACCTTTGGGCCTCTCACCAACAGGGAGTTTGAGGCTAAGTGTAATGGCCCTGAGGAGGCCCTTGAAACGAAATTGTATCTATCGGCCAGGGATATGTTCAGTGATGAAGGTAACCGGAACCGAATCATTGAGGCCTTTCCTAAACCATCCATACCGAGGAGAAATACGGGCTACGCACTGGATTTGCTTATGGAGGCTTCTCCCTTTGTTGATACTGATGAGCCCTTTAACTTCTGTAAGCTACTGGCTGGCTCGGAAGGAACGCTGGCATTGGTGACGGAAATAAAGGTACATGCAGACCCTCTGCCTCCGGCTACACAAGGGCTTTGCTGCGTACACTTCAATAATGTGGATGAGGCATTGCGGGCCAACCTCATTGCCCTGAAGTATAACCCGTCTGCCAGCGAGCTGATGGACGCATATATACTGGAATGCACTAAGGCAAACATTGAGCAGCGGCAAAACCGGTTTTTTGTAGAAGGTGAACCGGGGGCAATACTGATGGTGGAAATCAGTAAGGAGACAGAAGAGGAGGTGAGACAGGTGGTGGCAGAAATGGAAGGGGACATGCGTGAGGCAGGCCTTGGCTACCACTTCCCGCTCTTATTTGGGGAAAAAACAGCGCGCGCCTGGAATCTTCGTAAAGCAGGGCTGGGGCTGCTCAGTAATATTAAGGGGGATGCCAAGCCTGCGCCGGTAATCGAGGATACGGCTGTAGATGTGAATGATCTGCCGGCCTACATTGCAGATTTCAACATAATTCTTGAAAAGCACGGCCTTTACTGTGTGCACTACGCGCATGCAGGGTCCGGAGAGCTGCACCTTCGCCCTATTCTGGATCTAAAAACACATGAGGGAAACAGGCTTTTTCATAAAATCCTGGAGGAGATTGCCACCCTGGTAAAAAAGTATCGCGGATCTCTGAGTGGCGAACATGGCGATGGCCGCCTGAGGGGGGAATTTCTCCGGTTTATGATCGGTGATGAAAATTACGCTCTTGTGGAAGAAGTGAAGAATGTCTGGGATCCGGAGCATATCTTTAACCCGAACAAGATCGTGGATACTCCGCCTATGAATGAGAGCCTGCGCTACTGGCCGGGACAGAAGACTCCACATTTTGAAACGGTGTTTGACTTTAGCGAGGCGGATGGCATACAACGTGCCGCAGAGCTCTGCAATGGCAGCGGTGATTGCCGGAAAACGCACCTGACGGGGGGCACCATGTGCCCAAGCTACATGGCTACGCATAATGAGAAGGATACTACCCGTGCCAGGGCTAATATATTGAGAGAAGTTCTTACCCAGGCGGAGGGAAATCCATTTGCAGATAAGAAGATCGGTGAAGTGATGGACCTGTGCCTTTCCTGCAAAGGCTGCAAGGCTGAGTGCCCCAGCAATGTGGATGTAGGTAAGATGAAGGCTGAATACCTGCAGCAGCATTATGATGTGCATGGGGTGCCATTTCGTAGTAGGCTGGTAGCTAACTACACAAAGGGCAATGACCTGGCGAGTATCTTCCCGGGCGCCTATAATTTCCTGGTTGGCAATAAATTCACTGGCGGGATATTTCGGAAGCTTGCCGGATTTCACCCTAGCCGGTCGCTCCCTCCGCTTCATCAAACCACTCTGCGAAAGTGGTTTAACGATCATGCACCTGCACA
Source organism: Roseivirga sp. BDSF3-8 (assembly GCF_041449215.1). Classification (NCBI taxonomy): domain Bacteria; kingdom Pseudomonadati; phylum Bacteroidota; class Cytophagia; order Cytophagales; family Roseivirgaceae; genus Roseivirga; species Roseivirga sp. BDSF3-8. The sequence goes on along the minus strand of NZ_JBGNFV010000001.1, from coordinate 2,867,590 downwards.
GCCTGCCAGACCTGTTAAGGAAGTTGCCATTTTCTGTGATGAATTTACCAACTTTAACGACGTACCCGTGGGGCAAACGGCCCTCAGGCTACTAACCCGGCTTGGTTACAAAGTGCTGATGCCTGAGCATGAAGAAAGCGGCAGGACATGGATAAGTAAGGGGTTGCTTCGCGATGCAAAGGAAATAGCCATTAAAAATGTGAATGCCCTTGCTGGCCTGGCAGAACAAGGCATCCCTGTAATAGGTATAGAACCCTCTGCCCTGCTTACGCTGAGGGATGAATATCTCTCACTTGTGCCGGAAGATATGCGTGCTAAGGCGACTGCCCTGGCCGAGGTGTCATTACTGTTTGAAGAATTCATCGCCGCTGAGCGTGAGGCAGGGAATATTACCCCGGAACAGTTTATAACGGAGAAGCGACTGGTTCGCCTGCATGGTCACTGTCATCAAAAGGCACTGAGTAGCCTGGTCTTTAGCAAAAAGGCCTTAACTCTTCCTGCCGGATATGAAGTACGCCTGATACCAAGCGGCTGCTGCGGCATGGCCGGTAGCTTCGGCTATGAGAAGGAGCATTATGACCTGAGTATGAGTATCGGTGAGCTGGTACTCTTTCCGGCTGTGAGGGACACCCCTGCAGAAGCTATCGTATGCGCGCCGGGTACGAGCTGCCGCCATCAGATCAAGGACGGTACGGACCGGGTGGCACTGCACCCGGTGGAAGTACTGTGGCAGGCACTGGCACAATAAAAAAACCTGCTCCGCAGAGCAGGTTTTCGTATGTCCATAACAATAAGGTTCAAATCTTATTCACATCCGCCTGAGTCGATCAGCCTCCCAGTGACTGGTTTTCAATAGTGGCCAGCTCGACAACTTTCTCATACTCTTCAGCATTCAGGTCACCGAAGAAGTAGTGCATAGGGTTAATCTTCTTCCCTTGCTTCATTACTTCGTAGTGAAGGTGAGGGGCGGTGCTGGTACCTGTACTACCTACGTAGCCTATGCATTCGCCACGTTTAACAGTCTGCCCTCTTTTCACATTGAAATCATTCATGTGGGCATACTTGGTCTTAAAGCCATACCCATGATCGATTTCGATTTCCTTACCATAGCCGGTTTTAGCGTTTCTAAGCTTTACTACCTTACCATCTGCCGTTGCATAGATTGGCGTGCCGGTAGGAGCCGAAAAATCAATGCCGGTATGAAGTTTCTTTACTTTATAAATAGGATGTATTCTATAACCAAAGCCGCTACTAAGTCGGGTAAGCTCTTTATTACTGATAGGCTGTATGGCAGGTATGGAAGCCCACATCTTGTCCTTGTTCATTGCAAGTTTCATGATATCGTCATATGACTTGTGCTGGACTGTGGCCTTACGCTTTAACTCGTCTACTGACTTACTAAGACTCAGGATCATTTCTTTATCAGACAAACGGCTAGCCTTGAGTGCTTTGTATCGATCCACACCACCAACACCCATCTGCCGGGTTTCACCGGGCAAAGGATCTACCCCGAAAATAGTACGGTAAACATTGTCATCACGCTGCTGCAGGTCTACCATTTTTTTATCCATAGAGGAGACCTCTTTTTCGAGCTTCTGGTAGTAAAAGGCCATCTCCTGGAGTTCTTCCTTCAGCCTGGCTTCTTTCGGGGAATCAAAAAAGCGCATGTAAACAGCAAAACTGATGAATCCGAAAAAACCACACAGAATCAGTATCCCCAGCACATTGAAAATGATGTCGGAGGTTCTGGTTTGAACGCGTTCGTAACGGCACGTCTCAGTATTGTAGTAGTATTTTATTCGAGCCATTAGGTCAAGTTTTTAGGCTCCCGGTAAATTCAACCGGGCCGGAAATACAAAAAGACACAAATCGGGATAAAATACCCAACCAAATGAGGCATAGGCTTGTATCGTGTAGCATTTCCGCAAAAGTGCCGCACTTTTTCACAGCATAAAAAAGAAGCGCAGCGCTAAAACAATATCACAATATCAAGTTGCAAAATAAGCGATCTGGAAACCGGGAATCAAATACCAGATAGCGAATATTAGAATAGTAAAACAGGATACTACTATTTTGAAATTACCCTGAAGTATGAGGCACACAACAACCGCCTTTACACTTCTGATAGCCAATTCTTTAAAATAACAGTGTTAATTAATAAGATTAATCCATGAAACTTTTCTTCACCATACCCATTTCAGAAAAATCGGGAAGGTGTTTTGAACGAAACCATGAAGAGAAAATAAAAGCCCGGTAGCAGGCTAATTGCTTCCCGGGCTTTTTTACATGTCAAATTATGTAATAAGCTGAAGTATAAATTAACTTTTTCCCACTTATTACTTACTGTTCAGTACATTAAGGACATAATTTTCTGTCATGTAAACCCAGCATTTCACTTCCCGACTCAGTCAAGTGTAAATGTAGTACCGCCCCCTTTTTCATCCTTTAATTGTATGCCAAGGTTCTTAAGTTCATCACGGATATGATCGCTCACATCGTAGTTCTTCTCTTCCTTAGCCTTCTTGCGAAGTTCAATGAGCAGCTCTACGGTACCTTCTAATCGCTTCTCCCCTCCACCGTCTTCAGGCAACAGTCCCATCACGTCCGTTATCATACCATCGAAAGTAGCTCTGGCTTTCTCGAACAGGTCTTTACCAAGCACAGCAGGTTGCAGCTTACCGGCATGTACTTCATTAAAAAAGGAGGTAAGCTCATATAATGACGCCAGTGCTCTGGCTGTATTGAAGTCATCACTCATATGAGTGTAGCAGTCCTGTATGCTCTTGGAAATCTTTTCCTGCCATGCCTTGTCAGGCTCTCCCTTACCGGCATATTCCATAGCCCTTACATTTTTAAGGGAGTTCATCAGCCGTTTGTAGCCTTTTTCAGCCGCCTTGAGGGCCTCGTTACTAAAATCTATGGTGCTGCGATAATGGGCCTGCAACAGAAAAAACCGTACAGTCATAGGTGTATAGGCCTGCTCCAGCTTCTCGTGATCACCGGTAAAGAACTCCTCAAGGTTGATGAAGTTTCCCAGAGACTTAGCCATCTTTTGCTGGTCTATTGTCACCATATTATTATGCATCCAATAGTTTACCGGGCTTTCACCGGTAGCACATACATTCTGTGCAATCTCTGCCTCGTGGTGTGGAAACTGCAGATCCATACCGCCGCCGTGGATGTCAAAGGGGTTACCCAGATATTTGGTACTCATAGCCGTACACTCAAGGTGCCAGCCTGGAAACCCTACGCTCCAGGGGCTCTTCCATCGCATGATATGCTCAGGTTTAGCTTTTTTCCAGAGAGCAAAATCAAAGGGGCTGCGTTTTTCATCAAGCCCTTCCGTTTCGCGGGTACCCACAACCAGGTCGTCAAGCACCTTACCACTAAGCTTTCCGTATTCGTGTGAATCAGTATATTTTTTCAGATCGAAATACACGGATCCATTCACTTCATAGGCATAGCCATTTTGCAGTATCTTTTCGATGATATCGATCTGCTCCTGTATATGCCCGGTGGCAGTTGGTTCAATGCTTGGGGGCAGGTTATTAAGCTTATCCATAGACGCGCGATAGCTGAGCGTATAGGAGTGGGCTATTTCCATAGGCTCCAGCTTTTCAAGCTTGGCTTTTTTACTGATGCGGTCTTCACCTGACCCGCTAAGCTCATCTTCGAGGTGCCCTACATCAGTCACATTACGCACATGGCGTACCCTGTAGCCTAAAAAAGCGAGGTACCGGCGAACAATATCAAAGGTAATCGCACTACGCGCGTGCCCCAGGTGAGGATCACCATAAACAGTAGGGCCGCAAACGTATAGTCCCACAAGCCCTTCATTTATAGGTTCAAACTTCTCCTTGCTCCTGGTCAGGGAGTTATATATAAAAACATCTCTGATCGTATCGTTGCGCATAATGCCTTTCTTTGTTTACCAAAATGGCTGCCCGGAGACAGCGCTAATTGGGTGTGGCGACAAAATAAATGATTTTTTGGCAAGGAAAGGAAGAAAAATTGCTTTTCAGGCCTCTGAAAAGGATGTGTCCCTTTATAGTGACTTTAATTTGAACTAATTCTAAATAGTAGTAGGTTTGTAGGTGAATATGCGCAGCGTTTTACCCCGCGTGCCGGGGCGCTTCTGTACCGTACACGTATTATGAAGGAAACAATAGCGGAGAAAGGCGAAAGGAAGTTAAAGGTAGCTCTTATCGGGAATCCCAACTCCGGTAAATCCAGCTTATTCAATCACCTTACCGGGCTAAATCAGAAGGTAGGCAACTTCCCGGGTGTTACGGTAGACAAAAAGACCGGCTCTCTCCGCCTTGATGCGCAAACCAAAGCAGAAATAATCGATCTCCCCGGCACTTACAGCATTTACCCCCGTTCGGCCGATGAGCGTGTGGTATTTGAGGTATTGAGCGGTAGCGATGCCACTGTGAAACCGGATATTGCTGTGGTGGTAGCGGACGTGACGAACCTGCGCAGAAATATGCTGCTGTTCTCACAAATATATGACCTGGGGGTACCGGTGGTGCTGGTCCTAAACATGGTGGACATTGCTGAAGACCTGGGTATCTTCGTCAATGAAGCCTACCTGGGCAAAATGCTGGGTATCCCTGTGCTGAAAATGAACGCGCGCAAAGGAACAGGCATCGATAAGCTAAAGCACTTACTGACTACAGAGATACCAAGTCCCAGCCGTCTTTTCTGGGTGCCCAACGGCACATCTTCTCCCGTACTGGAAAAAATAAATGAAGCCTGTGGCCTGGAAAACCCTTACCAGGGATACCAGATGGCGATGCAGGCTGAACAGAATACTTGGATCGATCCTGACCTTAGGAGCCGTATCCTGGGCTGGAATGACCTTTATGGCTTTAACAAGAAGGAGGCTCAGGCGCAGGAAACCACCCAGCGCTACGCCAAGATCAATAATATGTTGAAAGAGGCCGTACGCTGGCCTGAGGAGAAAGAGGAAAAGCCTTCCTTCTCGGACAAGCTGGATAAGGTGCTTACGCATAAAATCTTCGGCTACCTTATTTTTACCGTTGTTCTCTTCCTGATCTTCCAGGCTATATTCGCATGGGCCACCATACCCATGGATTTTATCGACCTGATATTCTCGGAGGGCAGTGGACTGGTAAAACAGTACTTCCCGGCAGGCCCGCTTACGGATCTACTTGCAGAAGGTATTATTCCCGGCATAGGGGGTATCGTAATATTTATCCCTCAGATAGCTCTTCTTTTTGCCTTCATCGCCTTACTGGAGGAGTCCGGCTATATGGCGCGTGTGGTATTCCTGATGGATAAAATCATGCGCAAGTTTGGCCTTAATGGACGGAGTGTGGTACCCATGCTATCCGGTGTGGCCTGCGCTGTACCAGCTATAATGGCGGCCCGCACAATCGAAAGCACCCGCGACAGACTGATAACCATCTTTGTCACACCCTTTATGACCTGCAGTGCCAGGTTGCCCGTATATGCTATACTTATAGCACTGGTGGTACCCGACACCACCTATTTTGGAGTACTTAATCTACAGGGTATAGTACTGCTGGGCCTCTACATGCTTGGTGTAGTCGGGGCATTGATTACGGCTGTACTGATGAAGTGGGTCATGAAGCATGAGGCTACGGGATTTCTGATAATGGAATTACCCTCTTACCGGAGCCCAAGGTGGAAAAACGTCGGGTTTACTATTCTAAACCGGGTAAAAACCTTCGTATTTGAAGCAGGTAAAATAATCTTTGCTATATCCATCGTGCTATGGGTACTGGCCTCGTATGGCCCTGCTGAAGAAATGGCAAGGGCAGAAGAGGTAGTACGCAGCGAGGCACCTGCAGGTCTGAGTGAAAATGAGATAGACGTACGAATAGCGAGCTATAAGCTGGAACACAGCTTTGCGGGCAAGTTTGGTCATTTTATCGAGCCAGTAATCAGGCCACTTGGTTATGACTGGAAGATCGGTATCGCACTAGTAACCTCATTTGCCGCCAGGGAGGTGTTCGTAGGCACTATGGCAACTATTTATAGCATAGGTGAGGACTTTGAGGATGCTACCACCATACAGGACAGGTTACGCTCTGAGATCAACCCCCGTACCGGAGGCCCTATGTATACCCCGGCGGTGGCCTTTTCCCTGCTGGTATTTTATGCGTTTGCCATGCAGTGCATGAGTACCTTTGCCATTGTAAAAAGAGAAACGAAGAGCTGGAAATGGCCAATTATCCAAACAGGATATATGACACTGATGGCATATGTGGGCGCGTTAATTACCTACCAGCTGATGAGCTGAAATGCCCCTGTTTTATAAATAGCCTGATATTCAGGCAATACAACTTACTTTTTCCGGGTTTTTGTAATCAATGGGGCAGATAATTTTGTTATAAAATTACCCTTTTTCGGGTATCATAACTTTTTTATCTAATGCACCATTTTTTTACTTTCATTCTTTCTTTCTCTTTATTCTGTCTGCCTGGCCTATCTATGGCCCAAAATGAAGAGCAGACTTTACTCGCTTCAAATGCTTCCCTAGAGACTACCGAATCAGTAGCCAACGAGGAAAGCAGAAAGGTCTTGTCTTACCGCACCCAAGGCTCAGGCCCGGTTATTTACCTCTTTGCAGACGGACCGGGCATGAACAGCCACTACCTGGATGAGGTAGGCAAAGCGCTTGCTGACCACGGCTACACCGCAGTAGTGCCTGAATCAAAGCATGCCAATTTTTCCGGTGATATGGAGGCAGAGCCTATTTCTTTGAAGGGCTATGTCGAAGATATCGAATACTTGAGAAAGTCCAGGGGAGATGACAAGATCATCTTATTCGGGCATAAATGGGGCGGAATTCTGGCGATGGCTTATATGGCCGAATATGGCTCTCACGTGAACAAAGTGGTATTGAGTGGCTCGGCAGGCACACATATGGGGTACTTTCAGGATTATGGCTCGCGTATGGTGCAGAAAGTGTCTCCTTATGAAAGGAATCTGATAGGTCAAATTAAAGACAGTCTCAGCAATGGTGGTGATCCCTTACTGCTGGGTCAGGAATTACTCCGCATTTCTGCTCTTGCTCAATTGCATAACAAAGAGAAGTATGCGTCTGAATTAGAGGATAGAGTAATTGACATCACGCTGTTCAATGAAAAAGTCTATAGTCATATGATCAGGCAAATGAGAACTGACGGATATGATCTACGCGATGATCTTATGCGATTTTATAGCCCGGTATTAGTGGTTCAGGGAGAATTTGACATCAATGGAAAACAACATGCCATGAATCTGGCAGACTCATTTCCAGACGCTTCTCTACAATTTATAGAAGAAAGTGCTTCTTACCCCTGGATAGAAAACCCAGAGGCTTACTATGAGGCGATAGCTGGATTTATGAAGTAATCTGCAGCCACCCTATACTTTTATTATAATCTCCGTTATCCATCGTTTTGGTTTGCGGGAATTTATACCTTTGGTCATAAGGTCAATCAAAGGACTGGCATGAATGGTAAACAACGTCCTGTTTTGGAAGAGGGTAAGGATTACTACGTAGAAAACGGTTTCATGGTCTTTACAGAAAGATACCACCGGAAACGTGGGCACTGCTGCCAAAGTGGCTGCCGCCATTGCCCTTATGGTTTTCGCCGAGAAAAATAACCAGGCACCCCCGGATTTATATAGAATAAAGTTCCTCTTTTTTTATATTTTAAGTATTTCGCTAACTGATTGCCGTTTCCTAAGTTGGTAAGAAAAGATAAAAACTGATAAATGGCTTTAAAGGATATTCTTAGGACAGTAGCTGATAATGTAGAGGACGTAGCCCGCTCGGCCAAAGACGGTACGTTTAAGTTCATACTCGGAAAAGTATTAAATAAGTATCTCGACGAAATGCTAGATTTTAAGATCCGCCCTGACGAAGGCACTATTTTTTTACGCCTCACACTTAAGGGTGAAGATGAGCCAACGGTCATTCATGTACGTAAGTACGAGATCGTAAAGGAGTTTGAGGACGGCGAAGAAAAGGACTTTATGATCATCCGTGAGATATTTATCAGTAAAGAATGGATGCATATCATTGCCCAGGAGCAGGTGGTGGATAAGCCCATCGATGTGACCAAGGCGAAAATGGCCCTGAAGCTTCATATCCTTTAATTAATTCAGGGGTACACCACCCCTTCATTTCCTTCTATACTGCCTTCAATCGAATTAATGCCTGCTGCGGTAAACCAGCCTACTGCTGCCGGTCCGTCCGGATTCGTATTTACCACATTGGTCCGGATATTAGCCGGAGGATCGGAAAACAGGCCCCCATTATTGGTTTGCTCCTGTAGTTCCAGCAGGTAAAAGTAATGGCTCTCGGTAATGGACAACAGATCCAGGCTGAACTCATCTTGCTCCTCAAAAGGGTCAGAATTTATCTGTAAGTCAAAAAGGTAATTACCATTTACAAGGCGGTCAGGGAAAAATATCAAATCATCCGGATCTGTTAGTTGCTCCCCGTTCCGGTACACCTTAAGCCGGTAGTGGTCACCCTGTCCGGGTAGCTCAGGTCCATAGTAGTAAAGAAAATAGCCCGCATCCTGGAAGGCCTGCTCTTCTTCAAATGTATAGTACACAGAGTCTATTTGCGGGGCCGCCCTCAGTAGGCTTACAGCGGTATAGGTCTCCCCAGCGTAGTCCACCGTTAATGTATACGTGCGACCCGGCACCCCCTGTAGTGAATCAGTTACATACACCCCGGGGTCCGTTTCGGTAAGCCGGTCACTGGTTCCTTCATTATCAGTGATGGTTACCTTGGCCCCCTCGGCTGCAGGCAGCGGAGCATTTGCAAAGTATGGCGCAGTCAGGTTAAGCCTGACTGTATAAGGCCCCTCATTGTCATACACATTACCATCTACCACCAGCAGTGTCTCCCCCTGGTCCAGGTCTATATCCACCACATCTTCACAGCCCCATGTTATGAGAGCGGGAATAAACAGAATCAGATAAGTCGATAGTCTGAGAGATAATCGTCTCCGCATCAGAATTTAAAGTTAAAGGTGACAGAAGGTAGGATGGTACCGAATATGGACAGCCTTACCGCTTCGGTATTCTGAGGCATGTCTTCATTTTGCTGGAAGTAAATGGTGAACGGATTTCTGCGTCCGTATACATTGTATACTGAAAATACCCATTCGTGGCTAAATCGTCCTCTGCTGCGCCCTTTCAGTGTAGCAGACAGATCCAGACGATGGTAAGGCGGAATGCGGTAATTATTCCGCTTTTGCTCAGTATTATGAGGTGCTGTGATGCCATCCCACACAAACCGCGCATTAGGAAAGGTGGTAGCGACCCCGGTGGCATAGGCAAAGTTGGCACTTAGATTCCACCGGTCGTTCAGGTCATAAAGGCCCACCACATTCAGCACATGCGTCCTGTCATACTTTACTGCATACCATTCATCATTATTTATACCATCCACCTGGCGTTCGCTTCTGGATAGCGTGTAACTAACCCAGCCGTTCAGGCGTCCCTCTTTTTTGCGGGCATACAGCTCCAGGCCATACGCTCTTCCCCGGCCGTACAGCAAGTCACCTTCCAGGAATTCATTCAGTAACAGATCCGCCCCATCCACATAGTCCACCTGGTTTTCCAGTGTTTTGTAAAACACCTCTGCAGAAGTCTCGATAGTATTCTCCTGAAGGTTCCTGAAGTACCCTGCAGCCACCTGGTGGGCAATACCGGGCTTTATATTGCGGGTACTGGGCGACCATATATCCAGCGGTGATGCTGCCGTACTGCTGCTTATAAGGTGAATGTACTGCGCCATCCTGTTATAGCTCAGTTTCAGACTACTCACTCCATTTAGTTCATACCGCATGGAAAAACGCGGCTCCAGGTAAGAGTAATCCTCAATAGTCTCTCCGGAAGTAAACGTTTCAGCATCTACCGGCTCCTTTCTTTCTCCGGTCTCCCCCTCATACGCATACACCGTCTGCGGACCCAGGTAGCGGAAGTGCGATAGGCGCAGGCCATACCGTAAACTGATGCGGTCGTTTACCTCCCACTCATGATCTGCGTATACAGCCCCTTCTACAGCATACTGGCTATCCAGTTCAAGCCGGTTAAATATAGAATTCCCGCTACCGGGTTGAATCAGCCCCGGTTTGAATTCATAATGAATAGCATTGAAGCCGAAATTGAAGGTATTACCAGGCTTGATAAAATAGTTAAAGTCAGCTTTGGCATTGTAATTTATGATGCCGGCATCCCAGTCGAAAGCCTGTGCCCCCTCGGGTATGCCCAGTGAGTACTTGTAATCACTATAGGCAAAAGTGAAGTTAGCAAACCAACGCTCATTAAATAGGTGGTTCCAGCGCACCGTACCGGTGGCATTGCCCCAGTCAAAGGCAAACTCATCTGAGAACTTAGATACATCGCGCCCGAAATAGCCTGAGAGGAATACGGTATTTTTATCGTTGATCCGGTAGTTACCCTTAGCACTCAGATCATAAAAGTAGAGCGTATTGTCACTCAGGTCCTCATCTCCGGTAAGCTTCAGCAGCAGATCAGCATAGGAGCGCCTCCCGGCCACTATAAAGGAGGCTTTATCTTTAATGATAGGTCCTTCTAGGGTAAGGCGGGAAGATACCGTACCTATGCCGCCATTGCCGGTAAAGCGCTGGGTATTTCCTTCCTTCATGCGCACATCCAGTATTGAGGAAAGCCTGCCACCATACACGGCAGGGATACCCCCTTTTATCAGCTCTACATCTTTTACCGCATCAGGGTTAAACACTGAAAACAGACCAAAAAGGTGAGAACTGTTGTACACAGGAGCTTCATCCAGCAGCACCAGATTCTGGTCCACACCCCCTCCGCGTACATTAAATCCGGAGGCTCCCTCTCCTACCGAGCTCACTCCGGGCAACAGTTGTATGGATCGTACCACATCCACCTCACCCAGCAGAGCAGGCATCCGGCTTATGGTCTTCATGTCCACCTTATTCACCCCCATGTCCGTACTCTGTACATTTTCGTCTATGGGCGTGTCTGAGATTACCACCTCGGCCAGTTCTGTAGTCTGCTCCGCAAGCGCCACATTAAGCGTCCTGCTTTCCGTGAGGTCAAGGGATATAGTTTTTTCCTCAAAACCGATATAGCTATATACCAGGGTATACTCTCCCGCCGGGAGGGTAATGGAGTAGTATCCGTAAGGATTCGTAGTGGCACCTTTCTCAAGTTCTTTTACCACTACCGTCACACCAATAAGGCCTTCTCCTGTAGATGCATCCGTTATATAGCCATTCACAGAGTAGCTAGCCTGAGCATTGACTAATGTTGATATAAGCAGTAAGCAGAGGGTTAACAGCCTGCCGGTAAGGAGTATTTTTCTATTCATCGATTTAGTTCATCATGCCACACAGGAGTCTGACAACTTCTCCTCAAAGGAACTTAGTATGCCAAACGAAAAAGATTCCCCTTGGTATTCAAATTTTTTCAAGCGGAAATATTACATGCCAGGCGGCATCCTGAGCACATAACCCTGAGCATGCGTTTAAACAGTTAAAAAAACTTTCAGAAACCAGGTTACAAATATACGTGCCGGACTATTAAGTGTGATCATGAACACCTGAACATCCCTTTTTTTCGTTCAAAAAGCCCGGCCTGACATCCGGGCTTTCTTTTTGTCTTTTTCTCAAAAAACCCCACTGGCTTACTTACTGACAATCAACCAACTGCATCCTTTCAATTGATTTAATTCAAAAAAATCATCTCTGGGTGGGTTACAAATACCTCCATTGTCGATTAAAGTCCGAAATCGCTTCAAGCCACATCGCTGGTGCGAAGTGAAAGCTAAACCTACCATTCGAATAAACATGGAAAAATTCCCGCAGGGTTAACCGCCTGCGGGGAACACACTAGTAAGATTGATTTGGATCAAGAAATAGGGCGCCAGAAGGCACCCTTTTTTCTTTTATTACCCTTATATACCCGTCATCAGTTTTATCAAAAAACAATCCCTCAGATAAGCCCTCACGCATCTACCAACGACTTATTGGCTTATAGCCGCATCTGATTTATACCTTGATTTACGCGGCGGAACCCCAAGAGCATGAATACACCCGGACTAATCATAGTAGATTGAGCAGGCACACTTATCCTTATATGAAGATGACTAATATATTTCCATCACAATAGAGCCCCACCATATTTATCCCCAATATTCTCCGAAACTATATTTTTTGTATATTTTGTGAGGAAACAAAGATGGATAGGGGAATGAAAAAGTTTACGATCATCTTTTCTCTTCTGTTACTATGGGGCTGCAATGCGGTCAAAAAAGAGACGCAGGAGGTGAAAGTACCAGCTGTGGCGCTTCATGATGCCATGCAGGCCGTAACAGATGTGATTGTACATGATATTTTTTCACCACCGGTAGCCAGCCGGATCTATGCCTACTCATCCGTAGGAGCTTACGAAGTGCTTGCCAGTCAGGACTCAGCATTTATCCCTCTTTCCGGTCAGTTACATGGCCTGGCTCCCATTCCCCAACCGGAAAATCCCGTGCACGCCGAAGTGGCGGCCGTGGATGCCTTTTTGAGAATAGGCGAGGCACTTATCTTTTCTGAAGACCGCATTATCTCATACCGTCAGCAGTGGTATGACAGCCTGAAGAACCAGGGCATGAGCGAAGAGCTCCTTGATAATACCCTTGCCTATAGCCAGCAGGTAAAAGACCACATTATGGAGTGGGCTTCGCATGACATGTACAAGCAAACCCGCACTTACCAGAAACACCACATAGGCACCAAAGATGGAGAGTGGCAGCCTACCCCCCCGGCCTATATGGAAGCTATTGAGCCCCACTGGAATAAAATCCGCACCTTTGTACTCGACTCCGCCAGTCAGTTCCGGCCCGCTCCCCCCACTCAGTTCAGTATTGAAGAAGGGTCAGCCTTTTACAAGGAAGTCATGCAAGTGTATGAAACAGGTAAGGGCCTTACCGAAGAGCAGAAAGAAATAGCAAGCTTCTGGGATTGTAATCCTTACGTGATGAATGTGAGAGGTCACGTGATGTTTGCTACCAAGAAGATAACACCAGGTGGACACTGGATGGGCATAACCAAAATAGCCTGTATGGGTAAAGATGCCAGCCTTATCAGAAGTGCTGAAGCCTATGCCCTTACCGCCGTGACCCTGGCCGATGCATTCATTAGTTGCTGGGATGAAAAATACCGCAGTAACCTGATCCGGCCGGAGACTGTGATAAACCGCCACGTGGATGAGGAGTGGATGCCCTTGCTGCAGACTCCGCCCTTTCCCGAATACCCCAGCGGCCATAGTGTCATTAGCACAGCTGCCGCCGAAATGCTCACTTCGCTTTTTGGTGATGCTTATGAATTTGCCGATAGCACCGAAGCATCATACGGGCTGCCCGTGCGCGAATTTGATTCGTTTCGCCATGCCAGCCAGGAGGCCGCCATGAGCAGGCTGTATGGAGGCATACATTACATGCCTGCCATAGAGAACGGAGTAACGGAAGGCAGAGGAGTAGGCCGGTTCATGATAGAGAACATTAATACACGGAAGCCGGTAGTGGCCTCCAATCAAGAATAAACCCAAACACCGCGCATTTGGCCGCGGCACCAGACCTGTATGCTGAAAACAACATTCAAAGCTACCTGTAGCTTATGGGCCCTACTGTGCTTTATTACCCCCGCCTGCACCACCGAAACAGCCGAGCAGACCACTATAGAGGTAACTGAGACTGACTTTTACGCTTCGCAGCTCTTCCATGATGTACAAATGGCCCGCGTCTTTGAAGACTCCAAAACCTTTGTAGACTGCACTCCTAAGTCCAACGCCGGAGAAATTGCCACCCTCTACCTGCAGCAAAAAGAAACCGAGGGGTTTGAGCTCGCTGCTTTTGTGCAGGAGCACTTCACCATGCCTGAAACCCACGGCACGGATTTTACTTCAGACACCAGCCGCAGCATGCAGGAACATATCAGGGAACTCTGGCCCGTACTTACTCGTGAGCCGGATGCCTACAACCCACGGTCAAGCCTCCTCCCCCTGCCCAATGCCTACATAGTACCTGGTGGTCGCTTCAGGGAAATTTACTACTGGGACAGCTACTTTACCATGGAAGGCCTCATGATCAGCGATCAGGAAGACATGGCGCTGAATATGGTACGCAACTTTGCCTACCTGATAGACAGCCTGGGCTTTATCCCTAACGGCAACCGGGACTACTACCTCGGCCGGTCACAGCCTCCCTTTTTCAGCCTGATGGCCGGCCTGGTAACTGAAGATGACCGCGACCTGATGGAGGAGTTGCTTCCTGCCATGCAAAAAGAGTATGACTTCTGGATGGCAGGTGCCGATGGCATACTCGAAGGAGAAGCCTACCGCCGGGTGGTGAAGATGACCGATGGAAGCGTCCTCAACAGGTATTTTGACGATAAGCCCGGCCCCAGGCCCGAAAGCTACCGTGAAGACTACGAGCTGGTGCACTCCCTGGATAATCCTGATACGGCAGCTATGTATACCCATCTGCGGGCAGGGGCTGAGTCCGGCTGGGACTACAGCAGCCGCTGGCTGGCCGATAAGCAGAACCTTAATACCATCCACACTACCGACATCATTCCGGTAGACCTGAACGCCCTCCTCTATCATATGGAGAAGCGGCTGGCCCAGGGCTATGACTGGGGCGGTGATGTAGAACGATCTAAGAACTACCTGCAAAAGGCCGAACGAAGACGGAAAGCTATAATGACCTATCTATGGGATGAAGAAGAAGGCTTTTTCGTAGATTTCGATTTCAAAAAAAATGAGCCGACAGGCGTATTATCCATGGCCGGTGCTTACCCGCTGTTTTTTAACATACCTGACAAGAAAGAAGGAAAAAAAGCTGCGGCCAGGCTGGTTGCTGACTTCCTCAAAGACGGAGGCTTTATTACAACTCTCAATGAAACAGGCCAGCAGTGGGACGCACCCAACGGATGGGCACCGCTGCAGTGGCTAGGCGTGAACGGACTCTATAATTATGGCATGGATGAAGAGGCCGTGTCAGCTGCCGAAAGATGGCTTGAGCGCAATCGTGAAGTGTACAAGGCCACCGGCAAGATGATGGAAAAATACAATGTGGTGAATATCGGACTTCTCGCCGGAGGTGGTGAATATGGCCTGCAGGACGGCTTCGGCTGGACCAACGGCACCGCATTGGCCCTTATGCGCATACTGCAAGACAAGAAGGAGATGGAAAACATGATCTCAGACCAAGATTAACGAATCGATACATGGAGGAAATTAAACTCGAAACCCTGGATATCATCATCATAGTGGTGTATCTGGTGGGTATCATCATCTACGGGATATCCAAGGGCAAACAACAGTCATCGGAAGATTACTTCCTCGCAGGACGAAACATGATCTGGCCGGTAGTAGGTATCTCTCTGTTTGCCGCCAACATAAGCAGCAGTACCTTATTAGGCCTTGCCTCTGATGGCTTTAACCGTAACATGGCCGTTTATAATTACGAATGGATGGCTGCGGTAGTACTCGTTTTCTTCGCTATTTTCTTCCTTCCTTTTTACCTCAAATCCAAAGTATATACCATGCCCGAGTTTCTGGAAAGGCGCTATGACAGCCGCTCCAGGTACTACTTTTCATTCATCACCCTGGTGGGCAACGTGGTGATCGATACCGCCGCCGGTCTCTATGCCGGTAACCTGATCCTGAAACTGATCTTTCCGGAAGCCGATTCCCTTGTCATCATATTGATACTCGCCTTTGCCGCAGCCGCCTATACCATACCCGGCGGACTTAGCTCCGTGGTACATACCGAGGTGATACAGGCCATGCTACTCTTCTTTGGCTCCATTGTACTAACCGTCCTCTGCTTTCAGGAAGTAGGTGGCTGGAATGGCCTGATGACGGGGCTGGATAGCCTGAACGCCAGCGGGGCTATAGACAAAACTCCTGATGAAGTATTTAGCCTGGTGCAACCGCTGGACAGTGACTACATGCCCTGGACCGGACTGCTCTTTGGCGTGCCCCTGCTCGGCTTCTACTTCTGGGCCAATAACCAGTTCATGGTACAGCGCGTGCTAAGTGCCCGGGATCTCAACCATGGACGCTGGGGTGCCCTTTTTGCAGGATTACTCAAGCTTCCTGTACTATACACAATGGTTTTTCCCGGCATTGTCGCCATTGTCATATTTGCTGACCTTGACATTACCGGCATCAACTACATGATAGCTGATGAAAACGGCAATGTATCACCCTGCAGTAACCTGAAGGACTGCCCCAACCTCACCTATCCGGTGCTGTTATATACACTGATCCCAACAGGTCTGCTCGGTCTTTTGATCGCCTCACTACTCGCTGCTATGTCATCGAGTATTTCGGCCACACTCAACTCAGCGTCTACCCTTATCACTATGGACTTTGTAAATACCCTGAAGCCAGGCCTCACCAGCAAACAACTGGTACGTATCGGGCAGATTGCTACCGTAGTATTAGTGCTGCTCGCCGCCCTCTGGGCACCGCAGATCGAGAAGTTCCGCTCCCTCTTTGAGTACCTGCAGATCGTGCTAGGCCTCATAGCCCCGCCGGTAGTAGCGGTATTCCTGCTCGGTCTTTTTTGGAAAAGAGCAAACGGTAACGGTGCATTCGCCGCCCTTATGGCCGGCTTCCTTATGTCGGTAGTGGTGATCTACTCTGAAGCCACTGGCGCCATCCCTGCCCTTAATGAGATACACTTCCTGCACAAAGCCCCTCTGCTTATGCTGGTATGCATGATCGTGCATATCATATTCAGCCTCGGCTCAGCCCCTCCCGCCGAGGCTAAGACTGAAGGCCTGGTATGGAATAAAGCCATGTTTAAGGCAGAAACAGCAGAGCTACGCGGGCTGCCCTGGTATAAAAACTTCCGTATCCTCTCCGTCCTCCTGCTAATTGCCACCGCCATCATTGTGATCTGGTACTGGTAAAAAGCTGGTAACAAAAGAAGAAAAGGCCATCTGCTCTTATGCAGATGGCCTTTTCTTCTTTTTAAGGGTAATGGTAATTTATACCCAGATCGGACACTCACCATTCGTATCCCATTCCGACCAATCCGAATACCACCCCCCTTTTACTTCCTTTGCATTCACATCGGTTTTGAAGCTTTTAACGGCAAGCTGATCAAGCTTCATCTTCTTTTTAATAGCTATTTAAATTAATGTCAAAAAAAGTATTCCCGGAATAAAGCTATTATGAGAATAGCTAACCAACTCATCTTCTGAAAACAATCGCCCATTTTACGCAGTCCTGTATGGGATTACAGCCCATATCTGCTATCTTAATTTCACACAAACCAAACCCATTAACCCATTTCTACATGAAAAAAACCTGGTGGAAAGAAGGCGTGGTCTATCAGATATACCCACGCAGCTTTAAAGACGCAAACGGAGATGGCATGGGTGATCTCCGTGGAATCATCCAAAAACTGGATTATATAAAATCCCTCGGTGTGGACATTGTCTGGCTCTGTCCTGTCTATAAATCACCTAATGACGATAATGGCTATGACATTAGTGATTATCGGAATATCATGGATGAGTTCGGAACCATGGAGGATTTTGATGAGCTGCTGGCAGGCTTCAAAGAGCGGAACATAAAGTTGGTGATGGACCTGGTGGCTAACCACAGTTCTGATGAGCATCGCTGGTTTCAGGAATCACGTAAAAGCAAAGGCAACCCCTACCGCGATTACTACTACTGGAAGCCTGGCAAGCCGGAAGGCGGACCGCCTAATAACTGGCAAAGCTTCTTTAACGGACCCGCATGGGAATACGATGAAGCCACGAATGAGTATTACCTCCATCTTTTCACGAAAAAACAACCAGACCTTAACTGGGAGAACCCGAAGGTAAGGCAAGAAATCTATGATGTTATACGCTATTGGTTTGATAAAGGTGTTGACGGTTTCCGGATGGACGTGATATCAGTCATCAGTAAGCAACTAGCCTTTCCCGATTCTCCAACAGAGGACTTCACCACGCTGGTAGAAAGATATTATGCAAACGGACCGCGTATTCACGAGTTCTTAAGGGAAATGAATGAAAATGTACTGCGGCACTACGACATCATGACAGTAGGCGAGGGCCCGGGTATAGACCTGGAAAACGGCCCGCTGTACGTAGGCGACGGCAGGCAGGAGCTGGACATGATCTTTCACTTTGGCCACATGTTTATAGATAATGGCCCCGGTGGTAAATATGATCCTGTGCCTTACAGCTTTCTACAGTTCAAAAAAGTATTTGCCGAGTGGGACAAGCGACTTAGTGAAGCCGGTGGCTGGGGCAGTATTTTCCTTGGCAACCATGACTTCAGCCGTATGGTCTCACGCTTCGGAGATGATGACACCTACTGGAAAGAGTCTGCCAAAATGCTCAGTACTCTTCTTTTTACACTAAGAGGCACCGTATACGTGTACCAGGGGGATGAAATAGGCATGACCAACGTCGCATTTTCCGACATTAGTCATTATCAGGATGTGGAAACGCTGAATGCGTGGAAGGCCGCCGAAGCAGCCGGCAAGCCGATGGACAGGCAACTGGAACTGGTGCACATGCAGAGCCGTGACAATGCCCGCACCCCTCTGCAGTGGGACAGCTCAGAAAATGCCGGCTTCACCACAGGAAAGCCATGGCTCGGCCTCAACCCAAATCATACCTCCATCAACGTAGCTGCGCAGGAAGATGACCCTGACTCCATCCTGAACTACTACCGTAAAATGGTACGCTTCCGAAAGCAACACAAGGACCTGGTCTACGGAGATTACTTAGACCTGCTTCCTGATGATGAGGCACTGTTTGCCTATGAAAGAAAAGGTGGCAAACACTACCTCATAATACTGAACTTCTCAGCCAGCCAGCACAAGGTACCCTTGCAGAACTTTGAAAACCGCGAGTTACTTATATCCAATTATTCATCCACAGACAATAGCCTGTCCCTCCAACCCTGGGAAGCTAAAGTATTCCTGATCAACTAACCCTACCCCATGAGTAAAAACAACTTGCTGTTCGGAATAGACCTTGGCGGCACCAAAATAGAAGGCGTAGCCCTAAGCGCCACCGACCCCTCAGATGTTGTATGCCGCATGCGGATAGACACTGAAGCTCATGAGGGTTATGAACATATCCTGGACCGTATAAAATTACTGGTGAGTAAGATGGAGAACGAAACCGGCCATAAAGTGACCGCCCTGGGGATAGGCACCCCCGGCTCCATTGACCCCCACTCCGGTCTGCTGAAGAACAGTAATACCACCGTACTCAATCATAAGCCATTTAAGTATGATCTTGAGAAAAAGCTTGGATTTGACACCCTCATTGCCAACGATGCAAACTGCTTTGCCCTGGCCGAGGCCCGGTTGGGTGCGGTACCCCAAAAGGTTCCCGGTGCAAAAATAGTATTCGGCGTGATTATGGGTACTGGCGTTGGCGGAGGTATTGTAATCAATGGCCTGGTACTGAATGGCAATATGGGCATTGCCGGTGAATGGGGTCATAATCACTTGGACGACAGCGGTGGCCCCTGCTATTGCGGTAAAGTGGGATGCGTGGAAAAGGTATTGTCAGGCCCCTCACTAGAGCGGTATTATGAAAGCGAGTCTGGCGAAAAGCGGAAGCTCAAGGAGATAGTAAACCGCACCAATAATGATGAGGCGGCTCGTAAAACCATACACCGACTGCAACATTTTTTTGGCAAAGGTATTTCCGTAGTGATTAACATCCTCGATCCGGACGTGATCGTATTAGGTGGGGGCGTCACCAATATTGATTCGCTCTATTCCGAAGGAGTCAAATCAGCCGAAGAGTTTGTTTTCAACACCCGTTTCGATACGCCCATTATCCGCCCCAAATTAGGCGACAGTGCAGGCGTATTCGGAGCTGCTCTGCTAATCGCAGATTAATTCATCTTAGCTATTCCGGGCCATACCCGAAGGGACATGTTACATTTACTGTCTCCCGGCCAATAAATACCTACTCACCCAATAATATAGCCATGAGCAATGAGGTATTTATGAACTATTGGATAGGTCAGGAACCCACCGGGCCCGGTAAGTCACCCCAGCTTAACCAGATACCCTCTTATGTGGACATCGTTCCATTGGCCTTTGTCACTATCGATGATCAGTACCAGTTAAGCTTTGACTTTCTAACTCAGCAAAACTCTGCTGATACCATCAAAGGCTGGATCAAAGAAGTAAAAGCGAATGGCACCAAAGTGCTTCTGTCTATCAATTCCGACAAATTCGTCTCTCTCCCGGACGTAGACACCTTCGCCACGCAGGTAGCCCAGGCAGTAACAGACTGGGGTGTGGACGGCATCGATATTGACTTTGAGCCACCCAGCGCTAACAACCAACTGGTGACGGTAACCCGTGCCATCCGGCAAAAACTCGTAGCCAATGCCATCATGTCTTCACCTATTTATTTCCCCTGGGAGTATTATCCCCAAAGCTTCATCAGAGACTTTGCAGCCAGCCTGGACTACATTAGCACCATGGACTACACACCCTATCCGGGGTATGATAACACCATCCAACTAGTAGAAGCCTACGCCAAGCAACTAGGTTCTTATGAAAAACTACTGATCGGTATGAGCTGTATGCAGCCCTCTAACAATAACGCCACGCCCCTCGATGATGTCAAAAAGCTTAGCGCCTGGGAACCTACTTCCGGTCAAAAAGCCGGGGCAATGCTTTACACCTTTTCATACGACATAGAAGCGAGACCCAAAGGAGGCACAGGTTATCCCGACGGCACCTACACTAAAACTATACATGATAATTTACCCTGAATGAAGAGGTACATGGTGGATCTGGAATCCAGTCCTTATTTTGGAAAGATCCTTATTGGATAAGCAAAATACGTGCAAAGTGGAGAAGATTGAATAAAAGACGGCTTGTACACCACCTGTCAACTCAGACATTGGTAGCTACTTCCTTGCTATCAGGATAAGGTAAATTAGACTTTTTTTGCATCTGACATTTATAAGAAAGGCGAAACAGGTCTATGGGAACAACTGTACCATTTTTTAAGACAAACCCAGTAAGCCTCTTCAGCTTTTCAACCTCATAAATAAGCCACTTCATCAACCAAGTACCCTCCTTACACCAATTTCCGTTTTAAGGAGCAGGGCCTCTCCACGGCGCTTTACCACGTAGTTGCTTTAATCCATCAGGTTAAAACGAAGAGCTATGGCCAGGATAAAGAGGACCAATATTAATCCCGGAGAAAATGCCACATTCAAGCAGCCAATATCCCCGTAATAGCTCCTCCCAGCAGGAGAGGCATAAGTAAAAAGTAACTGTTCCTGTCCTGGATAGTAAAAGCCTATGCTGAAGTAGGGTAATTTTCTGTATTTTCTCTATCAGCATTAAATAATGCCTCCAGCAAGTCCATATCCCTGTATCGTAAAAAACTGGTTTTCAATTGAGGCATCCCATCTACGTACAGCGCATGAGAATTACTCATGTTTCCCTTTTTAAACCTTTCAACCTCTCTCAGAGGCACAGTAGTAGTGACGCCACCTTCATATCTGGAAATAAAATATCCATCAGAGGTAAATATGTACGGGTTTTTTAACAGGTGCCTTAATCTAATAACAGAGAGCCCTATAAAAAAAGTAAAAGCCAGCGCCAGTATGAAAATAAGCTCCTGCGCCAAATCCTTCGTTTGTACCATTATCACTGGTATAAAGAATGGAGCAATCACCATTAAAACCTTGAGGAGCCTATCCCACCAAGGCATCGTCATGTTAAATGGCTCAGTTACCCTGGTTGCTGTGGTACCCCCTGATACTTTATCGATCATGGAGCGAATATATTTTTCCAGCGACTTCCCGTTAGCTTCAGAAAGGGCGTACAGGACTACCTCACACTTATTTTGAAAGATGAAGTGTAATCCCCTACCCCGGTAAAATACATCCTCAATATCCTGAAAGGTTACAGTATAAGAGTGCCATCCATTAAGTATAGACCGCTGAATAAGGTGTAGAAATGTACCATCGGAATAAACCACTGTCCTGTTCGTAAAACCTCTTATGATACCATATACCAAAAAGAGAGCAAAGAACAAATAGGCCCCGTCACTTTCGGAATCATCGAAATTATACACGTAATAAACGGCCAGAGCTATTAACCCAATCCATAATGGAATAAGCTTAGTCAAGGTATACCGGAGAGTTTCGGACAGTTTAAATTCGGATACTTCTTCTTTCATGTTCAGGTAGCCAATTACCGTAAATCACTCAGTTCACTCCTCTCAACTTCCTACAAAAATAAGGGTTATTTAGGAAATAATATTAATGTACTTGCTTTTGCATAGCCAATATAAATTGTATTTTTACAATACATGACTTAGCAACCCACCCCTCCCTTTCACGAAGAATATTACCCTTAACCGGGCCGGTACTGAACCGTTTCTCAACCGTCTTTACACCATGCTAAGAAGGGTTAACCTTTAGCCTAAGTATACCCTTTCTCTGCCTCTTCAAACCCCTTCATCAATTGCATATTTCGTTGATTAACACTGATTTCATGATCAGAATACACCTGCTAATCAGGCTCTAGACGGAAGTTCAGCAATATGCATAAAAAAAGACCACCTGCCTGTGCAGATGGTCTTAAGAAAGAGTCATAGCTATTGCCCTTTCTTTATCTTACTGTCCTTTCAGTCTTTTGCGATCTGCAACACTACCCTGAAACGTGCTTCATTATTGATCATGCGATCATACGCTTCAGCCGCCTTCTCAAGCGGGTAAGTTTCAATCATTGGCAACACATGGGTCTGAGCACTGAAGTTGAGTGTGTCTTCAGAGTCGCGCGCCGTACCACTGGCCCAGCCCCCTATTGATTTGCTGCCCGGAATAAGCTGCAGAGAAGAGACCTCTATATTATCATTGGCAGCAGCTATCACCATAAGCTGGCCCTTTACTCCCAGCCCGTTAATCACACTACTGATCGCCTTACCACTGGGGGCGGTGGCCAGTATCACCTTAGCCCCTCCAAGCTTCTGCAGCTCTTCTGCAGCATCTTTTTCCTTCGCATTTATGAAGTAATCAGCCCCAAGGTCATCTGCCAGATCCTTTTTATCGTTACTGGTAGAAATCGCCGCCACACGATACCCCATCTTTTTAGCATACTGTACCCCCAGGTGTCCCAGTCCGCCAAGACCCTGCACGCCCACCAGATCTCCCGGCCGTACATCAGTATTTCTTAAGGCATTGAATACGGTAATCCCTGCACATAACAGAGGAGCCGCTTCCTCTGACTTCATATCATCAGGAATAGCTGCTACAGCCTCATGAGGCGCAACCATATATTCGGCATAGCCCCCGTCATAGCTAATACCAGTTATCTGAGCATTCTCGCAGTCTATAAAATCGCCACGACGGCAAGGTACACACGTAAAACAATGCCCGCCATGCCAGCCTACCCCTACGCGCTGGCCCTCTTTCCAGGCAGTAACTTTGTCACCCACCTTTTCGACCATGCCAACAATCTCGTGCCCGGGGATGCGCGGATATTCAATGCCCGGCCAGGCCCCTTCTTTCACGAACATATCACTGTGACAGATACCACAAGCCTCTACTTTAATGAGGACTTCATTTTCTTTAGGTTGAGGAATATCGCGATCAACTATTTCAAAGTCGCCGCCCGCTTTGGCTATTTGTATTGCTTTCATTTCTGATAGAATGTAAATGAATAAATTCGGTACCAGATAAAGCAATTGGCCATGCAAATGTTTGCCCTTAAGACCAGGGTATACCCCTGTTAATCAAGGGACTGTAGTATTTCTTCTGCCTGAGTAGAATAGGGTATTGCCTCGGCATCCTTAGCCAGGCGCTCGAGCCAGAATCGTGCCTCGCGGTTATTCTCCTCCTTCAGGTAAGTCAGCGCCAGATACCATGCGGCCCGGTCACTAAGCGGGCTGTCCTGCCCCACTACCTCCTGCAGGTGAGCCTTCGCATTATCCGGCTTATCAGCCTCCAGGTAAGATACCGCTGCCATAAAACGCACATAGGCATTATCTGTATGGCTGCGCAAGTAATCCTCAAAGCGGTAAGCTGCCTCCCCATAGCGGCCCTCATTATACAGGTTGCCTGCTTCTGCCAGCTCAGCATCCATACTACCCCGTGCTCCGCTGTAAGCAGGTCTCTCGTAGTATTGAGCATACAAGTCATCAGGTCCGCCACGTAAGGCTCCGCTCATCCACAAAGTAAAGGCCATTATGATAGCCAGAGATGCAGCGGCTGCCAGCCACCAGCGGGTATTGCTTTTTCCTGCCGGTTGGATCGCCTTTTCTTCTGGCCGGGGAGCACTGATCACCTCCTGATGTATGTCCCTTAGCCTGGATCGCAGAGAGTCGTTCTTCTGTTTTTTTATGCCGTCCCGTAATGCCGTCCGCAGGTTTACTTCGCTTCGCATGTCTGAATCTGCGTGCATTTCCTGCTCAAAGGCCTTTCTTTCTGCACCGGTCATTTTATTTTGCACATAGCGGTCGACTCGTACGTCTTTCTCTGATGGTTGATTAGTCTTCATAAAAAAATATTATCAGTACGTGTCTACTTGATTGTATAGCCGCTAAAAATATAACAACTGCTTAAGCGATTCATTTTCACCGATCATATCACGAAATTTCTTCAGGCAGGCATGCTTCTTATTTCTGGCGACTGCCTCACTTGCCATTTCAAGCGTCCCCGCTATCTCTTTCATGCTTTTTTTATGATAATAAAACAGCGTAAGTACGGACCTGCACTTATCTCCCAGCTCTTTAAGCAGGGAAGCCACGATTTCCGAACGCTCATTTTCCAGTAACACATTCATATCACTCTCCTGCACCTTTTCAAACTCATGATCATCAAGCAGTCTGGCTCTGTTGGAATTCTGACGTAGTTTATCCATCCATAAATTACGGCTGACTGAATAAAGATAGGTCTTTACTGAGCAGGAGAGTTCAAAACCTCCATCATTTGCCTTGTGATATAGCACGATCAGACTATCCTGAAATACGTCGCATGCATCATCCTTCGTGCCGCTGTTTTTCATCACAAAAGATTCTATAAGCCCATAGTACTCATTGTATAGGTAGGTCATAAACCGATTCTCGCTCTTCTCGTCACCAGATGCGAGCCCGCTCATTATTTCTTCTCTTGAATAGTTTACTCTCATTCAGGTCGATGCCATGACTTACGGGGCCCGGCCTGTGATTCCGGCGGTTCCCAGTTGACTTTAAGTTATTCGAAAATGTGAAGATTTCCGGATAAAGGTAGTAAATTAAGCCCTTCCACACAGGCGAAATCTATCCAAACAAATAATTACCAAGTATGCTAAATGATAAGGAAAATGTAGGTGTGCCACCATTAGAAGAAGGCGACCCGTATGTAATTGTTGTTTCGTCAGGAGGACCTCCTTCAGATGATGACCTCGAAAATACACCTGGCGGTATCATCAAGGTTAAATTCCCATTTGAACTGGCCTCTCTTTCTGGTAATGCAGGTAAGGTAACCATAATCGCCGATTTTATTAATTCGGCCGAAGAACTGTTATTCACCGAAACCTTTGGTCCCCTCACTCTTTCTCCTTCTGGCACCCCCATTTACATTACGGTTGACTACAATGATATTCCCGATGACGCCCTGACGCTCATCCGGCTAAAATGGAGCATGGAGGGGAGCAGCCATCAAAACCTTCTGCTTACTGTTCCTTTCAGTTACCCTGCTTCTCAAAAGGAGTATCTGAAAAAGGTAAAGCTGAAATACCAAAAAAAACCTAACTAAATCGCATAGATACAAAAAGAGGGCCTTTGCTCTCTTTTTTTCATTCTGTTAATCCATCTTTATAAATTCACCTTCTCTACCTTAATTGCCTTCTGCTACAGGTTTATGAGATACATTTCAGTCATCCGGATACTGTTCTTTACATATTGCATAGTCTGTCATGTTCATTTTTCCTACGCAAGAATAGTCTGGGAGCTAAAGAGCTCAACTGTGACCGATTCCGTGCTCTTCAATGCGATGATCATCATGGAAGATGAATCAGCGCAAAAAGCTTTTAATTTCCTTACAGAGAAACTCCCCCTTTCCAGTAAAAATGAGGGAATAAAACAGGCACTTACCATAGCAAGAGCCGGCACGCTTAGCGACTCTCCTGAGCAGGTCATTACCCTGCTTGGCCCCACATTATCTGACACAGAAACCCACATCTGGTGGAGAGCCAAAGGGCACTTACTCCTGGCAGAAGCATATCTCCGCCTGGGGCGCGCAGAAGAGGCCAAACCCCAGTTTTCAAAGGCTAAAAAGCTATCCGAAACCGCCAGTGCCCCCGCTATCACAGCCTATGCTTATGTAGGCCTTGCGGTATGTGCATACTATCAACAAGACATACCTGCCATGGAACGCGCTTTGGTTACCGCTCGAAGCCTGGCTACAGACAACCTTCCACCTCCGCACGAGATCTTCACCACATGCGATCAGCTCCTGGGCGTATTATACCAGGTTACCGGTGATTATGATAAGGCACTGGATGTAAGCTTGCGGGTATTGAAACGCGCAGAAGCAGCAGAGCAAGATGAACTCCTCCCCTACTATGTAAATACCGGTGCCATCTATCTTGAAAAAGGAGAGTATGCCTATGCGGTTTCTTACTTTAGGCAAGGCCTTGCGAGAGACACTGTCGCCGGCCTGTCAGTTACGGCCACTGCATATAATAACATGGGGCTGGCCCTAAGAAGATTGGGCAAGGTTCAGGAGGCTGTGAGTTCACTTAAAAAAAGTATCCGCCATTATTCAAAGGCTAATAAACAAACTGACAAGAGAAAGCTGGCCGACGCCTACAATA
Source organism: Roseivirga sp. BDSF3-8 (assembly GCF_041449215.1). Lineage (NCBI taxonomy): Bacteria > Pseudomonadati > Bacteroidota > Cytophagia > Cytophagales > Roseivirgaceae > Roseivirga > Roseivirga sp. BDSF3-8. The sequence goes on along the minus strand of NZ_JBGNFV010000001.1, from coordinate 2,840,724 downwards.
ACCTGACAGCCTGCTACCTGCAACTTGAGCACTTTGATAGTGCCGCTCAGGTAATTACTGAAGCGCGTACCCACCTGCCCGGTATTTGGGAAGACGACCCACTGTCCTGGCACACACAAGGCGTGATTCAACTAAAAAACAGGCAGTATACTGACTCAAAAGGCAGCCTGCTGCAGAGCCTGGCACTGCATAAGCAGAAGTTCGGAAAAGGTCACCCCTACCAGGCAACCATTTATACAGACCTGGCCCGGCTTTTCAATAGATGTGGCGATCCCGAAAAGGCTCTTTCATTGGCCGACAGCGCCATAATGATCGCCTTACCTGCTATAAACAAGGAGGCTGTATCGCCGGGCCGTCAGGGCCTGAGCCAGGTTGCCGGCTGGCATGCCCTCAGGCAGAAAGCACAGATATTGATGGCATTGGCAGAAAGTGATGATCAGTATACTCACCAAGCCTTGCAGATATGCAACCAGGCAATAGCCCTTTTGGACCAGATCAGACAGAACCTCGCCACCGATGAGTCAGGTGTGGCCTGGAGCCAGGCAGCGCACCCCGTTCTCGAGACAGGCATACAAACAGCCAGGCGAAAGTATGAACAGACAGGAGATGATAACTTTATAAAAAATGCCCTCGCTTTTGCAGAAAAAAACAAGTCAGTCAAGCTACTGGAAACTACTCTGGAGGCCATTGCCGCGCTGGATAATGACTATTTAGACACCCTTTTATTCTATGAGGAAAAGGTAAATAGCCAAATGGCCCTCTTCCGGAGAAAGCTGGCCAGGGAAACTGCCCGCGATAAACAGAATGTATGGCAGGAAAAAATATTCCGGCTTCAACAAGCCCGTGATTCACTGATGCCTCTTCTCAGAGAGGCCACTCCAGTATATTACAGGCAACGATACACCACCGAAGTACTGGATACAGACAGTATTCGAAAACACCTGCTGGGGCCGGAGGACCTCTTCGTGGAGTATTTTATAGGGATAGACCAGACCTGGGGCATTTGGCTTAGTGCCACTGAGGAAGGCATCTTTTCTGTGGGACATCCGGACACACTTCAATCCGCAATTTCACAATATCTGCAGATAATCTCCCGGCCTCCGGCCATGCGGAGAGAGGAAGCTGCGGCGCAGTCAGCAGCATATATCAGTCATAGCCACCGACTTTTTCTTAAGCTTATGGGGCCTCTAGTTGAAAAGCTCAAGGCCAGCAGCGGCCGGCTTGTCATCGTCCCTGACGGAAGCCTGAACTTCCTCCCCTTTGAAAGTCTGATCACATCCCTTCCGACCACTGATAAAGAAAGCCTGTACCGGAACCTTCCCTACCTGCTCCGGTCTCATACTGTCAGCTATGCCTACTCCGCCAGCCTGCTCCTTACCCCTGCCGCCGACGGTGCAAATTACGCTCAGAAAGGAATCGGTATCTATGCCCCCTTCGTGCGAAATAGCACTCAAAGGGGCGGAAATACCACTCTGGATTGTAACCAGGGCAGGCTTTATGCACTGGCCTGCTCTGACACAGAGTCCGATAAAATCCTGCAAATGGCTTCAGGCGACCTCTTCCAGGGTCTGGAAGCTACCAGAACTACTTTCCAGGAACTAGCCCCCTATTACAGCATTCTTCACCTTGCTACACATGCCTGTCTGGATCCTCACGACCCGGCCTTGAACCGCATCTATCTGGCGGATGATTACATCACCACATCAGAGCTGTATGGAACCCGGTTAAATGCCCAACTGGCTGTACTAAGCGCCTGCAATACAGGTAGCGGAGAGTTTATTGCCGGAGAAGGTGTCATGAGCCTCGGCAGAGGTCTCGCCTATGCCGGTGTACCCAGTCTCGTTACCAGCTTATGGCCTGTAGACGACTGTGCTACTTCTGATCTTATGGTCAAATTTTATGAAGAACTAATGGGGCAAAACACCCTACCAAAGGATAAGGCATTGCAAGCGGCCAAACTACGGCAAATTCAAATGGGCGAAGATATCATGGCCCACCCCTACTACTGGGCAGCCTTCACCCATACCGGCAAATGGGCCCCACTGGATACCAGCCTCACCCATACCGGAACCGGTTTATGGCTATACGTTATGTGGATAGGACTCATTACAGCAGTTGGGGGCCTGTTATTCTTTATCATCAAAAGAAAATTTACCTGAGGTTAATCATCTTCCTCATCCTTTAGCCCTTCCTGAATCGTTTGCTCAGCCTCCCTATCAGTGCTGTCGTCTTTTTCTACCGACTCCTGTTCGTATTGCTCTATAGGTTCATAGCTAAATTCCGCATAAATGGGAAAGTGGTCAGACCCTATGCCTTCAAGCACTTCCATGCGGATAAGCTTGAAGTCTTTAGAATGGAAAATATGATCCAGGGGCCAGCGAAACAATACATTTTTAGCATGAAAGGTATTATAAAAACCCCGCCCGATCCTGGGATCAAGCAGGCCGCTTACTTCCTGAAACAGCCTGGTAGTAGCAGACCAGGCCACGTCATTAAAGTCTCCGGCCACGATCACCGCACGACTTTCCTCACTGGCCTTTTTACCGATCATTACTATCTCCGCATCACGCTCCCTGCTATCATCCGACTCGCCGGGTGCAGGCGGCCTGGGGTGAACCCCGTAAAAGGTAAACCAGCTATTGTTTCGTAATTGTACCTGGGCATGGATAGAGGGTATATCATGCTCCACCAGAAAGCGAACCTCACCATCTTTCACAGGCAGTTGCGAGTACATCAACATGCCATAGGTATTATCAAGAGGCATCTTTATTGTGTAGGGAAAATTATCCTCAAGCGCTAAAAGCCCTTTTTCCCACCCTGCATCTGCTTCCAGTACCAGCACCACATCCGGACTTTTCATCTCCACCTGTTCTAATAGGCGGTCATAGTCTGTATTAGTTTGCAGTACATTGCTCACCAGTACGCCAAAAGAAACCGTATCCATGCGGTCATTTTCAGTATACAGTGTCTGGAATGGCGATAGCTTGGTATAAGGGTAAATTTTATAGCCATGGTAGCAGAAGGCCACGAGTAGTAAGAGCAGCCATACTTTTGCCCTTTTTTTGTGATGGTACTCCAGCGAGTACATTAACCCTATCGTAATAACCGTGAGGCCGGCAAACTGAAGCCTTGGAAAATCAAAAGCCCTTATAAACCACTCTTCAGAGGTAAGTAAGGGGACCAGGGTGGCTAACAAAATAAATAAAGCCAGCACGCGAAATACAACCCTGAGTATTGCCTCAGTTTTCATGTTTTTTATTTAATAAGGACGAAGCGATTTTACGGCATAATGTTCAGACCAATTTAATAATACAGGTTTTTTGCCTTATCACCCTCAGGATTGAGAATTACTTTCAAATCAGACTCAAGGTAACCGGCCGCTTTGACCGAACCATTCAGCAAATGCCTCAGCCAATTCTTGTAAATCAGCCGGTTGGTCAAATGGCATATTCATCCACCTGCAAAAGTCCTTCAGAAGACTTCCGGAAGACAACCCCTCTTCACGCATCGCTTTTAATGATAGTGACCCTTCAGATTTGGAAAGTTTCCGGTTATCTGCCTCCATCAGCAGGCTATGGTGGATAAAGCTGGCCTTCTGCAACCCCTCCTCAGCCAAGTGACCAGATAGCCATAGCTGAGCAGCACTGGACAGGAGCAGGTCCTCACCTCTTACCAGCAAATTTGTACCCATACGTATATCATCGCAAACACTGGCCACCTGATAGGCCGCTACATTATCTTTACGCCATAGCACAAAATCGCCCATTTCCCGCCTCAGGTTAACCAAAACGAGACTACTCTCTTCATAAGAAGGAACCTCTACCCGGCTAGCCTCTTCCCCCAGGGCACATCTGATAGCATGGGGTACAGAAAATGCTTTGTCAGAAGTCAAGCGGCAGGTACCAGGATATATTCCGTTCCTGGAAAGCCTCTTAATTTGTTTGCGGGAGCATTTACAGGCATAAGCCAGGCCCCTGGACAGCAGGCTTTCCACAGCCTGCCGGTATTCTCCCATATGTAGTTGCTGGCTATATTTTGTGGTGAACTCTTTCGGCCCTGAGGGGCCAAAATCCGGCTGCATCTCTAACCAGTCCAGCGTATCATATATATCTTCAATAAACTCCGGCCGGGAACGGGCATCATCAATATCATCTATTCTAAGCCAAAGTTTGCCGTTATGATATCTTACCAGCAGGTAGGTGAGCAAAAAGTTAAAGGCATTGCCTTTGTGCAAAAAGCCACTGGGCGTTGGTGCTATTCTTGAAACTACCTGGATTTCTGGCATATCAACTTTGTAAGGCATAATTATTGCCCCGACTAATATACATATCGGGCCAGCTATCCCAAATTGCTTTTTTATTATTACCCGAATACTACATATTCGGGGCATCGGATACATGACGCATGAGTGAGAAAGAACGAGAAAAGCGAAAGAGAAAAGCCACCGTCATCAGAAGGTTTCGAAAGGTGCACCGTTATAGCGGGGTAGCCCTTTTTGTGTTTCTTTTCATTATTGGTATTACCTCGGTCCTCCTGGGCTGGAAGAAGAACAGCGGAGATTTACTAATGCCCGAAACGCGCCGGGGCACAGCGGGGTCCCTTGCACAGTGGCTACCCCTGGATTCCCTCCAGCTTACAGCATATGCCGCTTTACCTGATGGCACCTATTCACTGGATAGAATTGATGTACGGCCGGAAAAGGGCATGGCCAAATTCAGGTTTAAGGAGGGTAACATGGAAGTGCAGGTAGATGGAATCACTGGCCATATTTTGCACAAAGGCCCGCGGGTAGCGGACCTTGTGGAAAGCATTCATGACGGAAGTTATATTGATGACCTGCTAGGGACGGGGGGTGTTTTCAAGGTGTTTTATAGTACGGTCACCGGCCTGGCATTAACTATGTTCGTCATTTCGGGTTTTTGGCTTTGGTATGGCCCGAAGCGAATGCGCAGATAATTCTATAAAATCTTATTTGCTGGACTCGAGCATGCTCTCGGTTCGTGAGCGAAACCACTGCATAAAATCGTTGGTCCTTTTAACAAAACGGTAGGAGAACACCGCAGCTCCGATAACCAGTATAAGGAATAGACCTAGAGAAGCATACACCGTATTACGGGTTTTAAGCTCCATCATTGCCAGCTCCATACGGGCCATTTGCTCACGACGCCTCTTTTCAGCTAAGTCAGTCTCTAATTGCTTTTGCAGTCTCATGATCTCAACCGGACGCTTGTCATCAGCCACCGCTATTCTAAGGTCGTAGAGTTTCTCCTGCAAGCCAGCTACCAACTCATAGTCCCCGGCAGCTTTGTAAGCATCGATTGCATGAGAAAGCAAGGCCTGCCGATCCTCATTATTGTTAATTTCTAGCGCCAGACCTTCATTGGCATAAGCAAGTGCTTCGCTGTAGTTCTTTTGCTGAAGATTAAGGTAAGACAGGTTTCTGTATACTGACATTACCTTATCCAGCCGGCCAGCAGTAAAGAATATTTCTCTGGCCACTTGATATTGCTCTTCCGCCAGCTCAAACTGATATTGCTTTTCGGCAAGGAAGCCCATGTTGAGAGCCGCATTGCCCTGGTATAGTGAGTTGCCTTCTTTCAAAGCAAGTTGCATCGCCTGATCCAGGTAAAAATCGGCCGCCTGAAAGTCGTCGATGGATAGCTTCACAAGGCCTAATTGGTTAGCAGACACCAATTCTCCCTTAGCATAATTGATTTTACGACTTTGCTTGAGAGCCTCATCAAATACCTTACCCGCTCCATAGTAATCATGATTATCGTAGCGGGAAAGTCCTATGGCATTAAGGATATCCACACGGATACTGCCGGGAGAAGCTTGTGGGAGCAGATCGAGGGCTTTGGTGTAGTATTCAATAGCACGGTCATTAAGCCCCAGGCGTCTGTTAATAAGCCCGAGAGAATAATTGCAGAAAGCCGCTTTCTCATCCAGACCAGTTTCTTCAAAATAAGCCATGGCCTTATGCAGGTAGCTGCTAGCCATTTCGTAGTTACCGGCCTTGTAGTGACCCAGTCCTTTATTATAATTAAAGTCAGCATGATCGGACAGATCGTCCATCTGGCTGATCAGCATCTCATATGCATTGAGATGCTCCTGTGATTTTTGGTGGTCGTTAAGTTTTAGCGCATACAGGCTGGCAAGCAGGTTATGTGCCTGCACCTTACCACGGATGTAGTTGAAGGATTCGGCCTGGCCCAAGGCTTCTACAGCCTGGCGGGCAGCTAGCTCAGGGGAGGTGTGTCGGTTTTCTTTGGCCTCTTCCAGGATAAGGTCTACCTGTTGTTGGGAAAAAGAGGACGTCTCAATATCAACGTCCTCCTTTTCTGAACAGGCAAAAATTATGAGAAGAAAAATAGCTGGAAGTACAGATCTCATATTTTCACTATTCTAAATAAAATACTACAGGTCAACAATTAACCACTGTAATCAATAGGGTTGTATGCACCCTGTGTTCCGCTATTAGGATAAATCCATGGCGGATCCTCCTCTTCGCTACTGCTCCCGGTTGATCCTCCGGAAGTTGTGTCCCCACCCAGCAGAACGGATTGGGCAGGACGGGAAATAATCTCCACCTCACTGTAAAGTTTAACCATTTTCATACGTGTGTTTTTAAATAAAATGATGAATGAGTACTAAGTCTGAGGTGTTAGGTAGGTAGAGAACTCGATTCGATTAAGCAGAAATAGGTTTTGTTTAGTTTTACGATATCTAAATTACGCAGCTTTTGTTTCTATAGCAATTAGCCATTAGAAAATATTGAGGTCTTTAGATAAATCAGTAGAATCACCGGATGTAACTGGGCAAATCTCCTGACGAATCTTAAAAACATCCTATCCAAAATCAGCAAAACCATGTTTTTAGGTGATTATCAGGCAATTGCATCTTCAAGATGCACGATCTCAAGACGCGGTTTTTGAGTAATTGCCACAATATCAAAGCGAATCAAATGAGCCCAGGCGTGTTTGTGAATGAAATATTCAGCCACTTCCATAATGCGTTCTGCCTGCACATCGCTCACAAACTCTTCAGGGTTTCCAAACACCTTATTTTTTCGAGTCTTCACCTCAACAAATGCAATTAGATTATCCTTTTGAACGATCAGGTCAATTTCACCGCGCTTGTACCGGAAGTTACGATCTAATACACGGTAACCCTTCTTTTTAAGGAAAGATTCAGCCAAATGCTCCCCATCCGCTCCTATATCAAGGGTACCAGCTTTTTTCCTTTGCATGAGTAAACTTTTTTTTATTATCGGGGTAAAAATACCAAGTGACTATGTAGTAATGAAACCCGGCAGCCCTGATTCTGTCCTTTTGCACCTCACTGGATTAAGCGAGCCAGACAAGCCAAAGGGCCATCCCCGGGAATTTTCTTTAAAATTGCGCTTAACAAACGTACTTTGGCCTTATGCTGATCAATATCGACCCCACCACTACCACCTCCTGGCAAAAACTGAAAAAGCACCAGGAATTCATGCAGGATATCCACATGAAAGACCTGTTTGCCTCTGATGAAGACCGGTTTGGCAAATTTTCAATACGACTGGATGACATTCTGGTGGATTACTCTAAGAACCGGATTGTAGGTGAAACCATGGACCTGCTCCTTCAACTGGCCGAGGAAGCCAAGTTGGCCGATGCCATCGAAAGGATGTACAGAGGGGAAAAAATCAATAAGCGAGAGCATAGAGCCGTGTTGCATGTAGCCCTGAGGCGACGCAGCGAAGACCCCATTTTTGTAGATGGCAAAAACGTAATGCCCGAAGTACATGCCGTGCTGGATCAGATGAAACGCTTCAGTGACAGCCTGCTAAATGGCGAATGGAAAGGATACAGTGGTAAGGCTATTACAGATATTGTCAATATCGGAATAGGGGGTTCTGACCTCGGTCCCGTTATGGTTACCGAAGCATTACGCCCCTATAAAAAGAATAATATACAAGCTCACTTTGTGAGTAATGTGGATGGCACCCATATAGCCGAAACACTTAAAAAGCTTGATCCTGAAACTACCCTATTCATGATCGCCTCAAAGACCTTTACCACCCAGGAGACCATGACCAATGCAGAAACTGCCAGGGAATGGTTCCTTAAATCCGCGGGGGATAAAGAACATATTAAAAAGCACTTTGTAGCCATTTCCACCAACCGTGAAGGCGTGGAGGACTTTGGTATAGACCCCGAAAACATGTTCCGCTTCTGGGACTGGGTAGGCGGTCGATACTCCCTCTGGTCTGCCATCGGCCTTTCTATTGCCTGCACGATAGGCTTCGAAAACTATCGTGAGTTGCTGGACGGCGCCCACGAAATGGATGAGCACTTCCGCCATACCCACTTTCGCAATAACATCCCCGTAATACTCGGCCTGCTGGGTATTTGGTATAACAATTTTTTTAATGCTCAATCCCACGCTTTGTTGCCTTACGATCAGTATATGCATCGCTTCCCTGCATATTTTCAGCAGGGAGATATGGAAAGCAACGGCAAATATGTGGATAGAGACGGAAATCCGGTGACTTATGAGACCGGCCCGGTCATATGGGGTGAGCCAGGCACCAATGGGCAGCATGCATTCTATCAATTAATTCACCAGGGCACTAAAATGATTCCCTGTGACTTTCTGGCCCCCGCACAAACCCATAACCCCATCGGTGACCATCATGTAAAGCTGCTCTCTAACTTTTTCGCCCAGACAGAAGCCCTTATGAATGGGCGCGAACTGGAGGAGGTAAAAACCGAGCTAAGGGAAAAGGGTATGGACAGAAGAGAAATAGACCAGCTCTCTCCTTATAAGGTATTTAAAGGAAATAACCCAACCAACTCTATCCTCTTCACCAAACTGACACCGAAGGTTTTGGGCATGCTGATCGCTATGTATGAACATAAAATCTTTGTTCAGGGTGTTATCTGGAATATATTCAGTTTTGATCAGTGGGGAGTGGAACTAGGCAAGCAACTGGCCAAAAAGGTGCTACCTGAACTGGAAAATGATGAGCATGTGACCTCACACGACAGCTCCACTAATGGGTTGATCAATGCCTTCAAAAGCATGAAGAAAACGAGTAAATAATGACAAAGCTATATCCCCTTACATTTACCCCGATATATAAAGACAAGATATGGGGAGGACAAAAGATAAAAACTGTACTTGAAAAAGATTTCGGCGCACTCCCTAATTGTGGGGAGTCGTGGGAAATAAGCGGCGTTACAGGTGACGTATCAGTAGTAAACAGCGGCCCCCTTGAGGGAAAAAACCTTCAGGAATTAATACGAACCTATCAGGGCGACCTGGTGGGCCATAAAGTTTATGAAAAACACGGAGAGGAGTTTCCACTGCTCGTAAAATTCCTGGATGCCAATAAAGACCTGTCGATCCAGGTACACCCGGATGATAAGCTGGCGGCTGAAAGACATGATAGCAAGGGTAAAACCGAGATGTGGTACATCATTCAGGCTGATGAAGATGCCCTGATCACCACCGGCTTTAATCAGCCACTTGATCAAGAGACATACCTGGAGCACTTCAATAACGGCAGAATAGAAGAACTTTTAAACCGTGAAGAAGCCCGTGCAGGAGATACATTTTTCATTCCTGCAGGGCGGGTCCATACTATAGGCAAAGGCATATTATTGGCGGAGATACAGCAAACCAGTGATATTACTTATCGCATTTATGACTTTGACCGTACAGACGACCAGGGTAACAAACGGGAGCTACATACCGAACAGGCGCTGGATGCCATAGACTTTAAGCAATATGATACCTATCGTAACCCTTACCGTAAAGAAAAAAATAAACCGGTAAAGCTCGCGGAATGTCCCTATTTTTGCACCAATGTGCTTGAGTTGGAGAAGAGCCTTACCAGGTCATACGAAAAACTGGACAGTTTTGTCATTCTCGTATGTACTGAGGGCACGGCCACCATCAAAGCAGATGAGTATGAAGTATTGCTAAGTAAAGGGCATAGTATGCTAATCCCCGCTGTGTTTAAAAGCATTACCCTTACCACGGAAAAGGAAGCCAGATTGCTGGAATCATATATCCCCTGAAATTCTGGAATCATATATCCCCTGAAATTAAGGTGTGAATCGTATTATCAATAAAGACGTCTGCTTTCAACATCTTGGTCTGATGGATTACCAGGAGGCCTGGGATTATCAGACGGGTATTTTCCAATCTGTGATCAATCAAAAAATTGAAAACAGGAAAAACCCGGGTAATGAACAGGCCACTGATAATTACCTGCTTTTTTGTCAGCACCCCCATGTCTATACCCTCGGTAAAAGCGGTAAGGAAGACCACCTGCTGTTGGACAGTGCCGGTCTGGACAGAGTGCATGCTACTTACTACAAGATTAACCGCGGCGGCGATATTACCTATCATGGACCGGGGCAGATAGTAGGGTATCCTATTCTCGATCTCGAAAACTTCTTTACCGATATCCATAAATACCTCCGGTTTCTTGAAGAAGCTGTCATACTTACCCTTAAGGAGTATGGTATAAGCGCCGGACGGATTGAGGGACTGACAGGTGTCTGGCTGGACCATGTAGAGCAAACTAATCCGAGAAAAATCTGCGCCATGGGCGTAAAGAGCAGCCGCTGGGTGACCATGCATGGGTTTGCTTTTAACGTTAATACTGACCTGGAGTACTTTAAAAATATAGTACCGTGTGGTATTGATGACAAAGCCGTAACAAGCCTTAAGGCTGAGATGGGTAAGACCATTGACATGAAGGAGACCGAGGATATCCTGAAAAACCATATCCGTGACCTGTTCGGAATGGTGTATGTACAGAGACAAACTGACCTGACGTCAAAACCCTAGCGCATTTTTACATGAAAAAGGATATATCATTCAAGCCTGTAGAAAACGTAATTCTTGCCGTAGCACGTGAACAGAACGAAGGAGGTCAACTGGAGTGGCGTTCCTACATTATCAATAAGAACAGTGAACCGCTGGAGACTGTACTCATAATAACAAAAGGTTACGGGGAAAAAGACGGACAGCCACAGAAAACCAGTACCCTCAGGCATATGATCGATCGCCTTGAAGGCGGAAGTTATGCCATGATAGAGCCAGTAGATGAAGCTGTTTTTCATCTTTCCAATGAGTTCTGGGTGAGCTATTATGTAAACGGCCAGATATATGACAAAAAGTTCATTTTTGTGCCCGGAAGTTTTGACGAAGAAAACGTGGGGCCAATACCAGAGCTGGATCTGGAAGGCATCACACACTCCTGACCCCAACCTAATAGCTACTGCCTGCCATGTTTCCAGTCTCTCAACTTAAAGACATCTTTTTCATCGACATAGAAACAGTATCCTGTGTAGAGGAGTACGGGCTTATGCCCCCCCGGCTACAAAAGCTGTGGGATAAAAAGGCTTCAATCATCAAAAATGAGGAAGAGCTCTCCCAGTCAGAGTTTTTCTTCCGGAAAGCAGGCATTTTTTCCGAGTTTGGCAAAGTAGTAGCTATTGCCATCGGGTACATAACGCAGGAGGAAGGTTCCGGACCTTTCGGGCTGAGGGTTAAAGGCCTGGCAGACGATGATGAAGCCGCCCTCCTACTGGCTTTTAAAGGATTACTTGAAAAATCAGCCCGTAAAAACCTGCTTTTGTGTGGTCATAATGGTAAAGAGTTTGATTTTCCTTACCTAAGTCGCCGGATGCTTGTCAATGGCATCCCTCTCCCTCATATTCTTGATGTAGCGGGTAAAAAGCCCTGGGAAGTTGCCTTTTTGGATACTATGGAAATGTGGAAGTTTGGTGACAGGAAAAACTTCACGAGTCTGGATCTTCTGGCCGCTATTTTTGATGTGGAAAGCAGTAAATCCGCCCTGGATGGCAGTCAGGTAAATGAAGCATATTATCGGCGAAAGGAACTGGCTGCCATAAAAAAGTATTGTATGGAAGATGTGGCCGTTACCGCCAGAGTATTTTTGAAGATGAATTGCCTCCCTGATATTCAACCGGACAAAATCGTTTTTGTAGATTAAACTACGTTAATTTCCTGACAGGCTTCTTTCTTAAATTACATCCGCAGTAGCATAGCCATTTTATAGCTTGGATTTGTTTTTCTATTTTTGAATGTACAGGTCTCAAAATCCTTGATTGCAAGGCGGTTCTGGTAACTGCGAGGCCTTACCCTGGTTGTGCGATAACCGGACCGGCTGCCAGATAAACTTTTTCCGGATAAATTAATTAAGCCGAATGACTTCGACAGGAAGTAACGTTAAAGAGATTCTCAGAGTAAACGACCTTCAGACAGCCTTTTATACTGACAGGGGTATAGTGAAGGCTGTTGACGGTATCAGCTTCAGCGTTAACCGTGGCGAGACCGTAGGAATAGTAGGAGAATCCGGCTCAGGCAAGTCTGTTACCTCCTTATCTCTCATGAGGCTTATACCTAACCCTCCCGGACGAATAACCGGGGGCGAGATGACCTTTCAGTCACCATCACTCGGGGAGATAGACCTGGCCACCGCCAGTCCTGCAAACATGAGAAAGATACGTGGTAATGATATTTCCATGATCTTCCAGGAGCCCATGAGCTCCCTCAACCCCGTATTTACCTGCGGAGACCAGGTGATGGAAGCAATTTTGCTTCATCAGAACGTAAGTAAAAGAGAGGCAAAAGCCCTCACCATAGACCTTTTCAGTCAGGTACAGCTTCCCAGGCCTGAGAAAATATTTAAAAGTTACCCTCATGAGCTTAGTGGCGGACAAAAGCAGCGGGTAATGATTGCCATGGCTATGTCATGTAATCCCAGCATCCTCATAGCTGACGAGCCTACTACAGCCCTGGACGTAACCGTACAGGCAAATATCCTGAATCTCATGCGCAAACTGCGCGATGATAAAGGGACTTCCATTATTTTCATTACCCATGATCTTGGCGTGATTGCTGAAATTGCCGACCGGGTATTGGTTATGTATCATGGTAAAATAGTAGAGCAGGGAACCGTTTGGGATATTTTCGCAAACCCTCAGCACCCTTATACCAAAGGCTTGCTTGCATGTCGTCCACGACTGGACCTGCGGCTCAAGGTTCTGCCCACTGTATCAGATTTCATGGATACAGATACGGAAGGGAACATGACCGAAAAGAAATACAACTCCGTGGGTGAGGCCATTCTGCTGAATGTGGAAACTGAAGAGAGCCTCTCGGAGCGTAATAAAAAACTGAAAGAACAGGACCCCATTCTGGAGGTTCGCAACCTAAAAACCTATTTCCCCTTGGATAAACCCTTCTTTGGCAAACCAAAGGAGTTTGTAAAAGCAGTAGACGACGTAAGCTTCAAAGTTTACCCTGGCGAGACCCTGGGGCTGGTGGGTGAGTCAGGTTGTGGTAAGACCACCCTGGGGCGCAGTATCCTCAGGTTAATCGAGGCTACAGAAGGTGAAGTACTGTTCGAGGGGCGTAATATTAATAAGCTGGGTCGTGAGGAAATGCGCCGTCTTCGCAAGGAGATGCAAATAGTCTTTCAGGATCCCTATAGTTCTCTCAACCCCAGAATCACTGTTGGAGAGGCTATCATGGAGCCCATGCGCGTCCACGGCGTATTAGAAAACAATAGGCAGCGTAAGGACCGCGTGATAGAATTACTCGAAACCGTAGGCCTCAAAGGCGATTATTTTACCCGTTACCCCCACGAATTTTCAGGCGGACAGCGCCAAAGAATTTGCATTGCACGAACATTGGCCCTCAACCCTAAGTTTATCATCTGTGACGAATCTGTATCGGCGCTGGATGTGTCTGTACAGGCTCAGGTGCTGAACCTTTTAAATAAACTGAAAGAAACTTATAACTTTACATACATATTTATATCTCATGACCTGTCTGTTGTTAAATTCATCAGCGACAGGATACTGGTTATGAATAAGGGTAAGATCGTAGAAAGCGGCTACCCTGATGAACTTTATCGCGATCCGAAAGAGGAGTATACTCGTAAACTAATTAACGCCATTCCCAAGGGTGATCTTGAAGATATCCGTAAAACACAGATCAGGAGAAAAATGGCGAAAGCCGACTAGGGCTTTTTCTATTTTCGAATATAGCAGGCTGTCAAAGGACAGCCGACATTTCATTTCTATACAAAGCAGCCTTTATCAGGACGACCCGAAACTCAAAGGGTTCACCTTTCTCCCAAAGCGCTGCCGGAGCATACCTTACACATCAATTGCTCCCTAATTTTTTATCATTGACATGAGTAAGAAGAAAAAAAACAACAAAGGAGGACAAAAACAGTCCTTCGGACAGATAAGAACCAGCATACAACAACTACTAGACGCCAATACGGGGGCTGCATTCAGCCTGAAACAAATATTCCGCAAGCTACAGTACCGAGATAAGCGCAGTAAAGATGCGGCCCAGTCTGCACTGGAGCAACTGGAAAGCGCTGGCAAAGTGCAGCGTGTAGGCCGGGGAGGCTGGCGCACATCACGTGAACCTGAGCTGGTAGTAGGCACCGTGGACTATGTAAATTCCCGCTTCGCCTATATCATGGTGGAAGGCCTGGAAGAGGACATATACGTCAAAACAGAGGATATGCTTTTTGCATTTGACGGCGACATAGTAAAAGTACAGGTGTTCCCTCAGAAAAAAGGCCGGCATGACGAGGGCCGGGTTGTAGAAATTGTCGAGCGCAAAAAGGATGAATTTGTAGGTAAGATCGAGCTTAGCCCCCGCTATGCATTTGTCGTACCTGACAGCCGCAAGGTGCACCACGATATTTTTGTGAGTGCCAGCAAGACTATGAAAGCCAAGCACGACGATAAAGTGCTGGTAAAAATCACGCAGTGGCCGGAAAAAGGAAAAAACCCCGAAGGTGAGGTCACCAGGATTCTAGGTAAATCCGGTGATAATGAAGCGGAGATACACAGCATAATGGCTGAATTCGATCTACCCTTCGAGTTTCCTAAAAATGTACTGACCCAGTCCAAGCGTATAAAAACGGGAATTACAAAAGAAGAAATCGGCAACCGCCGTGATTTTCGCAAAATCACCACATTTACAGTAGACCCGGAAGACGCCAAGGACTTTGACGATGCCCTTTCTATCCAAAAGCTTAAAAATGGCAACTACGAAATAGGTGTACACATTGCAGACGTCACCCATTACGTACGCCCTGATACCGTGCTGGATAATGAAGCCTACGAACGGGCTACATCCGTCTACCTGGTAGACCGCACCATTCCGATGCTTCCAGAGAGACTTAGTAACGAGCTTTGCTCCCTTAGGCCTAACGAAGATAAGCTTACCTTTTCTGCCGTATTTGAACTGGACGGTGAAGGGCACATTAAGAAAGAGTGGTTCGGTCGCACTGTTATCCACTCAGACAGGAGGTTTAGCTACGAAGAAGCCCAAGAACGTATCGAGTCGCTGGAGGGTGACTATGCAAAAGAGCTGACCATCATGAACGAGCTGGCCCTGAAACTAAGGGTGGAGCGATTCAGAAGAGGAGCCATCGCCTTTGAAACCACTGAAGTAAAATTCGTGCTTGATGAGAATGGTAAACCCCTGAAGGTAGTACCAAAGGTACGTAAGGACGCCCATAAAATGATCGAGGACTTTATGCTCTTGGCAAATAAATGTGTGGCTGAGTTCATTTTCAAGAAAAAGGATGGTAAGAAAAAGCTACCCTTTGTGTACCGGGTACATAACTTTCCTGATACTGAAAAACTGAATACCTTCTCCGTGTTCGCAAGGAAATTTGGCTACAAAATGACTCTCGACGAGGCAGGTATAGCCAAGTCTCTAAACCAACTCATAGGTGAGGTAGAAGGGAAACCTGAGCAGAACGTGCTGCAGCAACTTGCTATCCGAACCATGGCAAAGGCCAAATATTCCACAGCGGAAGAAGGTCACTTCGGACTGGCATTTCCCCATTATACCCACTTCACCTCCCCCATTCGCCGTTACCCTGACATGATGGTCCACCGTTTACTTCAGCATTACCTGGATAATGGCGGACCGGTCAATAAGGATAAATACGAAGATCGGTGCGAGCACTCCAGCGACCGTGAAAAACGAGCAGCAGATGCGGAAAGGGCTTCCGTTAAATATAAGCAGGTGGAATTCATGGAGATGGCAGGTGATCATCCTTATGAAGGTATAGTCTCTGGTGTTACTGAGTGGGGGGTATACGTTGAAATTACCGAAACAAAATGTGAAGGTATGATACGTATTTCCGATCTTCGCGACGATTACTACGAATACGATGAGGCGAATTTCCGGATCATCGGCAAAAACAATAAGAAGATCATCGCCTTGGGTGATGATGTGGTGGTGCGTGTAACAGGCACAGACATAAACAGGCGCACCATCGACCTGGAGCTTATCGAACAATGACCAAAGACTTAGTCGACTTAATAGACCGCATTAACAGAGAGCTGGCCACTCAGACTTACGGAGAAAAGCCATACGAATTATACGAGCCTATCAGGTATATCATGGGATTGGGCGGAAAGCGCCTTAGACCAGTGCTTGCGCTGATCTCATCCAGCATGTATAGCGGAAACGTGGAAACAACCCTCAGGCCTGCCATGGCTATTGAGGTTTTTCACAATTTTACCCTTATGCATGATGACATCATGGACCAGGCTCCCTTACGGAGGGGAGAGGCTACCGTTCATGAAAAATTCGGTTCCAATATAGCCATACTCAGCGGTGACGTCATGATGGTAAAGGCCTATGAAATGATTATGGCATTGCCGGACGCAGTGCTTCGTACTGGCTTGGCGGCATTTAACCGGTGTGCAGTAGAGGTATGCGAGGGACAGCAAATGGACATGAACTTCGAATCCCGTGAAGATGTGACCATCGGCCAGTACCTGCACATGATCCGTCTCAAAACAGCCGTACTATTGGGCTTCAGCCTTGAGTTGGGGGCACTTGTGGGGAATGCTCCTGAACAGGACCGCCTACTGTTGCGCGAATTCGGGCAGCAGATCGGCGTAGGCTTTCAGCTTAAAGATGACCTGCTGGATGTCTTTGGCGAACAGGAAAAAGTAGGCAAACAAGAGGGAGGGGACATCGTCTCTAATAAAAAAACCTTCTTACTAATCACTGCCCTCCAGGATGCAGATGAAGAAACTGCAAAGGAACTGAAGCACTGGCTTACTATGCAGGATTTTGATAAAGCTGAAAAGGTGGAAGCCGTAAAAAAGATATACAATCAGCTTAATATCAAAGAAAAAACGGAAGCGAAAATGGATGAGTGTTTCGAAGGAGCCTTCTCACTTCTGGACAAGCTGAGCATCTCCGTGGAAAAGCAGCAAAATTTACGATATTTGGCCAATTATTTGATCGAACGAGATAAATGACGCCTGTACTAACATACGCCATCATCGGAGTTACAGTAGTAGTAAGTCTGCTAGCCTTCCAAAACAGGGAACTGCAATACAAATGGATGTTCAACCCTTACACGGTTAATCAGCGTAATGAGTACATCCGCTTTATTTCCAGCGGCTTTATTCATAATGACTGGGGGCACCTACTGTTTAACATGATTACCCTTTACTTTTTCGGAAGTAATGTGGAATTCATACTACAGGGCATGATGCCTGGCGTAACTGGATCTTTGCTCTATATAGGTCTATACCTGGCAGGTATAGTTATTTCGAGCATTCCCACCTACGTTAAACACCGTCATAACCCCGGCTACAACAGTCTGGGAGCGTCCGGAGGCGTGAGTTCCGTGCTTTTTGCCAGCATCATGCTTATGCCTACGGCAAAACTAGCCCTCATACTCCTACCCATCCCTATTCCAGGCTGGATTTTCGGTATTATCTACATGATTTACAGCTACTATGCCGGACGTCGCGGAGGGGATAATATAAATCACGATGCTCACCTTTGGGGAGCAATCTTCGGAGTGGTATTTATCATTATTCTGGAACCGGCCGTGCTGCCTGCTTTCATCGAAGAAATAAGAAGCACCCCTATCTTTTAAAACCCTCTCCCGGATATGAAGCAACTGTTAGCCCTTCTCATTTTATTAATAGGACTTCCTGTGGCCGGATCTGCACAAAGCATATCTATAGGTACACGGCAAGGGGTGGGGTTAAATCAGCTTTTTGCAACAGGTAACGGATTTGCCCGTGACTTTGCAATTAACCAGGAGTTTAACCCCGGTTATATGGGCGGGATAGTTGTCAGGCATATGAGCAACCAGACGGTAGGGTTTCAGGGTGGTTTACTTTACGCGGGCAAAGGGTGGACACAATTATTGGATAATGGACAGTCCTTCAGCACCAATCTTAATTATGTTGAGGTTGAGGGGCTGACACACCTCCAATTTGGCAAGGGTAATTTTAAGTTCTTTCTCCAGGGTGGCATATTCGGTGGGTATGCGTTAAGTGCTTCTGATAATTTAAGCGACATCGAGGACCATGAATTAATCCGTTATCAATATGACATTGATGTTGATAACAGACTGAACTTCGGATTAAAAGGTGGAGGTGGTTTTTCACTCGACTCCCAAATCGGTCTGTTTCAGGTTAATTTCCTATTCGGCCAGGCCTTAGGCAGCCTTATTGATACCAGTACTACGACCCGGGCACTTTTTACTCAAGTGCAAACTGTTGAAGTGGGTGTCACTTATCTTATTCCTATTATCTCCGAACGCTGATCTGCTTGCTCACCAAACTAAATAGAGCAATAGAACTTCCTTAGCTTTAGTGATTTTAACCATAGTATACCTGTAGCTTCATGACTGGTAATGAAGACCCTATCACTCCTCTTTGTTAATTATTATGTAGGCTATGCTATCTTATTACCGGAAGACAAAAGTCTGCTAACTAAATTAACTATACCTAACACGAAAAGGCACAGCCTGTGAAGACTGTGCCTGGGGTATATTTTATGCTATCGCTTATGCTTCGGCCTCTACAGGCAGAACGCTTACAAAGCTACGGTTCTTGCGACCTCTTTTGAAGGTTACAATGCCATCTATTCTTGCATGCAGGGTGTGATCTTTGCCAAGATAAACGTTGTCACCAGGGTGGTGTACAGTACCTCTCTGGCGAACGAGGATGTTACCAGCTTTGGCATACTGTCCTCCAAACACTTTCACACCGAGTCGTTTACTTTCCGAATCCCGTCCGTTACGGGTACTACCGGCTCCTTTCTTGTGTGCCATGGGTTAATCTTATTTTGAAATGTTTTCGATCAGAAGCTTAGTGAACTCCTGTCTGTGACCGTTCTTTTTCTTATAGCCTTTTCTTCTCTTCTTCTTAAAGACAACAACTTTGTCGCCTTTCACGTGTCCGAGAATCTTGGCTGAAACTTTAGCTCCTTTAATGAGGGGAGCACCTACTTCTACTGTGCCGTCACCATCTACCAACAGCACATCGGTTAGCTCTACGGAAGCGCCTTCTTCGCCAGCCATTTTAGGGGCATAAACGAATTGGTCTTGTGTTACTTTGAACTGCTTTCCGGCTATGTTAACTATCGCGTACATTATAATAATGCTTTAGGATACCTTTTCCAAAAACGGAATGCAAAGATAACACTTTGCCAGCTAATTACAAATGGGTAACTTTATTTGTTCTGGTATAATGAATCAGACCGGCAGAAAGGAAACTGATTGATCACCGGAATACCAAAAACATACTCAGGTAAGCTTCTTAACAGGACGTAAAACTTTTAATAATAAAAAATTAACAGTTCAGATACAAGCGTGGCACCATCAACAGAAAATGAAAATTGTATTTTTTAAATACTGCCAAAACCTGACCCTTTCAATGGGCTTTTTAGGACATGATTCCCATATGGGCCGTAACCCCTTTCAGGACAGATAAGAGCCATCATTGCAATTGTGGATAAGTTTTTTTTACTCTGATTTTCAGTCCTTTACATCATTTTACTTAAAGCAAATGGCCTGTAATAGCGCCATTTATGGACTTTTTCGCGGCCTGTTTTTTTCACGTTGATAATAAATGAGTCTTTCGCTTTATTTGTATTTAACTATTACCAAGAACTCCAGCCAGCTTACCGGCAAAGTTTGTGAAACAATCTACCCGGGTATTCATTCAGTAGGTAAGAAAATAACAGGCAATATGACCGATCGGAGCAGAAATCAGGACGAGCCCTTGTTGAGGGAGAACAAAAACCGTTTTGTTCTTTTCCCTATTCAGCACGATGACATTTGGCAGTTCTATAAAAAGGCAGAGGCCAGCTTCTGGACTGCAGAAGAAATAGATCTAAGCCATGACATGAAAGACTGGGAAGCGTTGAATGACGGAGAGAGACATTTTATCTCTCACGTACTGGCATTCTTTGCCGCCAGCGATGGTATTGTCAATGAGAACCTGGCGGAGAATTTCATCAATGAAGTACAGTACACGGAAGCCAAGTTTTTTTACGGCTTCCAGATCGCTATGGAAAACATACATAGCGAAACCTACTCCCTCCTGATAGATACGTATATAAAAGATCCTAAAACAAAGGACCAGCTTTTTAATGCGATTGACAGGCTTGATTGTGTAAAGAAGAAAGCCGATTGGGCCCTGCGCTGGATTGAAAACGGATCATTTGCTGAGCGCATAGTGGCTTTTGCCGCTGTAGAGGGTATTTTCTTCTCTGGCAGTTTCTGCTCAATCTTTTGGCTGAAAAAGCGTGGCCTTATGCCTGGGCTGAGCTTCAGTAATGAGCTTATATCCAGGGATGAAGGTCTCCACTGCGATTTCGCCTGTCTTTTGTATAACAACCACCTGATAAATAAACTACCTGAAGAAACGGTACGTGAGATCATAACCAATGCCGTTGAAATCGAAAAAGAGTTTGTAACTGACGCCCTACCTGTAAACCTGATAGGTATGAATGCCGACCTGATGTGTCAATACATCGAGTTTGTTGCTGATCGCCTGTTGAGTGAACTGAATTGTGACAAAGTCTTTAACAGCAAAAATCCTTTCGACTTCATGGAAATGATCTCGTTGCAAGGCAAAACGAACTTCTTCGAAAAACGTGTAGGCGAATATCAAAAAGCCGGCGTTATGAAGGATAAGGAAAATGATGTTCCGAAATTTTCGCTAGACGAAGATTTTTGATACATTCATTAACAAAAACACCGAATATCCCCTCAATTCCTCAAGCATGTTAGTAGTCAAAAGAGACGGAAGACGCGAAAGTGTCAAATTTGATAAAATAACGGCCCGCATAGAAAAACTATGCTACGGTCTGGATCGCCAATATATTGATCCTGTAGATATTGCCCGCAAAGTTATCGCTGGTCTTTATGACGGTGTGTCTACAGTAGAACTGGACAATCTGGCAGCAGAGATATGTGCATCGATGACAACGCGCCATCCTGACTTTGCCATACTTGCCGCGCGTATAGCTATCAGTAACCTGCATAAGGTAACCAGTCAGTCTTTTTCTAATACGATGAAAAGACTTTACACTTTCATAGATCCGAAGACAGGGGAAAATGCTTCTCTTATCTCGAAAGATGTGTATGGTGTAATTAAAAAACATGCTGCCCGCCTGGATGCGGCCATAGATTATAGCCGTGACTTCAACTACGACTTCTTTGGCTTTAAGACGCTGGAACGCAGCTACCTTATAAAACTTGACGGAAAAATCGTGGAGCGTCCTCAGCATATGCTTATGCGTGTGGCGGTGGGCATACATCAGAATGATATAGATAAGGCACTGGAAACGTACAATTTGCTTTCAGAGAAGTGGTTTACACATGCAACCCCTACCCTCTTTAATGCAGGTACGCCTAAGCCTCAGCTATCAAGCTGTTTCCTGCTCAGCATGCAGGATGATAGTATTGATGGTATTTACGATACGCTAAAGCAATGCGCTAAGATCAGCCAGTCTGCAGGAGGAATCGGACTGAGCATACACAACGTACGTGCTACCGGCTCTTATATTCGTGGCACCAACGGCACTTCTAATGGTATCGTACCTATGCTTCGGAACTTCGATATGACTGCACGCTACGTAGACCAGGGGGGTGGAAAGCGTAAAGGTAGTTTTGCGGTATACCTGGAGCCCTGGCATGCGGATGTCTTCCAGTTCCTTGACCTTAAGAAAAACCACGGAAAGGAAGAGCTTCGGGCACGCGACCTCTTCTACGCACTATGGATTCCTGATCTCTTCATGAAGCGTGTGGAAGAAAACCTCGAGTGGTCACTCTTCTGTCCTAATGAAGCTCCTGACCTGTATGATAAATACGGAGAGGACTTTGAGCGCCTGTATGAAAAGTATGAGCGTGAAGGAAAAGCTCGTAAGACGATAAAAGCACAGGACCTGTGGTTTGAGATACTAGAAAGTCAGATTGAAACCGGCGTGCCTTATATGCTCTATAAAGATGCCGCTAACAAGAAGTCTAACCAGAAGAACCTTGGTACAATACGCAGCAGTAACCTGTGTACGGAAATAATGGAGTATACCTCCAAAGATGAAGTTGCTGTATGTAACCTTGCGTCTATCGCCCTGCCGAAGTATGTGAAGGACGGCAAGTTCGATCATCAGAAGCTCTATGAAATAACCAAGGTAGCCACACGTAACCTGAATAAGGTAATCGATGTGAACTACTACCCTGTAAAAGAAGCGCGTAACAGTAATATGCGCCACCGTCCTATCGGACTGGGTGTGCAGGGGCTTGCAGATACGTTCATGCAGCTTCGGATGCCTTTTGATTCGGAAGAGGCTCGTGGCCTGAACAGGGATATATTCGAGACCATATATTATGCCGCTATGGAAACTTCTATGGAGCTGGCAATGGAAGAGGGGCCGTATGAGACTTTCAAAGGCTCTCCCGTAAGCAAGGGTATATTCCAGTTCGATATGTGGGGCGTTACGCCTGACAGCGGCCGCTGGGACTGGGACAGCCTTAAGCGTGAGGTAAAGAAACACGGTGTACGCAATTCACTTCTAGTGGCACCAATGCCGACGGCTTCCACTTCACAGATACTCGGTAATAATGAATGCTTTGAGCCTTACACCTCAAACATCTATACACGCCGTACGCTGTCCGGTGAATTTATCGTGGTGAACAAGCACCTGATGAAAGACCTGATCGAGTTGGGCATGTGGAATGAGGAAATGAAAAACCGCCTGATTGAGGCTAATGGGTCTATCCAGAATATTGCCGGCATCCCTCAGAATATCAAGGACCTTTACCGCACAGTTTGGGAGATCAGCCAGCGGGCTATCCTGGATATGGCGGCCGACCGTGGTGCCTACATATGCCAGAGCCAAAGCCTTAACGTGCACATACAAGACCCTAACTTTGGCAAGCTGACTTCTATGCATTTTTACGCATGGAAGAAGGGACTGAAAACGGGTATGTATTATCTGCGTACGAAGGCAGCGGCAGACGCCATCAAGTTCACCGTAGAGAAACAACGTCAGGCAGAGCCTACGGCAGAAGAGCTACAGGCGCAAAAAGCCAGTGACATGGCCTGCAGCCTGGACAATCCGGACGATTGTATCGCCTGTGGTAGCTAAGCAAAAACGAAATACGATAACCAAAAAGAAGGCCTTCCCGCGGGAAGGCCTTCTTTTTTATACTATAGAAAAATGGAGCACTTACCACTGCCAGCATCCATATGCATTGCAATTGGTACAATCAGTTACATTAACAGTCTTAATTCCGCCTTTTACTTTCTTCTGTTCATTTTCAGAAGTAAGGAAGCTGGTAATTTGCAGGTCCTGAAGTTTAATAGTCTTTTTCATAACAGATAAATTTTCTAATAAGGGTATTTGTGAATTTCGGGATAGAAAAAATCCATTTCTAACCCATTAATTTCAACTATTGCCTAAGGGTTTAAACTGTAATAGGGCAAGAGCAGGCTGTATGGCAAAAGGTAAAATCCCAGGTTCTTGCCCCACCTTTTAATTGAGTGGATACTGAGGTCTTGAAGCTTTCAATTTTCAGATCCTTTAGTTCAATGGTCTTTTTCATAAGAAAAAATTTATGGTTAATAAAACAACGGGATTCCAACTGGAACCCCAAAATACCTTTTATTGATCAGGTGAAATCGCAATCACAACTACAAAAAGTACCCAGTGGATTAAGAGCTGATCTTTCCCCGCCTCTGACTTTTATTTCAGACACTGTTTCAGTCTTAAAGCTCGTAATCTTAAGGTTCGCCAGCTTAATTTTTTGTTTTTTCATCATATGCCTACCCTATTAGTGGTGGTCACAATAACAAAAGCTACAATTAGAGAAATCAATAGCTGATCCTGTACCACCTTTAGCTTTAAGGTCCGTAATCATGTCTGTTTTAAAGCTTCTGATCTTCAAATTTTCGAGTTTGACTTTTTGCTTTTTCGTATATGTATAATTTAAAAAGTTACAAGCTAAACCGACGTATTCCTCAACTGCTTAGTGATTGAATTGGCCACATACATTCATGAAACCCGGCACAATAACGTAACCTGGTACACCTCTTTTTTTGGTAGAATAATCATCTGACAACTCATTTTTACCTGAACTCCTCAAATCACCTGGTGATGAATACAGGGAAGAAGAAAAACTGCCAATACCTTAACAATCCAGC
This sequence comes from Roseivirga sp. BDSF3-8, assembly GCF_041449215.1. Taxonomy (NCBI): domain Bacteria; kingdom Pseudomonadati; phylum Bacteroidota; class Cytophagia; order Cytophagales; family Roseivirgaceae; genus Roseivirga; species Roseivirga sp. BDSF3-8. Next base: position 2,816,182 of record NZ_JBGNFV010000001.1, on the reverse strand, counting down.
CTTCTTTATGGCTTAAAGCACTTGTCCACAGGGATTAAAGCCCGGAGTCGCTTTTCCACAATAAGGCTAAATGGATACATAATATAGTTTAAATCAATTTGACTGAAAATGAGGGTTAACCCTCATTAATCGGACCTGACAAAACTTCCCCTCACTGCAGATAACGCGTGATTCGTTTTCTGACATGAATAAAACGCACTGTCCCAAATACCAGGAGGAGTATGGCCGTGGCTATGAACAAATAAGCAAGTATGGTGAGATTATCGAGCACCTCAATCTTAAGTATGGCAAACCCTGAGCTAAAAAAGACAATGAATGTTCTTAAATAAGCGAGGAAGGTCCTTTCATTAGCGAGTTTAGTACGCTCCAGGGCCATGATATTAGCAGGGCTTGCTTTTTTATTTTCCATTTGCCGAAACTTTAGGATCAGAATGCAGAATAGTATCTCAGTTCTATTAACGGGTTTAATTAACAAGTATCCTTAGTCTATCTGGCTGAATGCAGGATGTGTGTTTATAAGAAGTACGGAGAGATGGGAGATAAAAAGAAGGATTGTAAAAAATGAGGTACAGTCTCTTTATACATTATAAGCTCTGCAGCAAGGGACTGTATCCTCTGACTGTAAAATTAATTATACCTGGCACCGTTCTATACACGTACAGCCACTATAGCAGTTGGTACGATCCATGGTGCGAAAGCCCCCTTTTATCATCTTAGTTGGCTCTGAGGTCTTAAAACTCATTACCGAAAGGGCAGGAAGTTTAGTGATATTCTTTTTCATCTCGGTTATTAATTTAAATGTCTAATCTACTATCACAAAACCTTACATCAAATAGGGGTTTTCACCTATCTCCATTTACCGGCAGCCAGGCAGCTTAATCAGATGCAGGTCTCCTGCTTTAAAGAGAGTGGCAACCGGATATTTACCGGAATTAACCAGGATACCTCTTATCAAGTTGTTGTTTCAACTCACAAAGTATGACTAATTTTATATAATTTATTACACTTCATTGCAAGCTGGCTGAGGTTATCCGTATTTTTATATTCTAAAATCGGATCTTTATGCGTGTAATACTGCTGTTTTTATTTTTCTCATCGCTGACCGGCTTTTCTTTTGCACAAAATATCACTTCGTATGTCATGTCTTCGGGCAATAACGGATCTATGGCCGGTATGGGTGGGAGCTCTCAGCTAATTGGACCAAACCAGTCTGATGTGAGCTCGCCGGTAACTGATATAGGTTTTGATGTTGTTTACATGGGAAAGGTATACAACTCTTTTTCAGTAAATACGAATGGCGTGCTACGCCTTGGTGCGGAGCAGGTACTGGCTGGCGCCAATACTTACGGCATACCTGGTAATGCACGAATAGTCCCTTTGACTAGTGTCTCAGTGCAGCGGATTACCGGTACTACATGCTTCTTTGGTTTCTGCTGGGACAATTATGAAACAGTAGACGATGGCTGGGGCACCAATAATAATGGTAAGGTACACTACCGTGTGGTGGGTGCTGCCCCTAACAGGCAACTCTTGGTTGAGTGGCGAAATATGGAAATGCCAGTGGGTACAGGCGATTCAAACGGAAGCTTTCGTGTAAGACTCTACGAATCCGCTCCCGGTTCTACTGATCCAGGGAGGATAGACTTTATATACGGGAATATTTCACTATCTAACGGATACCGGAATGCTTACTACCGTATGGGTTTCGGCATTGGTCCTGAATCGGGAAATTACTACTCGATTAACCCCGTGACAAATTTACTGTCTTCAACATTGAATTATACTGTGGGGCCGGTAGATAACTTCGACGTCTTCGATGTAAATGGTGGAAGGAAGTACTTCACATTTGTTTCGAATAATAAGCCTGCAGGTATTGTAAGTAACATCAATTCCACTTGTCCTTCTCCAAATGTATTCAATGTTCAGTTTGACGAGAATGGTATTACAGAGGCAGGTATTGTAGTGATGAGAAAGCCAGCCAATGCTTCAGATGAAGCATTTCAGGTAATCAAGAGACTGCCACCGGATGCCCGGGCATTTTCAGACGGAACGTTTACACCAGGTACAAGCTACGTGTATCGCTTTTACCTGATAGGGGAAGGTATATTTTCTGATTCTTATGTGGATTATACCCAAACACCCGGAACACAGGGTAGCGGCCTGCAGCCGGTAGAGTCTGGCAAATGGAGTCAGCCTGTGGTATGGGGAGCAGCCACCTCACTGCCCACCGTAGCAGATGATGTAACGATTGGATGCGTTAGTCCGGTTTTTGTGGATATTGATACAGATGCTCAAACGCATGACCTTACTATTGAATCAGGAAGTTTTCTGACAGTAAAGGATGGTACCACTCTTGAAATTGCCGGTGATTTCATAAATAACGGAGTGTTCACGGTGGAAGGCTCCGGAAAGGTTTTGTTTTCCGGCAGTGCAGATCAAAACATAGTTAATAATGGATTTGGCGTTACTAACGACAGTACTCTCTCTGTAAGTCCGGGTAGTACCTGGGCGGCAACAGGTCTGGGGCTGGTATCAGAAACGACTATATCTGTGCCGAACTCAGGGTTTTCAGGTCTGAAAAGTGTGACGGTAGACCTGGACTATGATAAGATGCGTAATATCACGCTTTACCTCGTAGCTCCTGATGGCAAACAGATCAAACTTATTGAGGGCCGCGGACAAAATGGAGAAGACCTGGATAATGTCACTTTCCGCGACACAGGACAACCCCTCCCCCCTAGTATTCAGAATGTTAACCTGTCCGGCGTATACCGCCCGGAGGAAACTCTCTCAACTTATAACGGTACTTATGCCGGTAACTGGAAGCTGAGAGTATTTACGACATTTGCCGAACTGGCGGGAAGACTTAACCGCTTTGACCTTACCCTGAGTAAAGGAGGTAGTAACGATATTGTCTTTAATGATATGGAGGTGGATAAGGTACCCGGATCTTTCCTTTATCTCCAGTCAGGATTAAGAGTAACAGGAGAAATGAGACTTCGGCGTGGAGTCTTTATCTCATCGGATGCCCACCCAGTAACTTTTACCGAAGGAGCTACGACTAACTCAGGCAATGCAAACAGTTACATTGATGGTCCGGCTGTAAAGGAGGGTGATGACTTCTCGTTTGTATTCCCTCTTGGTAAAGACGGCAAATGGGCGCCCTTACGTATATGGAACCCCCGGGGAGCGGACAGCAACCTGAAAATGCGTGCGGAATACTTCAATAATAAGCCCGGTGATGTAGACAATCTCAAAGCTGGTCTGGAGCGCGTAAGTAAATTGGAATACTGGGATATTCACCATGATGAAGGATCACTGGGGAGCATCGACATGACATTTTACTGGAAGAATGCGGATGAAAGTGATATTACTGACCTGACGATGGGGGACCTGGTGATTGCTCATTATACAGGAGGTCAATGGCAAAGTGAAGGGGGTAGCTTTATCTCCGGAAGTGCTACCGGAGGTAGTGCAGAAGGCGGCCTAGAAGTAACCGGCATATCAAGCTTCAGTCCGTTTACATTTGGTTCATCCACAGGGCTGAATCCTTTACCTGTCGAGCTTCTTTACTTTGAAGGAGAGGGCACACTATCGGGGAATATGCTCGAATGGGCTACTACGATTGAAAAGCAAAATGATCGCTTCGAACTGTACCGCAGCCGTAATGCGAGAGATTGGAGCCTGCTAACTACTGTAAAGGGAGCCGGTGATAGTGAGGAGAAAACAACGTACAGTTACCTGGATGCAAGTGTGCAGGGGGGTGATTACTACTATATGCTTAAGCAGTATGATGTAGATGGCACCAGTGAGCAGTTAGATATCGTCCGTGTAAGCAGCATAATGCAAGGGGTTTCTCTTTCTGCCTACCCTAACCCTGTTTCTTCTGAAAGCAGGCTGCTTACGGTTAGCGGATCACAAGTTAACGGAGAAGCCAGCATCGAACTGATGGCTGTCGATGGCCGGATAGTGAGACAAATGCAAATCAGTGGTAACGGTGAACCTATCGAGGTCAACTGCGAAGGCGTACCTGCAGGGGTTTATTTGCTCAGGTTATCAGACGGGCATACGCTGGAAACAGTACAGGTTATGTTCAGGTAAGAGCAGCCGCCCTGTAAATCAGAAAAGCACCTGCCTTGCGGCAGGTGCTTTTTTTATTGTCGTTTACTCAGGAAGCTAGGCGCTTGCCATCTTACTGTCGCAGGCTAGTTGTTCCAGAAGTTTTTCGTTGATTCACATTTCCCTTTTTACAAAAAATGCCAGTATGAGCATGATCAATATACCGGTCAAAACTACTTTTACATTGCCTATCATTAGGCTTAAAATGATCGCCACACTTGCCAACGCACATCCCAACGTGGAAAACGGGGTGAGCTGGTGATTCATTTTAAGGTATAGCTGTTGATGCTTTTCCTCTAGGGTCCAGCGTGTATAAATTTCGGGCATAAACCTGAAGAAGGTGTAGCGGTAGCGGCTTACAGTTACACTATCATCTTTGTTGATCTTACCGGCAAAGGGGCGCCCCGGGTGAACTTGAAAACACTCCAAAGACGGGTTTTACGGCTTATCTGACGTTTGAATATTAGATTCAGCCTCTTTCAGAGGCATTGAGGGCAATTGGGTGATTAACTCTCCTATTGGTAGCATAAATGTTCTTTTGGTTCACTATAAATATAAGGCTATTCTGCAACACACTGTCCTATCTGCGCACAATTTGCTAAGGGGAGGGTTATATTCGTCGTGCCATGAGGCTACCTCCAAGGCTTGCGTTCTGTTTTTATTTGAACTTTAGTATCTGTTCCTGAGTCACTTAGCCTGACAATTGTTTTTAGTTGGGGTAAGGTGGAAGTGACAATTAATTCACCTATCTGAAAAGGTTGACTGTTCGTCTATAGGATTAAATTAGGCAATCAATGAATTACCTGTTAAATCAATATGAAAAGGGGGCGGTCTCAAAAGCAGCAAGGCTACTTTTAATACCAAACAATATTTGGATAATCGCTTCAAACACTCTACATAGCGAATCGGACGCACTCCGGTACCAACTTCGCGGAAATGGCCACCACGGAACCGAAGGCGGCCCGGTACAACCCCGCGGTAGTTTAACAAATACAAAATTATGTTTTGAATAAAAAGGCTGCCTTTCGAGACAGCCTCATTTTACTTAAATAGCCTTAGTTTCGACAACCATTTTTAGCACAAGTAATTCTCTGATTAGAATTTACCCAGTGTTCCGGATGTTCAGTTGTATCAAATCCGCATCCGGTCTTTCCTCCTTTTTGCCCTTTGTGTACTTCACTTGTTGGGGTATGCTTAACAGGCATAGAATTATAATTTATGATTAAACAAAAGGCTAAAACAGCATACGCAAAAGGATTTTAGGAATTAGATTTCCAAACCTAACTAATCTATTTCCCAAACTTGATTTATTTTTTTCCAACCCTTTATTCAGCCCAGGAGGTCACCCAGGGTTTTGATGCCGCGCTTATGGGCCAGGCGCAGGAGCTTTTGAAATAGCTGGGCGGTGATGAAGCTGTCTCCGGGGGCGGTGTGGCGGTCGTGAGCACGAATGTTGTAGCGCTTACAAAGGGCGTCGAGGGTGTACTCTTCCCGCCGGACAGACTCGGGTGGATGGCCGAATTTCTCAAGGCGGATGGCCAGGGTGGCGGTGTCAAGAATCTTATTAAGCAGCTTAGCGTGATAGTGCTTTTTGATGGTGTTGTTTATTACAGCCCGATCAAACGCGGCATGATGGGCAACTAACACACTTCCTTTTATGTAGTTTATAAAGGTATGGATAGCCTCCTTTTCGGGAATGCCAGCCAGCACTCTGCCGGGGGTAAGGCCATGTACGGATATACTCTCCCGGCTTACTTGGGCCTGGTGAACCACGCACTCAAAGCTGTCCTGCACGTGAATGGCTCCGCCTTTGACACCAATAGCACCGATGCTGAGAACGGAATCAGAGGAGGGGTCGAGGCCGGTGGTCTCAGTATCATATACTACAAAACGAACCTGCTCCAGGGGCAAGTGACTGGCACAGCATTGCCGGAGGGACTTTTTATAACCTTCCCAGTAGGCTGGCCGGTATTTATCCGAATGAAATATACTTCGCCATAACTTCATCGGCGTAACATATCCAATTGAAAACGTACCCGGAGTACTTCCTGAACATCGGCTATAGGGCGAAAGCCGTGGCGTAGGGTCTGCCGGGCAATTTTGCTGAGTTCATGTATTGGTATATAGCGCCCGGAATTGCTGTGATTGAGTCCGGTACGGGCACGCAGCCTCATCATGATCTCATAGGCAATGGCTGCTTCACGAAAAAGGTCGGCATTTTTAGGCTCCAGTTCAGCGAGCTTTTCATATCGCCTGAAGGTGTTGTTGATGCCATTGACTTCATGGCTAAGTATAAGGACGCGGGCGGCATCCACAAGGGGCATCATTGCACGGAGTTTGATATCGAAGCTGTCTTTATGCTCACCGCTTCGCTCTACGAGCAGGTTCCGGAAAAAGCCCAGGGGTGGCGGATTCTGCATGGCATTTGCGGCCAGGTAGTTAAGAAATAGTTTATCACGTCTGATCTGGTGATAGATAAAATCAGTAAGGGAATCGGCCAGCCGGTAGTCTCCGTATACCGGACGGAAATCGAAAAAGATGGTGGCGAGCATGAGGGACTTCTCGTCGGGGGTACGTATCCAGTCGCCAAAGTAGTCCTTCCACTGCCTAAGCGGCTGGCACCAGCGCTGATTTCGGGCCATCATATCAGAAGGGCACTCAGCAAATCCGCAGTCTATGAGCACATTATTGGTTTCAGAGGCTAGCTGAAGGAAATAGGCTGAGGCAATTTCCTCTTTTCCGGCAGGAGGATCTTCGTATACGAGGGCATTGTCCTGATCGGTACGTAGTAACTGTTCCTCTCTGCCTTCACTACCTAAAGACAACCAGCAGTAGCGCAGGCCGGGCGAGGGAATGTTGGCTTTTTCAAGCACGCCTTCGGCATGCTGCAGGGCCTTGCGGATGATGGCATCGTTTATTTCGGAAATGACGCCCGCGACGAACGCGATGTTTACTTCCTGCTGAAGGTAATAACTAAGCAGCTCTTCGGCGCGGTTTCGCAAAGCGGGCAGGGCCTCTACCCCACTGCTCTTTTCTATTTCTCTGAGAATAACTGCCGGGTTACTGCCTTGCCTGAGCAGCAGGTCATGCTCGGAAATAATACCGGTGGCCTGGGTATCGGGGGTACCATCAACCGTAACACACAGGTGGTGGACGTGCTCGCGCATCATGCGTATAAGTACTTCGGCTACTGATAGCGAAGGGGATACGGTAACCACAGGGCTATTCATAATATCCTGTACAGGCCGGGTGATGGGCACTATGCCGGTTACTACTTTTTTTCTGAAATCGGTATCGGTTACTATACCGAGTGGACGCTTATTCTTATCGATGATAATGATGGACCCTACTCCCTCATGACTCATTCGGGCAGCCACGGCCTGAATGGTCTCATCCGGACGGCAGGAGACGAGGCTACGGCCAGCCTGGGTGCTGAATATCTCGGCTAGACGAAATATACTAAAATGAGGTCTGGCCTGCTCTCCGAGGGTTTGCTGTCCTCTGCTGGTGTCAAAAAGATTACTGCGAACGACGGGCTGACCAGCGGCAAAACCGGCTGCGAAAAAGAGTGCGACCCGTGAGTTATCGGTAAGGAGGGGTTTGAAGACTTCGGTGGGTATGCCATATAGCAGAACTTCCTCTGCAGCGAGGGCATTGGATATGTAGGGTAGCTGGGAGATCATGGCGCGCACACCGAACACATCTCCCTCATCGCATACGTCTATAAGTGCTCCTTTTCCGTCTTCAGCAGTCCCTGACACGGCGCTGGCTGCCATATTTATACCGGACTCCTGTCCGGGTGCAGGAGTTGGCGACTGCCTTAGCTCTACGGAGCCCTGCTTTACTATAAAAAATTCGGGATGTGGGTCATCACCCTGCCGGAAGACATACTCACCCTGCTCAAGGTACCTGACGCTGACATTGGCTGAAATAGCTCTCAAATGGCTGCTTTCGAGCAGACTGAAGGGGGGGAAGTCTTTCAGGAAGTCGAATACACGCTCAAGGATAATATTGGATGCCATAGTATAATCTGTAAAGTAAGGCAGGTGAGGGAGAAATGAAAGAATATTTGAATAACAGAATTGATGAGTAACAGAGTCATTGAGTGGGGAGTCTTTAGTTATGAGTGTTTAGTTTTTAGTTTGGAATGGTAGATGGATGGAGATGGGGGTTGATAGGGTGGTTAATGAGTGAGTTTTGAATGAATGATTGAGTGAATTTTGAAGGAGCGATTGAGTGAATGATAGAAATGATAGAATTGATGAGTAACAGAGTAATTGAAAGTGATGTGCTGGTAGTGTTGGGTCTTTAGTTATGAGTTTTAAGTGTTTGGTTTTGAGTTGGGAGTGGTAGATGGATGGATTTGAGAATGATAGAATGATTGAGTTACAGAGTAATTGAGTAGTGGGGAGTTATGCGTGTTGAGCTGGTGTGGGGTGGATTGCGGATTTTTTGCGTGTAGTGACGGTGTGAAAAGCAGGTTTTGGATGCTCTTTTAACACATAGTATAAGTTGATTAATTTACTGAAGTAGGCAATAGGACGATAATAGTCACTGTTAATACACTATAACTAAACTAATCATTATTATGTCTAGGAGAAAACTTAACCTATCAGACCTTTCACTAAGTAGCTTTTCTACTTCTAAAGCGAACATTATCAAAGGAGGGGATACGAGGGATTGTGGCTCTTTTCCATGTGATATGGATGGGGATGCAAGCTATGGTGATAATCAGCATGGCTGTGTGTCGTACCCTCCGTGCTACTGATAGATTAAAGTGCTGAATGTATCTACCGGCCTGCCTACTATCTGACAAAAGGGTGGGGTAAGGCGGTCTGGTCGTAAGGTCAGGAGCTACCTGCCTATCATTGTAAAAAAAACAGGCCCAATTCTCACCGGGCCTGTTGTTATAAGCACAAAAATTAAAAGGAAATTGGTTTATAGCGCTCCGGCCTTGATTTCGTCGACTACATCGGGATCAAGGAGTGTGGTGGTATCTCCAAGATTGGAAGTGTCGCCTTCGGCTACCTTTCTGAGAATGCGGCGCATGATCTTGCCTGAGCGGGTTTTTGGCAGTCCGCTTACGAACTGGATCTTTTCGGGTTTGGCAATCTTGCCGATCATCTGAACAACTTTCTCGATAATCTCTCCCCTAACGGTCTCTGCATCTTTCACTTCTTCGGCAGTAATGACATAGGCATAGATTCCCTGGCCCTTTATTTCATGGGGATACCCTACTACGGCTGACTCGACCACTTTTGGATGCTCATTGATGGCACTCTCGATCTCTGCAGTACCGAAGCGGTGTCCGCTCACATTGATCACATCATCTACGCGGCCAATGATGCGGTACATACCATCTTTATCACGCTTAGCGCCATCACCGGTGAAGTACTTGCCTTTATAGGTGCTGAAGTAGGTCTGGCGGCAGCGCTCATGATCACCATAGGTGGTGCGTATCATTCCTGGCCAGGGGAATTTTATGCAGAGGTGGCCCTCAACGTCATTGCCTTCTATCTCGTTACCCTCGGCATCGACAAGTACGGGCTGTACGCCGGGTAGCGGGTAGGTGGCATGGGCGGGCTTGAGCTCTGTGATGCCTGCGAGGGGGCTGATCATGATGCCGCCTGTCTCTGTTTGCCACCATGTATCGACAATGGGGCATTTTTCTTTACCTACATGGAGGTGATACCACTGCCAGGCTTCTTCGTTTATTGGCTCACCAACTGACCCGAGGGTCTTGAGTGAGTCGAGGCTGTAGCTGAGGACGTCGTCTACATCGCCGGCCATGAGGGCGCGTATGGCGGTGGGTGCTGTGTAGAACTGGTTGACGCCGTGCTTATCGCAGATCTGCCAGAAGCGGCCGTTGTCCGGATATGTGGGTACGCCTTCGAACATCATGGTGGTAGCGCCGGCGAGCAGGGGCCCGTAGATGATGTATGAGTGACCAGTGATCCAGCCGATGTCGGCGGTGCACCAGTACACGTCGCTTTCATCATATTGGAAAACATTGCGGAAGGTGTAGTCGGCGTAGACCATGTATCCGCCACAGGAGTGCACGACGCCTTTGGGCTTACCGGTACTGCCGGAGGTGTAAAGAATAAAGAGCATGTCTTCGGCGTCCATCTCCTCCGCCTGGCAGTTTTTTTCGCTCACCTGCTTTAGTTCATCATGGTACCATACGTCACGGCCTTCTACCATGTTTACGGCCCAGCCGAGGCGTTCTACGACGATGATCTTCTCTACGGTTTTGCACTGTTCCATGGCTTCGTCTACGACGCGCTTAACGGGGATTTGCTTGGCGCCACGGTTGAGGCCATCGGAGGTGATGACCATGGAGCAGGAGGCGTCGTTTACCCGTCCGGCGATGGCCTGGGCGGAGAAGCCTGCAAACACGACACTGTGGACGGCTCCTATGCGTGCACAGGCGAGTACGGCAATGGCAAGCTCCGGAATCATAGGCATGTAGATGCAGATGCGGTCGCCTTTTTTAGCGCCATTGCGCTTGAGGACATTGGCAAACTTGCATACTTCCTCATGCAGTTCTTTATAGGTGAGGCGCACGAACTTTTCTTTGGGGTCGTTTGGCTCCCAAATGAGGGCGAGCTTATTGCCGCGGGTTTTGAGGTGCCTGTCGAGGCAGTTTTCGGTTATGTTGAGCTTTCCATTGAGAAACCATTTTACATCGGGCTTCTCAAAGTCCCACTCGAGTACTTTGTCCCACTTCTGGCGCCACTGAAAGTTTTCGGCTATATCGCTCCAGAATGCCTCCGGGTCTTCCACACTTTTTTTATAGGCTTCCTTATACTCTTCAAAGGAATTAATACGGTAACTCATACGGGTTTGAAGGTTTAATGGGGTTACGTTTTCTGTTTGGTTATCACCCTTAGCAATCCTGTACTGCTTAAACTGTTCGGTTATTTCCTGCAGTACGGCAGGGTCTTCTATGGTAGAGGGCATCTGATAGGTTTCCCCGTTGGCGATGGCCCTCATGGTTCTTCTTAATGTTTTTCCTGAGCGTGTCTTGGGCAGACGCTGCAGGGGCACTACTTTTTTAAAGCAGGCTATGGCACCAATCTGGTTGCGCACGATCCGGACGAGGTCTTCCTGGAGTTGTGCGGGTGAGCGGGTGGCCTCTCCTCTCATGACGACGAGGCCTATGGGTACCTGGCCACGTAGGGGGTCATGGATACCAATAACGGCGCACTCGGCGACATCGGGGTGGGCGGCGACTATTTCTTCCATCTCGGCGGTGGATAGGCGGTGGCCTGAAACGTTGATGATGTCGTCTACACGGCCTGTGATGTATATGTATCCATCCTGGTCTTTGTAGCCGCCATCACCGCTAAAGTAGTAGCCGGGGAAGCGTTGCATGTAGCCTTTGTGAAAGCGCTGATCGTCGTGCCATAGTGTGGGCAGGGTGCCGGGAGGAAGGGGTAGCTTTACGGCTACGTATCCTTCCTCACCCTGGGCTGCCTCCACACCCTGCTCAGTGAGAATATCTATTTGGTACCCGCATACGGGCTTTGTGGCACTGCCTGGCTTTACATCGAGCAGTTCCACTCCCCGCATGTTTGCGACCATGGGCCAGCCTGTCTCGGTCTGCCACCAGTGGTCTATAACGGGTACGTTAAGTTTTTCTTTGGCCCAGTTCATGGTGGCGGCATCGCAGCGCTCCCCAGCCAGGAAAAGGGCTTTGAGGCCTGAGGTATCGTAGTGGCTGAGGCAGGTTGCTTCGGGGTCTTCTTTGCGTATGGCGCGTATGGCGGTGGGTGCGGTAAAGAGGACGTCGACCTTGTGATCTTGCAGGATACGCCAGAAGGTGCCTGCATCGGGTGTTTTTATGGGCTTGCCTTCGAAGAGGATGGCGGTGCATCCATGGATGAGGGGGCCGTATACGATGTAGCTGTGCCCTACGACCCAGCCTATGTCTGAGGCGGCAAAGAAGGTATCGCCGGGCTGGAGCCCATATACGTATCTCATACTGAAGCGCATGGCTACGGCATGGCCGCCGTGGTCGCGCACAATGCCTTTGGGGGTGCCTGTGGTGCCGGAGGTGTACAGTACGTAGAGGGGATCGGTGGCTTCTACTTCTACAAAGCCGGCGGGGCTGGCACTGAGCAGGTGGTTAAAGTCTGTGAAGCCGTGCAGGGGGACGGGGTGCTCGGGACGCTGGAACACGATTACCTCGGGGACGGGGTAGGTGGCCATGTCGAGGGCCTTATTTACAAGGGGAAGGTAGGGGAGTACTTTATCTACTTCTATGCCGCAACTGGCGGTGATGAGGGCGGCGGGCTTGGCATCGTCTATGCGGATGGCAAGCTCACGGGGGGCAAAGCCTCCGAATACGACGGAGTGAATGGCGCCAATGCGTGCGCATGCGAGCATGGCAATAACGGCTTCGGGGACCATGGGCATGTAGATGACGACGGTATCGCCCTTTTTGACTCCGCGGGCCTGGAGGCCACCTGCAAAGCGGGCTACCTGCTGCTGTAGCTGCCTGTAAGTGAAGCGGCGAATGTTGCTGGTAACGGGGGAGTCATATATGAGGGCGGTCTGGTCACCTCTGCCGTTTTCGATGTGGTAATCGAGTGCGAGGTAGGAGGTGTTTAGCTTACCTCCGCTAAACCAGCGGTAGAATCCGTTCTGATCCTGGCTGAGTACCTGTGAGGGCTCTTTGAACCACTTTATTTCTCTGGCGTGTTGTTTCCAGAAGGCGGCGGGATGTTCAATGCTTTTATTGTAAAAAGCTTCGTATTGGTGTCCGGTGGCTTGGCTGACGGCTTGCATATCATGTTTTTTTGATCGGGGTCAATTCTTTTACTTTACTCATGAGTTCCCGGGTGGAGAAGGGTTTGGTCATGTAGAGGTCTGCGCCTGCGTCATAGCCTTTGCTGATGTCACTCTCTTTGCTTTTAGCACTGAGAAAGATGACTTTACTGTCTTTCATGAGGGGGTTTGCTTTTACTTGCTGGCAGACTTCGTAGCCATCTACTTCGGGCATCATAATATCCAGGAGTATGACCTCGGGTGTCTGCTGGCTGAGGATGTCGAGTGCCTCGCTGCCGTCCCGGGCAATGAACACCTCGTACCCGTTTTTCTTCATGAGAAATTCGAGTGACAAAAGGATGTTCGGTTCATCGTCTACTATCAGTATTTTCGGTTTCATCTGGCCTTATTCGATCGCTATCTTATTTCTTTCCCTAACCACAGGAAGGGCAAATGTAAAGACGGAGCCTTTACCGATTTCACTACGGGCCCATATTTGGCCTTCGTGATGCTCTATGATCTTCCTGCTTATGGCCAAACCGAGCCCACTGCCTTTCGGTTTTTTGGTGGTCTGGTTCTTTGCCTGAAAAAACTTATCAAAAAGGAGCGGCAGGCTTTCCGGGTCAATACCGCTTCCGTTATCTGTTACGCTCACATGGATACTCCCCTGGCGGTAATAGCTGGCTACTACTACACGGCCGGTATCCGGTGGGCAAAACTTGAGTGCATTGCTGAGGAGGTTCAGCACGACCTGGGTTATACGGTCCTTGTCGGCCTCAACCAGGGGGAGGTTGGCCTGCAGTTGGGTTTGTACGGTGGCTCCTGCCTCTCTGGCTACCTGATTAAGGGAGCTTATGGCTTCATGGATGAGGCTGTTGAGGTCCAGAGGTTCGAGGCTTAGCTTTTGCCTGCCGGAGTCAAACCTTTCGAGGTCGAGCACCTGGTTTATGAGCCGCTCCATTCGCTGGGTTTCCTTGATTATGGTGCTGATAAACTCATCTTTCTCCCGGTCTCCGAGGTCGGGGGTATCGTGTAGTATTTCTGAAAAAGCTCTGATGGAGGTGATGGGGGTGCGCATCTCGTGGGTGACGGTGCTGATGAACTCGTCTTTGAGGTGATCGAGCTCTTTGAGGCGGTGGTTAGCTGCCTGGAGCTTTTCGGTGGCTATTTTAAGTTCTTTTGATTTGTGAATGAGCTCTTTATTAACGGCCATCAGTTGCTGGCTTTCTTTGAGGATGTTATAGACCTCATCCATGGTGATCTCTTCTTCTTTGACGACACTGGCGACCATGATACGGCTGGCAGCGGCGCCTATGGCTCCTGCGAGCAGTTTTTCGGCATAGTTTACAAGGCGATGATCGGCCATAGTGCCGGCTTCCATGTTGATGGTATGGCGTTTACTGAATGTGGCCAGGGCTTTATCTGTCTGTCCTTTTCCGAGGAAGCTATGGAGGAGGCTACGGAGGTCATGGGTGTATGCGGTGCCTTTCCATACGACGCTGCTCTCGGTGTTGGCGCTGTATTTGAAGATATCAACAAACAGCTCTGCCTGGTTGCGCTCTTTACTGCTCTGGGTGCTGTATACGGAAAGGTATATGTAGGCGCCGATGTTGAGGAGCATGCTCCAGAAGAGGCAGTGGCTGATGGGGTCGAGGTATTGGAGGCCAAAAAGGGCGTAGGGTTTGAGGCTGTGGATACCGAACAGGCCGTCGCTCATGATGCTTTGGGGGAGTAAACGGGCGCGCACTATGGTGGGTATAATGAGGGTATAGAACCAAATGCCGAAGCCAAGGAGGATACCGGTAAGGGCGCCGAGCTTGGTACCTGCTTTCCAATAGATGCCGCCGATGATGGCGGGCATGAACTGCATGACGGCGGCAAAGGAGATGAGGCCGATGGAGACAAGGGGGAAATAGTCTGCCACGCCTCTGTAGTAGGCATAGGCGCATAGGAGTACGATGATGATATTTACCCGCCGGCTCCAGACGGTAATGAAGCTGAGGTGCTCTCTAAAGTAGTTTTTGAGGTAGGGCATGCCTACGAGGATGGGCATGATGAGGTTATTGGTGAGCATGATGCTGAGGGCAATGGTGGAGACGATGATCATGCTGGTGGCAGCGGCAAAGCCGCCAAGGAAGGTCATGAGGGCGAGGCTGCCCTGGTTCATTTCCATGGGTATGGCGAGGACGTACATATCGGCGTCTACATTGCGGCCTTGGAACAGGAGGCTGCCTCCAAAGGCTATGGGAAGCACGAAGAGGTTGATAATAAGCAGGTAGAGGGGAAAGAGCCACATGGCTTTCTGAAGGTGGCGCTCATTCTGGTTTTCCAAGACGGAGACCTGGAACTGCCTGGGGAGGAATAGGATGGCGACCATGCTGAGGAGGGTCATGTAGAGCCAGCTGGTATTGTTCTGGTCGAGGGTGAAAAGCCGGGAGAGGCGTGGCTGACTGGCGGCTTGTGTGAATATATCCTGCACGCCATCGAATGCGACATAGGAGACAAAGACACCGATAATGAGAAAGGCGATGAGCTTAAAAACGGATTCGAATGCTATGGCGGCTACCATGCCTTCGCGCTTGTAGGTGGCATCTACGTGCCGGGTGCCGAAGAATATGATGAAGAGGGCGAGTATGAGGGCTATGAAAAAGGCGGTATCTGCATAAAAGGGTATCTGGCTGGCGCCGGCAGACTGGAGGCTACCCCGGGTAAGCATTGTGTAACTGCTGGAAATGGCCTTAAGCTGCAGGGAAATATAGGGTATGATGCCGAGTACGCACACTGCGGTAACGATACCTCCGAGGGTGACATTTTTTCCATACCTGGAGGAGATGAGGTCTGCAATGGTGGTAATGCGGTTAACGCGGCAGATGCGTATGATCTTACGCATGACGAGCCACCAGAGGGGTGCCATTAGTGTGGGGCCGAGGTAGATGGTGATAAACTCTAAGCCACTGCTGGCGGCACGGCCTACGGAGCCGTAGAAGGTCCACGCTGTACAATATACGGCGAGTGAGAGGGAGTATATGTAGGGATTATTGACGAGGCTGTGCCCGCTTTTGGCACGGCGCTCTGCCAGCCAGGCTATTGCAAAGAGGAGGGCCAGGTAGAAAAAGGCAAAGAAGATAATGAGGCTTTTCCCCATAGCTTACTTTTTAGCTTTGTTCAGGCTGTGTATAATTCTCGCCATCAAAAACACAAATCCCAGCCAGGCTACCAGCAGGTAGAGGTAGAGGACGGGTATGCCAAGCACGAGCCTGGGGCTGTTAAATATAGCGATGACGGGAAAATTGAACAGCACCAGAAAGAGCAGGAATACAGCAGGCAATTTATAGCGGTACGCGGGTCTTTGCACTGGGTCAGGGTTATTGGTTGTGAGTTTAAATAAGTTACTGAATTAGGTGGTATTTCACTAATGTAAATTATGCACTCTTTTGCCCGGGGGTGTGCTTTTGGAGGGTAAGGAACCCGGTACGGAAGAGCATAATGACGAAGCCGATGGACAGGAGGCCGATGGCAAGGCTGCCGAGGGGGCTGACTCCGAGGAAGGGCTCGATGTATAATCTGCCTACAAAGGTGATGAGGCCGTAAAGGATAAGAAAAAGGATGGTGGCGGTTCTGTTTACTTTCATTTTTTATGGGTTTATGGGAAAGTGAAAGCGGGGGGATCTACCCCCGCTTTGGACTGAATAAAGAAACCTACTTGCTAGTGTGCAACTGCTTCTCCGGCCCCGCGAGGGTAACGGATATTTTCTACCATATCCTGTACATGCTGAGGCGGTTCGGGCTTCATGCGTGAGACGATGATGGCGACCACGAAGTTTATAAGCATACCGAGTGTACCAATGCCTTCTGGGGAAATACCGAAGAGCCAGTTATCGGGGGTATTGAGCTCGGGGGCCATAAATTTAAAGTATACGATGTATATGGCGGTAAAGGTGATGCCTGATATCATGCCGGCTATGGCGCCTTGTTTGTTCATTCGCTTACTGAATATTCCCATGATGATGATGGGGAAGAATGATGAAGCGGCGAGGCCAAAGGCAAATGCGACTACCTGCGCGACAAAACCGGGCGGGTTGATGCCAAAGTAACCGGCAATAAGTACGGCTACGGCGGCGGATAACCTGGCGGCGGTAAGCTCCCCTTTTTCGGTAATTTCGGGGTTGATTGCCTTCTTGATCATGTCGTGGGCAATGGAGGTGGATATAACGAGGAGGAGGCCGGCGGCAGTGGATAGTGCGGCGGCAAGGCCTCCTGCAGCGACGAGGGCGATGACCCAGTTGGGCAGCTCGGCAATCTCAGGATTGGCAAGCACCATGATGTCGCGGTCTACAAACAGTTCATTGGCATTGCTCTGATCGGCATTGGTGACTACGCGCTGTCCGCTTTGGCCGGTCTGGCCTGAAGCAAACTCGGGCTTGCCACCGGTGACGGCGTTCCCTGCTCTGTACTGCACGCGTCCGTCGCCGTTCTTATCGACCCAGGCGAGAAGGCTGGTATTTTCCCAGTTTCTGAACCACTGTGGTAGCTCGGAGTAGGCTGTGCCGTTAACGGTATTGATGAGGTTAGTACGGGCAAAGGCGGCTACAGCGGGAGCAGTGGTGTATAATATGGCTATAAAAACGAGGGCATAACCGGCAGAGATACGGGCGTCTTTAACCTTAGGCACGGTGAAGAAGCGAACGATAACGTGGGGGAGCCCGGCGGTGCCGACCATGAGGGCGGCGGTGATGAAGAATACGTCTATGGTGCTTTTGGTGCCACTGGTGTAGGCGGCAAAGCCAAGTTCTTCATGCAGTGAGTCGAGCCTGTCCAGCAGGTAGGTACCATCTTCAAGGGTACCGCCAAAACCAAGCTGGGGCAGTACATTATCGGTCATGAGTATGGAGATGAATATGGCGGGGACCATGAAGGCGAAAATGAGTACGCAGTACTGGGCTACCTGGGTGTAGGTGATGCCTTTCATACCACCGAGCACGGCATAGAAGAATACGATGATCATGCCGATGATAACGCCGGTGTTGACGTCTGTCTCGAGGAAGCGGCTGAATACTACGCCTACGCCGCGCATCTGCCCGGCTACATAGGTAAAGGATACGAATATGGCGCAAACGACGGCTACTTGCCGGGCGGTCTGGCTGTAGTATCTTTCTCCTACAAAATCGGGCACGGTAAACTTACCAAACTTGCGGAGGTAGGGGGCTAGCAGTAGGGCAAGGAGCACGTATCCTCCTGTCCAGCCCATGAGGTATACGGCGCCGTCATATCCCATGAAGGAGATAAGGCCTGCCATGGAGATGAAGGAGGCGGCTGACATCCAGTCTGCGGCGGTGGCCATGCCATTGGCGAGGGGGGGCACGCCTCCGCCTGCAATGTAAAACTCTTTGGTGGAACCGGCACGTGACCAGATGGCTATGCCGATGTACAGGGCGAATGATAGCCCTACCAGAATATATGTCCAGGTTTGAACGTCCATAGTTTTCTTTAATTGGTGGGTTTATGATTTACTTTTCGTCCACATCGAACTCTTTATCAAGGGAGTTCATGAGTTTGACATATACAAAGATGAGCACGACGAATACGTATATGGAGCCTTGCTGTGCAAACCAGAAACCTAGTTTGAAGCCACCGAGGCGGATCTGATTGAGGGCGTCGGCAAAGAGGATGCCTGCGCCGTATGAAACGATAAACCAGATGGAGAGAAGAATGAGCAGGTATTGCAGATTCTTGCTCCAGTAGGCTTTCATCTTGTCTTTATTCATTGCTTTAGATTTTTTGGGTACATGATGGATCAAAGGAATATGTGTGTCTGGAGGATGACCTGGGCGAGGCTACTGTCTTTTTGGCCATTGACGAAATAGGGCCTGTTGGCGTACTCTATGGTGACCTTGGCGTTATGCCCGCTGATAAAGTAGTTGAGTCCTGCGCTGTACTGGAAGGAGGATTCTTCAAGGGCCTCAAAGTCCTTATAGGTAAGGGTGGCGTAGGGCATGAACTGACCGCCTATATCATTTTTAGGGAAAGCATAACCGGCCTGAGTATACCAGATACTGCCGGTGCCTATGGTGGGTTGGGCGTTGTTTCCGTTTATGGCAAGTATGCCGACATTACGCAGGTAGTTATCGCCAAAGTCATAGTTATAATACACGCTATATATTGATATGCCACCGCCTGAGGCTGTGGGCTCTTCATAAAATACATCTACGCCGAACAGGCTATGGTCCTGCTGCTCTATGGTGAGGCCTTCCTGTATGGCGGAGGCTTCGGGATGGTGGTAGAAGCCGGCCCCGATATTGAATATGGACTTGGTGCCGAGGTATGACCCGACCATATAGGGTAGCTTGTTGGACTCCTGGTCTCGAAACTGGTACATGAAGTAGCCTGCCGTGGCCCAGTTGTCGGTGGGTATGTTGACGGCAAAGTTTTGGTTAAGGGAGGTTAGGCTACCTGCCGCAAACGGTTTATTGAGTGCTATCCGGTAGTCAAACTGCCCGAGCTTTCCTTTGGCATAAAAGCCGAACTGGCGAGCAAACTGATCGGTAAGCTCAATAGTGGGCCAGTTGAATATGGGGGCATCGAGGGTCATGAAGTTTAGGGTGGATGCATTGGTAAGGCGGGATACGCCGTGCCAATAGTGGAGGCCGGTGCCGACATATAGCTTATCGGGTATGACCATATACTCGTTCCACACATCATGGAAAAAGAGCTGAGGCTTTTTATTGGTGCCATCGACACCTCCTGCCACAAAGGATTGGTTGTTAACACCAAAGTGGGTGAGGATAAGGAAGCGCGGGGAGATTTGTGCATAGGCGAGTATACGCGCCCGGCGGAGGGCCAGGTCTGTAGTCCAGTCGTCCTGTTCGTCGTCGGGATCGGTAATTGTTCCGGGGTTGTTCTCAGTAGCAGTGGCCCAGAACTGATTCCATATAATGAAGCGGACATACTTGGAGCCGCTCTCATTAAGGTTTACTGTCAGGGGTGCGTAGGACTCATCCACTTCCAGGGCGGGCTCATCCTGTGCCAAGCTAACCTGTGTACAGGTAAGCAGGCACGCCAGGGCAATAGGCGGGTACCATTTTTTCATCGGCTTTTGGGTTATGTTGTTGACAATGGCAAAAGGAGGCAGCTTTCGTTTTGCGTAAATGAAGATTGGAAAAGGAGGAGCCATTAGGCGAATAGGCAGTATATATTTGCTAATTACAGATAGCTGGTAAAAGCTCTCTATACGGCATGGCTATTAGGCCAATCCGTGTACTGCAGGATATCATGATTGGAGCCGGGGGCCTCTATGTATAAATCCAGAAGATAGGTTGAACTGCGTGCCTACGGCACTCAAAATTACTTTGGCTTTATTAAGCTACAAAGGCGACGTCCGGAGGGGACTAATGTTGTGTGGGATGAGGGTATGAATATACTTGACGGGATATATCGCCTCATAGGGTCGGAATGGCTGAAGAGGCCTAAAAACAAGGGTATGTGCTCTACATAGTGGCTACCTGGTTTAGAGGTTCCCTCCTCTTCTTTGCCTGACGGAACAAGGCGCGATGAATGGCGCCTCTAGAGCATAGCCGTCAAGTAAAGGGGTTAAAAATAGCACATTATTAATTGCTCATCAGTCAGCTACCTGAGGGGAACGGCTCAAAAAAGCTACAGCATTCTTAAACCAGGGCCGGTACTGGCATTAGGATTGGCCGTAACCGGCTGCTTTAAATAGCATTCTGCCTCCCGGATGCGGGCCCAGCGAAAGTCGGACCTCCCGGATGCGGGCCCAGCGAAAGTCGGACCTCCCTGATTAGAAATACGCATTCGCGTTTTCTAATCGGTCCCCTTGCCTAATAGGAGGGGGATTATTCGTGCCTAACGCTGCAGGGTGCCATATTTTTAAAAGCAAATTATTCATAATTAGGAAAATAGAGCCTTAGCTTGGCAGCTTGGCCCAGAGGGTGGGGAATGGGTTTGCTATGGGCTTAGTCTTTGAAGCGTTCCCACTTTATGAGCATGTACTTATCGCCAAGTTCGGTAATGATCATGCCAGCTCCCTTGAGCTTACTACTGGCGGACATAAAGTCAACCAGTTCACTGTGGTTAAGGATCTTGTAGGTGGGCCGGTACTCGTAGTTTTCAGGGGCTTTGATCTTATATTTACGTACCCAGTTCATGACGCTAACGTGGCTGACACCTAGCAGCCGCTCAATCTCTCTGAAGCTAACTCCCTCAATGTAAAGCTGTAGGGCCTTGGTGACGTAGTACTGGTCTATGCCTTTGCCCAGTTTATTTACGGTGTAGTAATAGCTGCACTTTTTGCACTTATACCGCTGTCTGTCTCGCACAATGCCGCTTTTTACAGATTGCTGGCTCTCGCATTTGGGACAAATTGGGTACTTCACGGGTTATACGGGACGGTATGTATACTAATTTAGCTAATGTATATCTATTTAGCAATAAAGATCAGTAGATTATTCTGATTATACGAGTGAGGGCCAATTATTGAGTAATGGAGTGATTGAATAATAGAATTATTGAATAACAGAGTCACAGAGTAAGGGGGGAGTTATGAGTGGTGAGTTTGGGAGTGGTAGATGGATGGGGATGGGGAATGGCAGAGTAGGTAATGGGTGAATTTTGAATGAGTGAATAATTGAATAATAGAGTCACAGAGTAATTGAGTAGTGAGTGGTTAGTTATGAGTCTTAAGTTTTTAGTTGGGGGAAGGATTGAGTAATAGAATTATTGAGTAACAGAGTAAGAGGGGAGTTATGAGTGATGAGTTCGGAGTGGTAAATGGGTGGTGATATTACATGGGGACGCATAGAGGATATTTTTTGGGGGAAGAAAGGGCATAAAACAGGGTGTAATAGAATAGTGCAAATATGAGGGGCATAGGTTATCGACAGTTTGACTATACTTTGACTATGGGATGACTATAGGTTTACTATGGGATGGCTAAAAAGGGATTTAAAAGAATATTTCAATTTCTGCATAAAAAACAGAAGAGGGGATAAAGGGTAAATAGTCTGATATATTACGTGATTTACAGGTAAAAGCTTCTGAGCCATACTTTTGGGTATTGAAAAAATGTAATACTCAACAGTATATTATATGCCTATCATAGAAAATAACCCGTGGATAAAGGGAGCCCGGGGCATGGCGATGAAATCTATCGTATACCGCCAGCGCGGGGGTAAAACAATTGTGTCGGGAAGGCCGGCAAAGTCATCGAAACCACCCACAGAAAAACAGCTACGGCACCGGGAACGGTTCGCGAAGGCGAGTGACTACGCTAAAATGGCAATGGTACACCCTATACTGAGTGCGGTATATGCTGCAGAAGCGGATGCCATGAACTCGGCGTATACTATGGCTCTGAAGGATTATATGAAGGGCCCGGAGATCAGTGGGCTTTGGCTAAAGGACTTCCATGGAAGGGCTGGTGATAAGGTGGGGGTGTATGCGGAAGATAATATAGGCATCACTTCGCTGAAGGTAAGTATGGTGAATGAGGCGGGTGAGCTGCTGGAAACGGGTGAGGCGAAGGAGGTAGTGAAAAATGGCTACTATGAGTATACACTGAGGGCGGACTTGCCAACGGAAACACGCATAAGGATTGAGGTGGAGGCGGGTGACCTGGCGGGGAATGTGGAGAGAAGGTTAATGAGTGAATTTTGAATGAATGATTGAGTAATTGAGTAATAGAATAATTGAATAATAGAGTCACAGAGTAATTGAGTGATGGACTTGCAACAAAAAAGTGGACAATCTATTAAGCACATATAGGTAAGTTTGTATTTCCGTATTCTTCAGGTGTTTTATACTCTAGTGCGGCATGTAGCCTCTTTCGGTTATACCACACCTCAATAAACTCAAAAACAGCTCTTTTAGCCTGCATGATATTGTTAAAATGGGTGTGATATACCATTTCCGATTTCAGAGTTCTAAAGAAGCTTTCAGCTACCGCATTGTCCCAGCAGTTGGCCTTTCTGCTCATACTCTGGATAACACTTCTTTTTCTGAGTTCGTAAGTAAATGCCTCGGAGGCGTACTGTATCCCCCGGTCTGAATGAAAGATCAGTTCTTTTTCTATCGGCCTGTTCTTAATTGCCATTTGCCAGGCTTTCATCACCGTCTCAGATACACTTAATGTCGTACTCAAAGACCATCCAATGACTTTACGGTCATATAAATCAATGATAGTCGTCAAATAAAGCCATTTGGTGCCCGCCCAGATATAGGTTATATCTGACACCCACTTCTCTGCCGGCCTTGCAGCGGTAAAATCCCGATTTAAATGATTGTCCGGAATACTGTAGTGATGATCTGAATCTGTTGTATAACCTCTGTATTTTTTGCTCCTGATACATTTCAACCTTTCAGCTCGCATCAGCCTGGCGACAAAAGGACGGGAGGCTTTTCTGCCGTTTCTCTGTAATTCTGCACAGATCTTCGGACTTCCATACCTTCCTTTTACCTCGGTATAAATCTGACGTATTTCCTGTTGTAATCCCTTCCTGGCTTTAGCCCGATTCGACGGTTTACGATTGCACCAGGCATAATAACCGCTGCGGCTGACCTGGAATACGTTACACATTTTCTCAACAGCATATTCAGCCTTAAATGCCTTTATGAATCGGTAAACCTGCTGTCTCCCTTGGAGAAAATGCTTATGGCCTTTTTTAAGATATCACGTTCCAACTGAGCGTCCCGTAGCTCTTTCTTTAACCGAACTATCTCCTTCTCATCTTCACTTAAAGTAGGGTTGCCCTGGCCGGAAAAACTAGATTCTCCATGTTGTTTGAACTCACGGCACCAGCGCCTGACCAGTTCGGAACGAATCCCTAATTCTTCGGCTACTTCTTTGGCTGTTTTGTCTGCATCGCACAACTCTACAGCCATTTGCTTAAACTCCTTATCAAAGTGTCTGCGTAATCTCTTCATTATTCTGTAAAGGTAAGCCTTATGTGCTTAACTCACTGTCCAATCTAAGGTAGCAGATCCAGTGGTGAGTGTGGTGAGTTTTGAGTTGGGGATAGTGTAATACTCCCCAAAATTGGGACCATCAGTTAAGATGATAATTTTTAGTTACCTTTAACTGATAGTAATGAAAAGAAGTAGGAGAAAATTTTCACCTGCCTTTAAGGCAAAAGTGGCTATAGAAGCCCTTAAAGAGCAACAGACGTTGTCTGAGTTAGCTCAGCGTTTTGAAGTTCATCCCAATCAGATCTCGTTGTGGAAACGTGAGTTTCAGCAAAATGCTGATAAAGCTTTTGGGGAGAAAAGCTCAAAAGAGGAGCCACAGATTAATGTGGACCAGCTCTATCAGCAGATCGGACAATTACAGGTTGAGAATGACTTTCTAAAAAAAAGGCGGGGGGCCGCCCCCTTGAAGAAAACCGGCCTTTAAAACAGCGATTGGCTCTGGTTGATCCAAGTCATCAGCTTAGTATACGCAAACAGAGTGAGGTTTTAAATATCCCTCGCAGCAGCTTTTACTATAAGCCTGTGGGCGAGTCTATAGAGAACCTGGACTTGATGGAAACCATGGATCGATTGTTTACCGAAGATCCTACCTTGGGTGTTATCGGTATGCAGGATGAGCTACGTGAGCAGGGTTTATTTTATAATGTCAAGCGTATCCGTCGGCTGTTGCGCAAAATGGGCGTAGAACCGATCTATCCGAAGCGTAATTTAAGTAAGCTGGGGCAGGCAAAGTATGTCTATCCATATTTGCTGAGAAATCTGACTGTGAACAGAAGGAACCAGGTTTGGGCTATTGACATAACCTATATTCCCATGGCAAAGGGGTTTATGTACCTGACGGGGATAATCGATGTATATAGCCGCTATATAGTAGGTTGGCAATTATCCAACAGCTTGGACAAAGAAACCCAGACGACCCTTTTGACAGCCTGTATAGAAAAATATGGTAAGCCAGAAATCATTAACTCAGACCAAGGTAGCCAATACACCTGTTCACACTGGGTAGAAACCTTGAAAGAGGGGCGTATAAGAGTAAGTATGGATGGAAAGGGCAGAGCCACGGACAATACCTTTATTGAGCGGTTTTTCAGGACATTAAAGCACAAACATGTATACTTATACCCAGCAGACGATGGGCTAACCCTATACAAGGGGATTAATAAGTTTATCGAAAAGTACAATAACAAAAGAAGGCATCAAGGTATTGGCAGAATAAAACCTGTCGAGTTGTTCAAACTAGCTGCCTAATTCAACTAAGACTAACCAACTGATGGTCTAATAAATGGGGAGTGTTACCTAGAGGCGCGGTAGATGGGAGCTTGCTGACGATTAATTTTGGTACCGGCTTATAATAAAGAAAGAGGCATTTCCCACCTTATGGAAAACGCCTCTAATTTAAAATTCAAACTGGGTTTATTGCTTTATAAACCTAACCTGGAATAATTCATTCTTTACTTTACCCGTAAGAATATATATGCCTGCAGGCAGATGACTCACATCAATGCTTTTATTCACACTAATTACAGCATAATTTTTTCCTGAAGTATCGAATACACGTAATTCACTTATTTGGTTTTTAGCATCTATAAATAACCTTTGTGAAGTAGGGTTAGGGAAAACCATTACAAGCTGGGCAACCGGGTTATTACCTATTCCTGTTACTTCAGGTTCCTTTCCGTAAATATATACCTGACGCCCAAACTCAGGTGACTCTGCAACAAAAAATAATCTGCCATCAGTAGCTACTAAGCCTTCCGGCCAGGAGCTGTCTTCACCCGGATAAATATCAGCTACCTCTATGGTGTTTTCAGAAGTCCCGTCGGTTACCCATAGCTCCTGGCCGTTAATACCTCTTGCCACAAAGTATATTTTATCTCCGTCTACTACAAACTGATGGGGCAATGACCCTTCTCCCATTGGCATAATATCTTTTACCATATAGGTGTTTTCAGGTGTACCATCTGTACACCATAGCTCAGAGCCATTTTCTTTGTTAGTGGCAGGAAAATAAAGCTTACCATTTAATAAAGCATAATCGGTTTCAGACTCATTTAGTATAAAAGAATGATGTTCTCCTTCGTTAATATCCGCTACCAATTTAGTGCCAACTGGTGTGCCATCAGAAACATAGAGCTCTCTACCCAACTCTTTAGTATAAGCCGAAAAATACAGCTTATCTCCTGCAGGCATAAAATTGGAAGGACTGGAAGAGTATCCATTTACAATATCTGACAACTGAGCAGTGCCCTCTACCGTCCCATCAGTCACCCATAACTCCATATCCTTATCAACATCGGAAGCAGCACTAAAGAACAGTGAATCACCAACTATTGCATACTCCCCTATATCCTTGTAGCCCTTAAGAAAAGTAGTACCTTCACTGGTACCATCGCTAGTCCCTATATAATATTCAAACTTAGTAAATGACTTAAAATATAAGCGATTATCTCCTGCTATAAGCTCACGCGCATAAACATTTATACCATATTCATCTGTACCAAACTCCTTAATAGTATCAAATTTGGCACCATCATACTTTATTAAGCTATAGAGGTGGTTTTTATCCAACACCAGATATAGTTCCTCATTCATGGCCTGATACCCCTTAAATTCAAAATGCCCTGTCCCCTCATAAAAATCCTGCACAACAGTTGTTCCTGCAGGTGTGCCATCGGTTCTCCATAATTCAGGCTTGTAGCCTTCAGAAGTTGCGGTAAAATAAGCCACACCACCTATTACGGCATATTGATTACTTGAATTGCCGAACGGATCTGATGAGGAGGCTCCAGGGTTGATATCTTTAACTAAAGAAATTTGATCCTCACCTGCCATGTATAACTCACGCCCTTCACCAGATGAATGCAAGCTATAAATGGCATTATCTCCCAGGTTATTCCCCTTCGCATATATTAACCCTTTTGTATCTTCGATATTCTTAAAAAGCTCGATTTCCAGGAAACTGGAATCAGTCCTGTGTACTGTGAAAATTTGATCCTCACCCTTAGCAGATGAATAAATACGCCCCTTGTAATAAGCATGTGAAAGCATGTTAGCAAAATGAGGGACTAATGTGTATTGTTCATTAGCCATATCGCAATACCACAAATTTGCTTCCGAAGACGGCCATACTCTGTGTACGAGAAACTTTTGACCTTCCAGGTATTCTATATCATAAATATGCTCGATGGTATATTTATTTGGCATTACGACAGGATCATTTAGCTCTTTATATTGCTTAATAGAAAGATCTGCCAAGTCGATACTTTTTAATACCGTTGATCCTGTACTATTATTAGCCGTAAAAAACAATTTACTACCATCGGTAGCCAAATTAGATGGCACATACGGTTGAGAGTGAGTCGTCTGATAAATCTGCAATGTGCCATCCGCACTACCATCCGATTCCCATATCTCCAGCGTCCTGGTGTCAGCCTCAAATAATGACACATATATTTTATTATTTACCACTATAGAACTGGCATAATCCACATTCCTGCCTTCGGCTATAAGTCCTTTGACTGGCACAAGGTTACCTGTAGCCTGATCTACTTTAGCCAGCCCTATAGAAGTTCCGGCAGTAAAAAGCGAAGGTGAATTAGTAATAAAAAATAGTTCGTTTTTTAAAGAGGAATACGGAGAAAGCTTATGTCCTCTTAAAAAGCCGGTTCCTAATAGCGAATTTGCTATTTCCTTAGTGCCCGTTGTCGTTCCATCGCTCACCCAAAGCGAGGCTAGGTCTGACAAGGAAGGATTTATTGCAAAATAGAATTTGTCATCTGTGGCAAACTGTTCGTAATCGAACTCATAATTATATTGGGAATAAAAATCTTCTTCACTTGCGTAAGGTATGGATCCTTTGACGAGTACCCCTTCATCTGAGCCTGACGTTTTAAAAACATTAACATGGTCTTTCCGATAGTCTACAAAATATATATACCCTCCGGCTGAGGATAACCCATGAGCATTTAACCCGGGGATTGAAGTTACTCTATAAGTTTCTTCAGGATTACCAGTAGTAACCCAAACTTGCTGACCATATTGGTCATCATCAGCTAAAAAATATAGCTTTCCATCCAGCTCCACTGAATTCTCAAACTGCCGGAGCGCATCAATATTTAAAATCCGACTATTCCCGGGCCTTATATCCTTTAACAGGCTAGTGTTCTCCTTGGTCCCATCACTAACATATAGCTCCATTCCCTCATACCTCGTATAGGCACTAAAAAACAATAAGTCGTTAAAAACCTTAAAGTTTCTTGCATGTAATGGAGGTGGAATATTTGGTTCTCCATACATCTCAGTAATTCTCTCCTGGGAAAATACTGATTGAATGGTAAGAAGAATAAAGAGGATAGGTAGGAAAACCCTACCTGATGATATTTTGGCCATCATTTAACGTTAACAGGTTAGAAGCATTAATATGGTGAACCCAACTTGAAATTTAGCACTAAAAGAAACGTAAACCTTACCATGTCTCTAATGGAAAAACTAAAATGCATCATATTATCAGAAATCACTTCGGCCATACATACACCCCAGACACTTTCGTTATCTTTCACGACCGCCCTAGGAAGGATTTATGCTTACCTGCGTAACCAACTAAGAACCCGCCGCTAAGGGCATTTTTTTGATGGCCTGAAGATCACGTATATGCCCACGGAAGTCGCGCAAACTGATAGCTGTTTATAGCCCCTCCATAAAACCCTGCTGAAGCCAGAGAACTGTTAGGAAGAAGAGGCTAAGCTTGGCCAGAGCCGTAAGGAAGGGAGGTTGCTGGTCCCCTGTAGAAAGCATTGCAGGATTCCTGAGGTGGCAAATAAAAGATAGAATGATTCGATTGACATTAATTATTCTCATAATCACGTTGGGTTGTAGTGAGAAAATCAGCCAATTATCATTTGAAAGAGAAAACCGCTTGACATTTGTCACAGAGGGCTATGCTAAATATACAATGGGGGTAATTTACCAGAAGAGTGAATTAAGTATAAGTAAAAACAAGACATTTGCATTGGATGAATATCAATGTTATACCCAAAAAGAGTGTCAGGATGAAAATAATAACTCCAAGCCATTGACTTCTAAAGGAATTTGGAAAATCCATCAGGACACACTCATTCTTGTATTCAGTAAGTCAGGGACTATCCAGCTCAGGGACATGAAGTTTTTAATAGGCAGGCGAAGTATTAGTTATGTGCCTCATACTATTGAAGCTCTAACCCCCTACAAGCTAGCGAAGTGGGAAAAAAGGTAGTCATAAAGAATACCACCCAGAGGTTCCTGTTTCGAATCTGACCGGGAATCTTTTACAGTACAGCTTAATCGATTTACCAAGGAATGTATGCCAATCGCAAAAAGCCTTCAATAACAGAAAATTCATCAGAAATTAAGATTCAAAATGGACATTTAACCAACCTATTTAATGGCATCAAGAACACTCTTAATCTGTGTGGTTTTATTTACTTTCTATAGTTGTTTGTTCTTTGAAGAAGAGCCAGACCTCCAAAAAATTGAAGACAATTACTGGATAATGAAAAATCCGGAAACTCCTGAATTAGGATACTCCGTTGTTAAAAAGAAAAATAAAGGATCAAATTATAGTACTTATATAGCCTCTAACTGCAGCGAGGTTATTTTAATTGATAACACGATCCTTATACGATACTGGAAAAATGAGGATGCTACCATTGAAGGTTACCTAAAAACAGACACCAGAACGGGACATATCAAGAAAATTTCGGCGTCGAATTTCATCGATAAAACAACTGAATGTTCGTATTGCAGAAGGCTGATTCCCTAGCAAAACAGAGAAAAAATGATTTCACCTATCAAGTCAGCGGTAATCCTGTTGCTATCGTCAGTTTTCTTTGATTGTGAAAGGCAACCGTGTGAAAAAGGCATCATTCTATTGGAGGGGCTATATTCTACATTTGTCCTGAGAAAACATGAAGGCTCTACGTTGGCTTAGACCTCAATGGTAATTTGTCGATTTCGACAGATGAAAATAAGGAATTGTGGAGCAAAAGGTAAAACTGAACTATAATATGGTCTAATTATTTGATTACAACCCAAAAAATGATGCGATTGCTTTCCAGATACAATTTACATTCGTGGGTTACGATAGTCCTTATTTTTCTCCTCTGCGCCTGTCAGGAAAAGAAGGAAGAATACTACCCGAACGGCAGTATTAAATACCAATACGAGGTGAGGGAGGGGTTAAAGCATGGTATATTTACAGCATATTACGAATCCGGAGAAGTTAAAGCTATTCGGAAATACAGCAATGATATAATTGTAGGGGACTTAATTGGATTCTACAAAAATGGTGACACCAGTCAGATACATCATTATTATAAAGGGGTTTTGGTAGACACCTCCCGATTTTTTGAAACCACCAATACATTACAGGAAATACAGGTGTACGATTCTACCGGCATTCTGATAGACTATGTGAAGTATAATCATGGCATTAAGGACAGATCCGGAAGAAGTAAATCCATACTGTTTCTCACCAAAAACGAAAAAATCAATAAGGCCAATGACAGTCTGATCAATATTCGACTAGGTAATAGAGATTACGATCAGATAAGCTACCACCTGGGGTACTATAAAGATAGTACTTTTCAAATAACAGATAATTTACCAAAAAGCAATCCGTACACTGCTTATGTAGATATCAAGGACTCAGTTCCAGGCGAGTACACCATCACAGGAATCGCTATGGAGCAGGACAGTGGAGTCTATATTGACTTTACGCCATTTTCCAGAGATATTACTATAGAGTGATTAGGCTCAGTACAAATATTAAGATGATCGAAAACCGGTTAAATGCTCTAATTTGGACGGGAGAGGAATTTCCCGCTTATGTATGCATTGCCGGAAAGCTAAGTAGGATTCCCTTTCCAGCCGCGAATTGGCTCTTGAGGAAAAATGCAACTTCATCTCTTCAAATAGGGCTTTCCTGGGTACGTGGGCGTACCATCGCGGCCATCTTTCCCTACGAAGCGGGGTGCTCCACTCAACTTCAGCGGGGGAAAGGAGTTTTGGGGGCGGGGTGCAAATAGGCTATCAGTTTATTAGGATTAGCCGCGTGGGGGGTATAGCCGGAAAGCTAAGAGTAGGATTCCCTTTCCAGCCGCGAATTGGCTCTTGAGGAAAAATGCAACTACATGTCTTCGATAGGGCTTTCTTGGGTACGTGGGCGTACCATCGCGGCCATCTTTCCCTACGAAGTGGGGGCGCTCCATTCAAGTTCAGCGGGGGAAAGGAGTTTTGGGGGCGGGGTGCAAATACGCTTGAAGGAGCTCTTACCAAGCCCCCTACCCTCATTCCGGCTTTCTACAAACAAAGATCATCCTGTCTGACTCGCGTGCTTCGTAGTGGTTGAGATCGTAGTCGCCGAAGCAGTCTTCTAAGAGGAGTCCGGCATGCTTGAAGTACTCGAGGAACTCCATGCGGCGAATGGCCTTCACGCGCTCCTGAAAGTGGTAGGTGGTGCCACCGTCCTCAAAGCGGATGTCCTTTACAATGTAGTTTTCCTCATCCAGTTGCTTGGTGATGTGGAACTCAATGCCATTGAGCACTTTTACGTCCTCGGGTTTGAGATTGTGCACAACGACATAGGGATTAAGAAAGTCTATCAGAAGTCTGCCTCCGGGGCGGAGGGCTGCCGTAGCGGCATCTATGGCCTGCTGGTTTTCCTTTTCAGTCTGGAAGTAGCCAAAGCTGGTGAAGAGGTTGAGTACATAATCGAAGGCTTCCTGCCGGAAAACTTGGCGCATATCGTGCACGTGAAAGTGCAGGCGTTCATTAGCCTGCTTATTGGCGGCCTCTATATTCTGGGGTGAGAGGTCTACGCCGGTTACCTTGAGGCCTTTTTTATTGAGGTAAATACTGTGGCGCCCTTTACCGCAGGCAAGGTCCATAACCTCATCCTGTGCCGTAAAGCCGAAATAGTCATAAAGATGGTCTATGAAGGCCTCGGCTTCCTCATGGTCACGGTGCTGGTAAAGTATGTGGTAATAGGGTGAGTCGAACCACTCTCCAAACCATTCTCTGGGCTCACCGGCTTTGCTTGCTTCCTGTTTGTTATTCGCCATCTTCTAATGTCTCTATGGATTCGCGGATACCGGGGGTGGCATAGGTTTGCAGGGCACCGGTGCTGTCGCTGTAAATAAAATAGGCCTCGAGGTTCTGCTCACTTTCCGCAAGGTCTCTTGCCTCTTTCAGGCCCATGACCATAAAGGCGGTGGCATAGGCGTCGGCGGTCATGCATGAGGGGGAAAATACGGAAGCACTGAGCAGGCTGTGGGTAACGGGCAAGCCGGTAACGGGGCTAATGGTGTGGCTGTAGCGCTTTCCGTCTTTCTCGTAATACTGGCGGTAGTTGCCACTGGTGGCCATGGCCTGGTCACGCAGCCTGACGATACCGGTAAGGCCGCGGGTTTCTTCCTCTCCGGTAGGATTATCGATACCGATGACCCATGGCTCTCCGCGATCGTTAACGCCGCGGCAGGCCAGCTCCCCTCCTATTTCCACGAAAATATTGTTCAGCCCCTTACCGGTAAGGTAGCTGGCTACGAGGTCTACGCCGTAGCCTTTGGCAATGGCACTGAAATCGAGCCTCATGCCTTTTTTGAGCTTGCAGACGGACACGCTATCGAAAAATATGCTGTCATAGCCTACGAGTCCAAGCAGGGAATCGACATTCACCTTTTCAGGCTCACGTTTTTTACCCGGCCCGAAGCCCCAGGCATCTACGAGGGGGCCTACTGTGGGGTCGAAAGCCCCTCGGGTACGTTGGAATACTGTTTTGCTTTCTGCCAGTACGGGGTAAAAGTATTGTGACTCGTACTTATGCAGGTTGTCTTCGTTGAACTCGGTGATCTCGCTGTTATCGATATAGGTGGAAAGGCTCTGGTTGAGTCCGCTGAGTATGGAGTCGGCACCGGCCTGTAGGTGTTGCGGGGATATATCTACCTCGTCTTCAGGAATGTATTTGATATTATAAGGTACGACGCCAAAGGTGGTGCCGGAAAGGGTCACCGCGCTTTCAAGGTCTTTGGCAGGATCGTTTTGTTTCCTGAAGAACCACACGGCGGCAATGGCAGCAGCGAGTATCAGGGAGTATATGATGTTTTTCTTACGAAGAGAGGCCATAGGCTATTGAAATATGCTGTCGCAATTTACAGTGACAAAATGGACTATTCAGAAGATTTGTTAGTTTTTAGGTATCATAATGTGGCATGAATGCAAATTCATGCCGGTAAATGGCCGGGGCTGTAAAAAAGTATGCATCTTTGTGCGGTGTAAAATACAGCGCTAATGTGCAGCACGGCACACACTAACCGTAAGAAGCGAGGCTTGCATGCGTGAAGATTATCTGAGAAGCGACGACGAACATTTTTCTCCGGCAGAAAGGGAATTTGAAAAGGCTCTGCGCCCCCTTACCTTCAGTGACTTTGCGGGTCAGGAAAAGGTGGTGGAAAACATCAAGGTGTTTGTGAAGGCGGCTAAATTGCGCGGGGAACCGCTTGACCACGTATTGCTGCACGGCCCTCCGGGCCTGGGTAAAACGACGCTTTCGCATATTATAGCGAATGAGCTGGGCTCGCAGATCCGCATCACAAGCGGGCCTGTACTGGATAAACCGAGCGACCTGGCGGGGCTGCTAACAAACCTGGAGGAGGGTGATGTGCTCTTTATTGATGAGATACACCGCCTGAACCCGGTGGTGGAGGAGTACCTGTACTCAGCAATGGAGGATTACCGCATCGACATTATGCTGGACAGCGGGCCCAGTGCGCGCTCGGTGCAGATAGGCCTGAATCCATTTACGCTAGTGGGCGCGACCACCCGGGCGGGACTGCTTACCTCTCCCTTACGGGCTCGCTTTGGAATAAATGCGCGCCTGGAATACTATGATGCCAAGCTGCTGGCTACGATACTGCACAGAAACGCAGCGATACTAAATACTCCCATAGATGATGAAGCGGCAATAGAGATCGCGCGCCGCAGCCGCGGTACGCCGCGTATCGCTAATAACCTGCTGCGCCGTACACGTGACTTTGCGCAGATTAAAGGCAAGGGTACGATTACTAAGGCGATCTCTGAGATGGCCCTGGAAGCGCTGGACGTGGATAAGCATGGCCTGGATGAAATGGACAACCGCATTTTGCAGACGATCATAAGCAAGTTTAACGGCGGACCAGTGGGGCTAAGCACTATAGCGACGGCCTGCGGGGAGGAGGCGGAAACAATTGAGGAGGTGTACGAACCATTTTTGATAAAAGAGGGCTATATAAAACGTACGGCAAGGGGCCGTGAGGCTACGCAGCTTGCGTATAAGCACGTGGGGGTGGTACCTCCGGGCAGGCTTGGAAGCTTGTTTGATGAATAGCCATTCTTTATGAAGGTATCGGCAGCGGAACGACATACACGCCTGTTTAAAGAGAAAGCCCGTGCGCATG
This sequence comes from Roseivirga sp. BDSF3-8, assembly GCF_041449215.1. Lineage (NCBI taxonomy): Bacteria > Pseudomonadati > Bacteroidota > Cytophagia > Cytophagales > Roseivirgaceae > Roseivirga > Roseivirga sp. BDSF3-8. Next base: position 2,781,851 of record NZ_JBGNFV010000001.1, on the reverse strand, counting down.
GGTTTGACTTCTGTGGTATAGCGCGGGCGGGCTACCTGGAGGAGGAGGCCGCGCGACTGGAAGCATGGCTGAAGAAGGACATGCATGGCAAAATGGGCTACCTGGCGAACCATTTTGATAAGCGCCTGGATCCGACAAAGCTGGTGGAAGGCGCACGCTCGGTCGTGACCTTTGTGTATAATTATTTTCCTGAAAAAGACCTTACGGAAGAGACGGGCTACAAGGTGGCGAAGTATGCCTATGGAAAGGACTATCACCATGTGATCAAGGGAAAGCTGCGCCAACTGGCAGATGAGCTGCGGCAGGAGATCGGGGAGTTTGACGGACGGGTGTTTGTAGACAGTGCGCCGGTGATGGAACGCGCATGGGCCGAGAAGAGTGGTATGGGCTGGATAGGCAAGAACAGCCTGCTGCTAAACCGGCAGATGGGCAGTTTCTTTTTCCTGGCGGAGTTTATCACCGATCTGGAGTTTGTGTATGATAACCCTGTGGGGGACTACTGCGGTACGTGTACGCGCTGTATGGATGCCTGCCCGACGGACGCGATACCGGAGCCTTATGTAGTGGATGGCAGCCGGTGTATAAGTTACTTTACGATAGAGCTGAAAGCACAGGAGGATATACCGGGGGGTATGAAGGGGCGGTTTGAAGACTGGATATTCGGCTGCGACATATGCCAGGATGTATGCCCGTGGAACCGCTTCTCGAAACCACACGGTGAGCCCTCCTTTGCTCCTCATGAGGGGCTGGAGGACATGAATAAGCCGGCATGGGAGGAGATAACGCGGGAGGTGTTTAATGAACTATTCCGTGGGTCTGCGGTGAAGCGGGCAAAGCTGGAAGGGCTGCAACGGAACATCCGGTTTGTGAAGGGGGAGGAAAAAGAAAACCCGGCCAACTAAATGACCGGGCTTATTATCAGTTAACGCCGACAAAGCAGCGTTGAAGAGTTTTGGCATAAACGTGCCCGAATTTATTATAGCACCAGTCTTTCAGGTCTTTAATTTCGGTGGGCACCAGGGAGGCTATCGCCTTTCGTAGTTCTTTTTCAAAAAGCTTACTATCAAAACTTACCTTCGATAGTATGGTCTTCACATACTCCAGCATAGTGTCTTGGTTAAAAAAACTAATTTAATAGTATCACTACAAAAATTAATAGTAGTGCAGGATTCTATACGTTTAAGATAAAAAATTGTTTCCTAAAAAAAAATTTTCATATCATCTTACACGTTGAACGTGCAGAGGATAACGCAAGGGTAAAATACCATGAGCAGAACGCATTTACAGACCGTATTATTTCTCTTTCCACTGATTTTATTTTTGGCAGGATATGCTCAGGCTCAGGAGGTTTCTATAAAGCTAGGACCGGACAAGGTGGCATTGAACGAGGCCTTTACTATTACTGCCGAAGTGAGCAATGGCCGCATCCGTGACGTGCAGGGCTTTCCTGATATTCCGGGCTTTGCGAAGGCGGGGCAATCTTCCTCCACGTCTACCAATATCATTAACGGGCGTGTATCTTCCACCTCTTCCATCACGCAGCAATATGTACCTCAAAAGCAGGGTAGCTTCACGCTAAGCCCCTTTACGATGACGGTGAATGGGGAGGAAGTAAGGTCACAGGGCAAAAATATTACGGTAGGTCCTGAAAAAGAGCGGCAGGCTTATGATCCTTTTCGCGACCCCTTTGAGGACTTTTTCGGGAACCGCCGCAGCAATGAGCCACAGGAATTTATCGACCTGAAGGAGGACGCCTTCCTGGCGGTGACGACTGACAAGAACGAGGTGTATGTGGGGGAAGGGGTAAATGTGTCGCTGGCATTCTATATATCCGAGGACAACCGGGCACCGCTGAACTTTACGGAGCTGAGCGAACAGATCACTAAAATCCAGAAAAAGCTGAGCCCCTCGAACGCCTGGGAGGAGAATTTTAAGATAGAAGAGCTTACCCCTGAGCTGGTTATTATCGACAATAAAAAATACTCAAAGTACAAATTGTACCAGGCGAGCTTCTTTCCTTTTAATGAAGAAGACCTGGTTTTCCCCTCCGTGCCGCTGAAGATGATCAAGTATAAGGTGGCTAAACAGCGCAGCTTTTTTGGCCGCAACCGGAAGGAGGAGTATAAGACTTTCCACACAAAACGTAAGATAGTGGAGGTAAAGCCCCTTCCCCCTCACCCGCTAAAGGAAACGGTGGCTGTAGGGGAGTATAAGCTTAAAGAGGCGCTGAGTAACGGCAGGGTGGAAACGGGCGAGAGCTTTAGCTATGAATTCCGTATAGTGGGCAAGGGCAATATCCAGTCACTAAATGAACCGGAGGTGCCGGCTGGCCGCAACATAGAATTTTACCCTCCTGATGTAGCCCAGACGGTGCGCCGTAATAATGCTATGGTATATGGCAGTAAGGGCTTTAACTACTACGGTATCCCTGAGGAGCCAGGCTCTTATAACCTGGGGGATTACTTTAACTGGGTATACTTTGACCCGAGCCGGGGGCAGTATGATACGCTAACGAGTAGCAAGGTGATAGAGGTGACGGGCGAAAGCCTGAGCGACCGCTACATCAGCAGCAGTGACATGGGTAGTTTCTATAACCGCATATCATTGGAGAATAACACCTTGCAGGCCAAAGGGGGAGGCGGTCTCTTTAGGCTTTTGGCCAACGTCTTAATTTTGGCTAGTTTAGTGCTTTCAGCCGTATTTATATTTAAAAAATAGACATGGGAAGCAGCTACGGGCAGATATTCCGGATTACGACATTCGGCGAATCCCACGGTAAAGCTATAGGTGTTATCATAGACGGATGCCCCGCAGGCCTCGAAATTGATGAGGCCTTTATCCAAAGTGAGCTGGTAAGGCGCAAGCCGGGCCAGTCGCGCATAACGACACACCGCCGCGAGGACGATGAGTTTAAGATACTAAGCGGGGTGTTTGAAGGCCGGGCCACCGGTACTCCCATTGCGATGGTGATACACAATGCCGACCAGCGCAGCAAGGACTACTCTCATATAGCGGATAAATACCGCCCCAGCCATGCGGACTTTACGTACCAGGAAAAGTATGGCCTGCGTGACTACCGCGGAGGCGGCAGAAGCTCGGCCCGCGAAACTGCGGCCCGTGTGGCGGCAGGGGCAGTAGCGAAGCTCTTTCTAAAGCAAAAGGGGATAGATGTGCAGGCCTGGGTGAGCCAGGTTGGGCCCCTGAAGCTGGAAAAGGACTACCAAGCGCTGGATCTGAGCCAGACGGAAAGTAACATGGTGCGCTGCCCGGATGCTGACATGGCAGAGAAAATGATCGGGCTTATCGATGAGACGAGGAAAAACCGTGACACGATTGGCGGAGTGGTTTCTGCCGTGATCACGGGGGTGCCGGTGGGCCTAGGTGAGCCTGTTTTTGATAAGCTTCACGCGGAACTGGGCAAAGCGATGCTGGGCATTAATGCGGTGAAGGGCTTTGAATATGGCAGTGGCTTCGACGGCGTGGAGATGTACGGCTCGCAGCACAATGACATTATCCGCAAGGAGGGTGAGCAGGTGAAGACTGACACTAACCATAGCGGGGGCATACAGGGGGGCATTAGCAACGGTGAAGACATTTACTTCCGTGTGGCCTTTAAACCTGTGGCGACTATTATGCAGGACCAGGACAGCATAAATGAAGGGGGTGAAGCTGTGAAAGTGAGCGGTAAGGGCCGCCATGACCCGTGTGTAGTGCCCCGCGCGGTGCCTATTGTGGATGCGATGGCTGCGCTGGTCATTGCTGACTTCTACCTGAGAAATAAATCCGTAAAGCTATAACCGCCTTTCATGAAGCGTATACCTCTCCATATTCAAATAATTGCCGGCCTGGTACTGGGTTTGCTGGTAGGGCTTGCCTTTGTTAAGTTTCAGTGGCCTGCTGATTTTGTCAATGACTGGATAGCTCCTATCGGGGAGATATTCATCCGCGGCCTGAAGATGATCGCGGTGCCTCTGGTGCTTGCTTCGCTCATAGTCGGTGTGGCTAACCTGGGTGATGTGTCTAAACTGAGCCGCATCGGGGGCAAAACAATATTCACGTACATTACGACCACGGTACTGGCTGTTACGATCGGCCTGGTACTGGTGAACCTGTTTGAGCCAGGCAAAGCCCTGCCGGAAGAGACGCGGGACGAGCTGATGGAACTATACGGTGATACGGCCGGGGAAAAAACGGAGCAGGTAGCAGAGGTACAGGAGCGCAGCCCGCTGGCTCCTATAGTGGACATGGTGCCGGATAACGTATTTCTGGCCACCACGGACAACGGGCTGATGCTGCAGGTAGTGTTCTTTGCCCTGATAGTGGGTATTGCGCTGCTTAAGATCCCGAAGGACAAGGGTGAGCCTGTAGTGAAGTTCTTTGATGGCTTCAATGACATTATCATAAAGATCGTAGGCTTCATTATGTTGCTGGCTCCTTATGGGGTATTTGCCCTTATGGTGGACCTTATCGTGCAGATAGCCGGTGACGACCCTGACAAGGCGGTGAGTATCCTGCTGGCGCTGGGTCAGTATTCACTGGTAGTGGTGGGCGGCCTGGCAATAATGGCGTTTGGGGTGTACCCCGCCATTCTGAAGCTATTTACCAAATACGGCTACAGGCACTTTTTCAATGCGATACGCCCTGCTCAGCTACTGGCTTTCAGTACGAGCAGCAGCTCGGCCACACTGCCTGTGACCATGAAGCAGGTGGAAGAGGAACTGGGTGTAAGCGAAGAGGTGAGCAGCTTTGTGTTGCCACTGGGTGCCACGATCAATATGGACGGTACCAGCCTGTACCAGGGGGTGGCTGCGGTATTTATAGCCCAGGCGCTTGGCCTTGGGCTGGATCTGGGCGATCAGCTCATGATCGTACTTACGGCGGTGCTTGCCTCGATCGGCTCGGCTGGTGTACCGGGTGCGGGCATCATTATGCTCATCATCGTACTGGAGTCTATTGGTGTGCCGGCGGCGGGGATCACGCTGATCCTGGCACCGGACCGTATACTGGACATGTGCCGTACGCTGGTGAATGTAACAGGTGACTGTACGGTTACTGCAGTGGTGGCCAGTACGGAAGGGGAACTTCCTGACAAGATGATCCGTAAAAGTGTAGCAGAAAAGGTACCGGGGGTTTAACTTTGCCCTTTGGAACTTAAAATTCTCCTACCCGTTTTTTAAAAAAGGTAAAAGACAGACAGGCAATGAACACAGAAACCAATACCGTAGGCAATCGTCAGGTACATATATATATGGAAGCCAGCCCGAACCCTAACTCACTGAAGTTTGTGGCTAACTCTATGCTGGTGCCCGAAGCTGCCAGCTTTGACTACCCTTCCCTCAAAGAAGCGGGCAACTCTCCCCTTGCCCAGGCCTTATTTGAGAGCTTTACCTTTGTAGAGCGTGTCTTTATCATGAGCAATTTTGTGACTGTCACAAAAAATGATGAAAAAGACTGGCAGGAAATACAAACTGAGGTAAGAACGTTCGTTAAGGAATACCTGGAGCAGGGAAAACCTGCCGTGGACCTTACGCAGGCAGCAGCCGAGGAAAAGGAGAAAGAGGCCTCTTCGGGTGAAGAAACAGAAACTGAGGCGAAGATCAAGCAGGTACTGGATGAGTACATCCGCCCTGCTGTGGAGCAGGACGGTGGCGCCATTGCCTTTCACTCGTTTGAGAACGGTGTGGTAAAGGTGCTTCTGCAGGGTAGCTGCAGCGGATGCCCTTCTTCCACTATTACACTTAAAGCAGGCATCGAGAACCTGCTGAAGCGGGCGGTACCGGAAGTGGAGACAGTAGAGGCGGAAGGCGTCTAATGACGAGCCCCATGATATTCAGCCCCGCAATCACTCTTTGTGGGGCTTTTTATTTGTAAACCTTTTGGCTAAAATGTAGGCCAATAGAAAGATTAGCCATAACGACAATGAAGCGAATAGTTCAATACGCATTTATTTCAACCCTGTTATCATTCGTGTTTATCAGTTGCGGCCAGGAAGGTGGCTCAGGAGATGGGCTGCGCAGCAGTTCTAACCTGCCAAAGGCTCAGGGACAGGACAGGGAAATATATGTGGTGATAGACAGTGCTCTGTATGCCGGTGAGGTAGGTGAGATCGTACGCGATATCTATGCGGCTCCGGTACCCGGCCTGCTAAAGGACGAGCCTTGGTTTACGCTGAGGCAAATAAACCCTCTGGGGATTACAGAAACGCTGAAACGCCAGCAGAACCTCATCTTTGTAACGGCCCTGGATCAAACCAGCAGGCAGAATATGGAGATGCAGAATTTCTTTAGCCCCCAAAGCCTGGAGGCGGTTCGTGAAAACCCGGACCGGTTTATGATGCGGTCCGAAGATGAGTTTGCCCGTGGCCAAGAGATTATTTACCTCTTTGGTGCAACCAAGAGCCAGCTTATAGCCAACCTGGAGAAAAACCAGAAGGACCTGCGCCAGTATATGGTAAATAAGACACTGAAGAGTATCCAGGCTGATATCCGCAATAATCGTGATAATGGCATCACGAAAGAACTTCGCGAGGACAGGGGCTACACGCTGCAGGTACCGAAAGGCTACTACATAGCGCGGGAGTTTGAGAACCTGGTATGGCTTCGACAGCCTGATCAAAAGATAGATAAAAGCGTGTTTGTATACAGTATTCCCTATACGGATGAGCAGAGCTTTGACAGGGAGCGCATTATGTCTCTGCGAGACAGCGTAACTAAGGAATACCTGTACGATATAGACAAGCGGGACCTGTACTTTGAAGTAGAACCCCTGGTGCCTTTGTATACTGATGAGTTCTCTTTTAACGGACGATACGCAGTGGAAAGTCGCGGCATGTGGAAGATGAGTGACCAGTCGGTGGGTGGGCCTTTCGTAAGTTACATGTTTGTGGATGAGAATACGAATACGCTATATTACATAGACGGATTCCTGATTGCCCCGGGGCAGGATAAGGTGGAAGACCTCTTCGAACTGGAAGCCATCATGTCTACTTTTGAGGTAGTGGAAAGCAATGAGCCCGCCTCACCGGCGGCCTGAAACTCTGCTACTCACACGGATAAGGTGAGAAAATTGCTTAAAATTGTAGCCGGAGCATTGCTTCGGCTTTTATTTTATACCTAGTAGTACAGATTATGGCCCTTAAGATAAGGAGAGAAGACGCGCTTAACTATCACCAACAGGATAAGCCCGGTAAAATAGAGGTAGTGCCCACGAAGGCGCTAGGTAGCCAGCTTGACCTTGCCCTTGCTTACTCACCCGGTGTGGCTGAGCCTTGTAAAGACATAGCAGAAAATAAAGACGATGTGTATAAATACACCGCCAAGGGAAACCTGGTAGGTGTAATCTCTAATGGTACCGCTGTCCTTGGCCTGGGAAACATAGGCCCGGATGCTTCCAAACCTGTGATGGAAGGAAAGGGCGTGCTGTTCAAGAAATTTGCCGGTATCGATGTGTTCGATATTGAAATAGACTGCGAGGACCAGGAGGAGCTGGTGCGCATTGTACGCTCGCTGGAGCCTACCTTCGGTGGGATTAATCTGGAGGACATCAAAGCCCCGGAAAGCTTCTATGTGGAAGAGGAACTTAAGAAGCAGATGGGCATCCCTGTGATGCACGATGACCAGCACGGCACGGCCATCATCTCATCGGCGGCCCTGCTGAACGCGCTGGAGCTGAACGGGAAAAAAATAGAAGATGTGACCTGCGTGGTAAGCGGCGCGGGTGCCTCAGCCATAGCCTGTACGAAGCTTTACCTGAGTCTGGGTATGCGCAGAGAAAATATCGTGATGTGCGACAGTAAGGGGGTTATACGTAAAGACCGCGAAAAACTGGACGCTGTAAAGGCACAGTTTGCTACTGACAGGGACCTGAATACGCTGCAGGAAGCGCTGGAAGGGGCGGATATCTTCCTGGGGCTCTCGACAGGCAACATCCTGGGCAGTGAAGATATGAAGCGCATGGCTGATGAGCCTATCGTATTCGCCCTGGCTAATCCTGATCCGGAGATCCCTTACGATGAGGCTATGGCGAGCCGTGATGATATCATTATGGCTACAGGCCGCTCTGACCACCCCAACCAGGTAAATAACGTGCTGGGCTTCCCTTATATATTTCGCGGAGCGCTGGACGTACGTGCGAGCGCGATCAATGAAGATATGAAGCTGGCGGCCGTGTATGCCCTGGCCACACTGGCCAAGGAGCCGGTGCCGGAACTGGTAAATAAGGCTTATGATGCCAATACGCTCTCTTTCGGGCGTGATTACCTGATCCCGAAACCTCTGGACCCCCGCCTGATCACGAGCATCTCTCCTGCTGTGGCTAAAGCTGCCATTGAATCAGGCGTGGCGCGTATCGAGATCAGCGACTGGGAAGGATATGAGCTGGAGCTTCAGCGCCGTATCGGTATAGACCAGAAGCTTATGTCGCGGGTGATCAGCCGGGCCAAAAAGAATCCGCGCCGGGTGGTATTTGCGGAGGCAGATAATCAAAAGATACTGAAGGCTGCCCTTATTGTACTTGAAGAAAAAATAGGCCAGCCAATTTTACTGGGTAATAAAGAGCGCATCACCACTATAATCGAGGAAAATCAACTCGATAACCTGAAGGACTGCCCTATCATAGACCCCAGACAGGAAGAGGAGAAAACCGCTGAATACGGCCAGGTGCTTTATGAAAAAAGAAAGCGCAAAGGGGTGACTCCTTATGAAGCTACCAAACTAATGCGAGACCGTAACTACTTTGGCGCTATGATGGTGGAAATGGGCGAGGCGGATGCGCTTATCAGCGGTCTGACCAAAGACTACCCTAAGACGATTACCCCTGCCCTGCAGGTAATTGGGGTACGCCCGGGTGCGGACCGTGTGGCTGGTATGTATATCCTATCTAACAACCGGGGCACGTGGTTCTTTAGCGATACGACTCTGAATGTAACACCTACTGCGGACCAGCTTGTGGACATCATAGGCAGCACGGCAGAGGGTGTCCGGTTCTTCGGCCTGGAGCCACGTGTAGCAGTACTCTCTTATTCTAACTTTGGAAGCAGTAAGGGGGAGGTGCCGGCAAAGACGGCTGAAGCTGTCAGAAAAGCACACGAAAAGTGGCCTGATCTGGTGGTGGAAGGGGACATTCAGGCAAACATTGCCCTGAATCCGCAGCTCCAGCAGGAGAACTACCCCTTTAGCGCCCTGGCTAAGGAGGGTGCTAACACGCTCATATTCCCTGACCTGGCTTCCGGTAATATTGCCTACAAGCTACTGATGGAAATGGGTGGTGCGGAAGGCATAGGCCCTGTATTGCTGGGCATGAACAAGCCTGTCCATATCCTGCAGTTAGGCAGCTCTATCAGAGAGATCGTCAACATGGTGGCGATAGCCGTGGTAGATGCTCAAACACAAGATACCAGATACAAATGATCGCATATGTAGAAGGAAAACTCGTACACAAAGAATTCGCCCATGTCGTAATAGACACGGGCGGACTCGGGTACGAGGTAAAAATCAGCCTTAATACTTATAATTCCCTGCCTCCGGGTGAAAGCTGCAAGCTTTTTACCCACCTCCATATCAAAGAAGACGCTCACACGCTCTTCGGCTTTACCGCTCCGGATGAAAAAAAGCTATTCCTGGACCTGCTTGGCATCTCAGGCGTAGGCCCAAATACTGCCCTCACAGTACTTAGCGCCATGTCACCGGATGAGGTACGCAAGGCTATTGTGAACGAAGAGGTAAAAACGATACAGCGGGTAAAGGGTATCGGTGCAAAAACGGCTCAGCGTATTATCCTGGAACTGAAGGACAAGCTTAGAAAGGACGGGGTCGAAGCCACGGGGGGAGATAATATTGGACGTGTTTCAAACAATTTAGTAAGGGAAGAAGCGTTGACCGCTTTAATCACTCTAGGGTTTGCTAAACCCGCAGCAGAAAAAACTATCGACGGGATATTAAAAAAGGCTTCAGGTACGCCCACCGTCGAAGAACTTATTAAATTAGCTCTGAAATCTGCGTAAACCGATCCTAAACTTTGAACCTGCTACCTACTAAAATGTTTTCCAAATCTCTCGTTGCCGGGGTGGCATTGGCCATGTGTGGGCTAAATCCTGTGGAGAATCTGGCGTCGGACCGGTTTGAGCCCGGCACGACTGTGGATAGTTTTATTGCCCGCCAAACCAGTACCAGGCAGGATACTTCCCGTGCTTCACAGCAAGACAGCAGCAGATTTGACAGGCCTTATGAGCCGAGCAGGCGCCCCATCTACCAGGAAACGGACCGGTTTGGCGATCCGCTATCTGAAGGGCCGAGCAACTCCCCCCTCCTACTAGGCACGCCTACCCAAATGGATGTAGAGGTAGAATTTGATACCGCAGTGCGCTACAATGTTTACGAGCGCATAGGTGACCTGAACTACCGCCCGCCTTCTGAGATGACCTTTGAGGAATTCAATGCCTACATGGAACGGCAGGCGATCCAAAACTACTGGCGCACAAAATCTATAGGGCTGGACGGGGAAAGTGCGGTAAGTGGCAGGCAGCTTATACCGCCTATCTACATCAGCCCGGTATTCGACCGGATATTTGGCGGAAGCTACGTAGACCTGCAGCCTAACGGCTTTGTGACACTGGACTTCGGTGGTCAGTGGCAGCGAATAGATAACCCGGCCATCCCTATCAGGCAGCAGCGTAACGGGGGGTTTATCTTCGACCAGAACATCAACATGAATGTGGTGGGTAAAGTAGGCGAGAAACTTCAGCTTCTGGCCAACTTTGATAACAACAACACCTTCGACTTTGAAAACGACTTTAAAGTTGAATACACTGGTTTTGAGGAAGAGATCATACAGAAAATAGAGATAGGTAACGTGAGTATGCCGGTGAGCAATAGCCTTATCACTGGTTCACAGAGTCTATTTGGGGTAAAAACTCAGCTACAATTCGGCAGGCTCTTTATCACGGGTATCGCCTCGCGCCAGCAGGGTCAAAGCGACGCGGTAGAAATAGAAAACGGTGTGCAGGCAAGGCCTTTTGAACTAAGGGCTTCCGAATATGATGAGAACAGGCACTTTTTCCTGGGCCACTTTTTCCGTGAGAATTATGAGCAGTGGCTGCAGGGGGTGACCCAGCCTTTATCCAATGTACTGATACAGCGGGTAGAGGTATACGTAATCAACCGAAGCAATAATACGGAAGGTGTACGTGATGTGGTCGCTTATATGGACCTGGCTGAGCCTGAAAGGGTATACCAGGAAGAACTGGAGATAAACCCGCCTCCTTTTGAGGCAAATGGCAACGGAGCCAACCGACTATGGGGCATTTTGCGGGGTGACCCCTCGCTACGGCAGATTGAGAACTTCGAACAGAATATCAACGCTGCCATACCGCCGGGGGCAGAGTTTGTGAACAGCAGGGACTATGTGATCACGGCCAACGCCCGAAAGCTTACCGACAGAGAATTTTACTTTAATCCGCAACTAGGCTACATATCTCTTTCACGCCGCCTGCAAAATGATGAGATGCTGGCTGTAGCCTACGAATATGTTTACAACGGACAGGCTTTTAAAGTAGGGGAGCTGTCAGAAGACATTAACCAACTGGAGGTAAATGACCTGATCCACCTAAAACTCCTCAGGCCCAATAAGATCAATACGGATGTACCTACCTGGGACCTGATGATGAAAAACATCTATAACCTGAATGCCGCACAGGTATCACAGGACGGCTTCCAGCTAAGGATCATCTACCGCGACGACCGTACCGGCCTGGACAACCCGAGCCTTCATGAGGGAGCAAACCTAAAGGATGTACCTTTGGTACAAGCGCTGAAGCTGGACCGCCTTAACCCAACCAACGAATTTCAGCCTGACGGCAACTTTGACTTCATCCCCAACATTACGATACAGCCAGAGACGGGTACGATCATTTTCCCGGTGCTGGAGCCCTTTGGACAGGACCTGGAGGAACTCTTCCTGCCATCTGAGCAAAACCTGGTAGACAAATACGTATACGATACGCTATATAACACGACGCAAGCTGATGCCCGTTTGCTTACTACTAAAGATAAGTATTTCCTGAAAGGCTCTTTTCAAGCCGGTACCTCGGGTGAGATCGTACTACCGGGTATCAACATTGCTGAGGGTAGTGTGAAGGTATTTGCGGGTAACACACCGCTGACGGAAAATGTAGACTTTGAAGTAGATTATAGCCTTGGGCGGGTACGTATCCTGAATGAAGGGGTACTGGCCTCTGGCAAGCAGATTCGCGTTACTTACGAAAAAGCAGACCTCTTTAACTTCCAGGCGCGGTGGCTATTGGGTACACGGGCGGATTACCGGATCAATGAGAAGTTTAATATAGGTGCCACGTTGCTCCACCTGAATGAACGGCCACTGATAAGCCGTGTCAATATTGGGGATGAACCTACGCAAAACACGAAATGGGGACTGGATGTGAACTACCAGGAGGAATCGCGCTTCCTTACCAAAATGGTGGACGCCCTGCCTCTGATCGAGACCAAGGCACCCAGTACGGTTACTTTCAGCGGGGAGTTTGCCCAATTGATCCCGGGTACCTCAAACGAAGTACAGGGTACAGGTACCTCGTATATTGATGACTTCGAGTCTTCTGCCACTCCATTTAACCTGGGTAGCAGTCCTCAAAGCTGGGTGCTGTCTGCCACGCCCAGCACTGCACGCTTCACGCCGCTTAAGAGTAGTATTGAGCCTTTTCAGTTTCAGCAGCCAGGTGAACTTGGTGAAAACGACCGACGTGCTCTGATGTCATGGTATATCGTGGATAACGTATTCTACCGCACCAGTGGAAGTGTGAAGCCTGACAATATCACGGATGAGGACATGGACAATAACTATGTCCGCCAGGTATTACCACAGGAAATTTTCCCTAACCGGGATTTGCAGCAGATCCAGACTAACGAAACCATATTTGACATTGCCTATTTCCCTAATGAGAGGGGGCCTTATAACTATAATCCGGACCTGGATCAGAACGGCCTCTTAAATAACCCGGAAGATAACTACGGGGCAATTACGCGGGCAATAACCAGCGATGTGGACTTTGATAAAACGAATATTGAATACATCGAATTCTGGTTGATGGATCCTTTCCTGGAGGGTCCGGACGGTGTGGTAAGAGACGGAGTCTTTAATACGAATAATAGTACAGGGGGAACGCTGGTATTCAACCTGGGTAATGTATCAGAGGACATACTTGACGATGACCGCCACGCCTTTGAGAATGGCCTGCCAGCCGACGGAAGCGATGAGAATGTGATCACGACTCCGTGGGGCCGGGTCACTACCGAGCAGTTCCTTACTAACGCCTTTGCCAATGAGCCATCGGCCCGCCCCTTTCAGGATGTGGGTCTTGACGGACTGTCAAATGAACAGGAGGCGAACTTTCCTAACTTCCAGGATTTTATTCAGCAAACGGCCAACCTGAATACTGAAGCCCGGGCTGCACTGCTGGCGGACCCTTCCGGCGATGACTTCCGTTACTACCTGGGAGATGATTTTGACCAAGCAGATGCCAAAATAGTGGAACGCTATAAGTACTTCCGCGGCGTGGAAAATAACAGCCCGGTCCTGATTGACAATAACCTGCCCTATACCCCCTCTAACAGTAATGTTCCGGATAATGAGGATGTGAATAATGATAACACTCTGAATGACCTGGAAGAATATTACGAATACCGTGTGCCTCTTGAGAAAGGAGGCCTTGAAGTAGGCGAAAATTATGTAACTGATGCAGTGATTGGCGAAAACGGGGCTACCTGGTACCAATTCCGGATTCCAGTGCGACAGCCTGACGCAAAAGTGGGAGACATTAGCGGGTACAAGTCCATCCGCTACGTACGTATGTACCTTACTCAGTTCGAGCAGCCTGTGGTGCTTCGTATGGCTCAGTACCGCCTGGTGGGCAGCCAGTGGCGTACTTATGTGGATAATCTTGAGGAAGATGGTGCTTCGATCCCACGTGAAGAAGAAGATACTCGTTTTACGGTATCAGTGGTAAGCCGCGAAGAGAACGGTAATGATGGTGGCGGCAACGACATTCCTTATGTAACACCTCCCGGCTTTGTGATTGACCGGGACAATACCTCCACAGTTAACCGCCGCCTTAACGAGCAGGCCCTGCAGTATTGTGTAGAAGACTTGCAGGACCGTGATGCCCGGGCGGTGTACAAAAATGTGGTGCTGGACCTGATAAATTACGGCAAACTGAAAATGGTGCTCCATGCCCAGGAACTGAACGGTAATGTGCCTGACAGTGCTCTTACTGCCTTTATCAGGCTGGGTACGGACTTTACAGAAAACTATTATGAGGTAGAGGTGCCTCTGGTAATAACCGAACCGGGGACCACAGACCCGGATCTTATATGGCCTGCGGCTAACGAAATAGACATTGAATTTGACCAGCTTTATGCGGTGAAGTCAGCCCGTAACCGGGAAAATGTGCCTATTTCAGCTGAATATACGGCACGGGTAGGCAAATACAATGTAAGCGTCCGCGGACGGCCCGACCTAAGCAGCGTACAAACCCTGATGCTTGGGGTACGAAACCCTGCCTCCATCGATAAACGCGCGTACAGCGCTTGTATCTGGGCGAATGAGCTACGCGTAACGGACTTTGACACTAATAAGGGCTGGGCGGCCAATGCCCGCCTGAACCTGCAGCTAGCAGACTTTGCTAATGTGACGGCGAGCTCCCGGTATACTTCGATAGGGTTTGGTAATGTAAACAGCCGTATCAGTGACCGTACCCGTGAGGAAATATTCCAGTATGATATCTCGGCTAACGTGAACCTGGATAAGTTCGTTTCCGAAAGGACTGGCATAAAAGTGCCCATGTTTGTTAGCTATGAAGAGACTACGATCACGCCACAGTTCGATCCGCTTGATCCGGACATCCCGCTGGAGGCCTCACTACAGAGCTTCGACACCCAGGAGCAGCGGGAGAATTACCGGGACATAGTGATAGATAAAACGGTAAGACGAAGCCTGAACTTCAGCAACGTAAGAAAGATCAAGACTAACCCTGACGCAGTTAGCAGGTTGTGGGACATCGAGAACTTCTCACTAAGCTATGCCTATAGCGATGTAAACCGAAGTAACTACCAGATAGCTGACTATGAAAGCCGTAATTATTCTGGTTCATTGGCGTGGAACTACTCTCCGGAGGCCACTTATGTGGAGCCTTTTAAGGAGAGTAAGCTATTTAAATCTCCCTACCTGGGCCTGATCAGGGACTTCAACTTTGTGCCTTACCCGAGTACACTGGGTTTCAGGGCAGACCTGAACAGGATGTTCGTGAAAACTCAGTTGCGCAACGAGAACCTGAATACGAATACGATTGTCCCCCAGTTTGAGAAGCTATTTACCTTTAACCGTATTTACAACCTACGGTGGAATCTGACAAGGGGACTTGCCATCGACTATAATGCGAGGGCTAACACTCTTATAGATGAACCTGCAGGAGCTATTACTCAGGAGGCCCGGGATTCGATACTTACGAACCTGAAAGATTTTGGTCGAATGAAGCAGTTTGATCAGAATGTGGCCCTTAATTACCGCTTACCTCTGGATAAGCTGCCATTTACGGACTGGCTAAACGCCGATACACGCTACTCGGTAGGCTACACATGGCTCGCCGGTGCGTACGATCAGCAGGACTCGCTAGGTAATGTTATCAGCAACAAACGCGAGCGCGGCATAACCGGTAAAGCAGACCTGGTAAAACTTTATAATAAGGTGACCTTTTTAAAGGACGCCAACGAGTCGCAGCGACCGCAGCGAAACAGGCCGGGCATGCGTCCGCAGCAACCTAATCAGCCGCAACAACCTGAAGACAGCACGGCCAGAGAGAATAAATTCCTTAAGAGTGTACTCCGTGCGCTTATGTCCGTCAGGTCTATCAATGCCAACTATACCATGAGAGAAGGAACGCTCATTCCGGGATTTATGCCAGAGCCTTTCCTGCTGGGTATGGATACGGCGTGGAACTCTCCCGGCATTCCCTTCCTGCTCGGAAGCCAGAGCCTGGAGATCAAAAATGATATTATTGCTAATGACTGGCTTGCGCCAAGCTCTAGCTTAACGAACCCTATTCAGCAGACCCAGACGATAAACCTGGACCTGCGGGCTAATGTAGAGCCCCTTCCCGATCTGCGCATACAGGTGGATGCTAAAAAGAGCAAAACCAATAATTATAAGGAGACCTTCCGTAGGGAGACTGACTTTGCAGATGAGTACGTTGTGATTAATCCCGTACGTACGGGTATGTACAACATCTCATTCCTCACCATCAATACGGCCTTTGATAAGATGGACGAGAATAATGTCAGTGAGGCCTTTACGCAATTTGAGGAAAACAGGGAGGTAATCCGCCAGCGACTTAATGCCCGCAACCCTGTAGGGGAATACAATACCAACAGCCAGGACGTGCTCATACCTGCCTTTCTGGCGGCGTATAGCGGTAAGGATGCGACGGAGGTGGACCTCTCCCCCTTTCCTAAAATGCCTCTGCCAAACTGGCGGGTGGACTATGCAGGCTTATCTAAGCTTTCAATATTCCGTAAGAAGTTTTCATCTATTAACATAAGTCACGCCTATACCTCAGGCTATACGGTAGGAGCTTTTACGAACTCCGCCGCTTATAATGAGGGGCTTTCACTGGACAATGCCCTGGAGGAGTATCCGATCGCCACAGAGACGAACGAGAACGGGGAACTGCTTCCGCAGTACGTAATTCAGGGGGTGGCTATCACGGAGCGTTTCTCACCGCTGTTAGGGGTAAGTGTACGGACGAAGAGCAGGCTGACTGCACGAGTAGAGTACAAGCGGGAACGGAACCTGGCACTAAACCTTACTAACAATCAGGTAACTGAGCTGAGCAGTAAGGACGTGGCTCTTGATCTTGGGTTTACCAAAAATAACCTGCGCCTGCCCTTCCGCTCAAACGGCCGGGTAGTAGAACTTAAAAATGACATTACGTTCAGGCTTAGCTTTACCATCCGCGACACGCAGACTATTCAGCGCCGCCTGGACGAAGGCAATACCATAACCGGTGGTAATCTGAACTTCCAGCTAAGGCCAAATATTCAGTACAATGTAAATCAGCGTCTGAGCCTGCAGTTCTACTTTGACAGAACGATCAATGAACCACGCGTTTCAAACCAGCCGCCAAGGTCAACCACCCGCTTCGGTACCCAGTTACGGTTCAGCCTTGCTCAATAAAATGTCTGTACATTTCTGGTATTTCTGAAAAGGCGTGTATTTTTGAAAAAAATTATTGCGAAATGAATATACCCTCCTCATTAAAGTACACTAAAGACCACGAATGGATTCGCATTGAAGGCAACGAGGCCTATATTGGCGTAACTGACTTTGCCCAAAGCGAACTGGGAGATATCGTGTATGTAGAAATTGAAACCGAAGGTGAGGAAATTGAGTCCGGTGAAGTTTTCGGTACAGTAGAAGCTGTGAAAACAGTAAGTGACTTGTTCATGCCTCTTACCGGTAAAGTGCTCGAAGTGAATGAAGAACTCGAGTCAGCTCCTGAAACGGTTAATGAAGATCCTTACGAAAAAGGCTGGATGATCAAGATCAGCATCGCTGATGAAAGCCAACTGGACGACCTTCTGTCTGCCGAACAATACCAAGAGCTTATCGGCGAGTAAGCCGACTCTGCTCCATGTTTTTCCGTTTTAATTTTTTTGGCATAATCTGGGCAGTCATTATCCTGTTCCTGACCCTCACTCCGGGGGCTGATATGCCCTATACGGATATATGGAGCCTGTTTCGGTTCGACAGGTTTGCCCACCTTTTTGTGTTCGCCATCCTTGTTTTATTATTAACAGTTGGATTCCGAAAGCAATATTCCTTTCACCTTCTTCGTAATAATAATGTGAGAATTGCGCTGGGCGTGTCGGTTCTATACGGAATTACGCTTGAACTCCTGCAGGGAGCAATACCTGGCCGAAGTCTTGAGCTGATTGATTTTGTAGCCAATACCCTGGGGAGTCTCGGGGGCACAGGAATTTATTTCCTGATATATAAGTTATGATAATAACCAAATCATAATTGATTTTTTCCTTATATTTGAGATTCTTGCAAAAGATTACTGTCTTAGCTGATAATTAAAAAATAGTATATGGAGCCTAAAAAGAAACCGGAAGCAGACCTTGGACGTAAGACGGGTTTGTTCTTTGCTGTAGGTCTCTGCATCTCTCTGTCGCTTACTATTCTTGCTTTCGAGTGGAAGAATTATGACAGAACAGGGCCAGGTGGACTCGGCGAAGTAGAGGATAACTTTGAAGATATTATGGAGGTGCCGCCTACCGAGCAGCCCCCGCCACCCCCGCCAAAGATTGAGCAGCCTGTAATCCAAGAGGTGCCCGATGAGGAGGAGATCGAGGAAGATATCGAGCTTGATCTTGACGTGGAGATTACCGAGGAAACCGTTATCGAAGATATCGTTATCGAGGAAGCCCCCGAAGAAGAGGTAGCTGATGAGATCTTCACCATTGTGGAAGACAAACCTACCCCTCCGGGTGGTATGGAAGGATGGGCCAAATACCTTCAGAAAAACCTGAAGTACCCCACCCAGGCCAAGCGTATGGGTACTGAAGGTCGTGTTTACGTACAGTTCGTAGTAGGTAAGGACGGTTCTATCTCAGAAGTAAAAGCTATTAAAGGTATCGGATCAGGTTGTGACGAGGAAGCCGAGCGTGTTATTAAAAATGCGCCTAACTGGAACCCTGGTAAGCAGCGTGGCCGTGCCGTAAAAGTACGAATGGTTATCCCTATCGTATTTAAGCTTAGCAGATAATTAATTTGCTAACGCACTAAAAAGGGCTGTCCGCTTAAAGCAGACAGCCCTTTTTATTTTATGCTATCAGTGCATTAAAGTACGTTCAGTACCTGTTCCTTTATCTTTTCCAGTTCCTCCTTCATATTCACCACATAGCGCTGAATATCCGAGTCATTTGCCTTAGACCCGATCGTGTTTATCTCCCGCCCTATCTCCTGGGATATAAAGCCCAGCTTCTTACCAAGTACGCCGCCCTGACTTAGCACCTTACGGAAATACTCAAGGTGATTTTGCAGGCGGACTTTCTCCTCATTTATATCCAGCTTTTCGATATAATAGATGAGTTCCTGCTCAAAACGGTTTTCATCAACCTTATCCTGGCCTACAAACTCCTCGAGGTTCCCTTTGATCCTGGACTTAATATTTTCTACACGCGCAGGGTCACGCTGCTTTACCTGCTCCAGCAGGCTCTCGATCTCCACTGCAGATTGCACCAGCATTTTATATAGTGCCTCACCTTCCTGAGCACGGAATTGGTTGCATTTCTGCACCGCCTGCCTTAGCACCTCCTCTACCTGGGGCCAGTCTTCTGTTTGGCCCTCCTGATCCTTTTCCACCATCATTACCTCAGGCGAGTTGAGCGCTACGCGAAAAATATCATCATTGCTTCCACCACCTACTTCTCGGGCCAATGCGGTAAGCGTTTTGTAGTAGGCATGAAACAATTCCTTATTGACAGAAAATTTGGTGTTAGCCTGATCTTTGCGCTGGTAGTCCAGGTTTACCATGACCTTACCACGCTCCATTTCAGTAGTAAGAAGGTTCTTTACCTCCAGTTCTTTCTCCGCGAAAACCCGGGGCAACTTGATCACCGGATCTAAAAACTTCGAATTGAGGGACTTCACCTCCGCAGTAATCAGAAGCTTTTCATTTTCAAACTGGACCAGGCCGAAACCTGTCATTGATCTAATCATAAAGGATAATTAAAACGCTTATGTGCAGCAACAGTTGATAAATCCACACTGTGCAAAAACAACTTACAATAATTCACTGAAATAAAAAGCAAAATAAGCGTGGTTTTCACCGGCGTTCAAGTTGAATTATTATATTTTTACGTCATGAAATTCGGCGTCATTATTTTTCCCGGATCCAATTGTGATCAGGATATCGTTTACGCCCTCCGTGAGGGCCTTGGCCAGGAAGTGGTCACATTGTGGCATAAAGATACCGACCTTCAGGGTGTGGACTTTGTGGTGGTACCCGGTGGATTCTCCTACGGTGACTACCTACGCTCGGGAGCTATCGCTCGGTTTTCACCCATAATGAATGAAGTGATTCGTCATGCTGATAAAGGTGGCTATGTGCTCGGCATTTGCAATGGCTTTCAGATACTGACTGAGTCGCACTTGCTTCCGGGAGCCTTGCTCCGTAACCGTGAGCAGAAATTTATCTGCAAAAATGCACATATTGTTCCTCAGAGCACTTCATCTGTTTTCACTAATAACCTTGAGCAAAGGAGCTACAAGATACCTGTGGCCCATGCAGAGGGTAGATTCTTCGCCTCTGAAGCATCCCTTGAGGAAATAAAGTCCAATGACCAGGTCCTTTTCAGGTATGCTGATGAGCAGGGTAATGTGACTGAGGCGGCTAATATTAACGGGAGCCTGGATAATATTGCAGGCATCATGAATAAGCAAGGCAATGTATTCGGCATGATGCCTCACCCGGAGCGGGCTTGTGATAGTGCACTGGGCAACCTGGACGGCAAACTCCTGCTGGAAAACCTCCTGCAGAAAGTACACGCATAACTCAGCAATACTTACAGCCATAAGGGCCATACATAAAAAAGCCTGCCGTTGAACAGATCAGCGGCAGGCTTTTTAGTTTATTAGAATTGGTAATCAATTAAAAATCATAGCCAAAGGACAGGATGAAGTTAGGATCTCCCACACTATAGTTCTCCATCGGCCAGGCCATATCAAACTTAGCATAGAACCCGAGCACCACCGTTCTTACTCCCCACCCGTAGCTGGAAAGCCAGGGGTTTCTGAAGTTCTGGAACTCCGCATCAAAACCGGCCGTAACTATCTTCTCTGTATTTACACTGTTTTCTTCCTGGAAAGGACTCGACCCTGTCCATGCTGACCCCACGTCATAGAACCCGACAAAGGACAGGTTGCGGAGGAAGCTGTTATTGATAGGCCCTCTGTAAAGATAACGTGCAATAGGAAGCCTCAGCTCGGCATTGAAGAGCAGGACATCGGTACCGTACATTTCACTGTAGCTGAAACCTCTCAGGGTAGTCACGTACTGAGCAAACAGGATATTGGTGTTGTCCTGATCATTTTCGAGAGAGAGCGGGTTTCGCGGTTCGTCCTCGTTTTTTGTCCGCTCATTATTGCCGATAGTTACCCAGTTATCCACCCCGCCAAGGAGGAAGTTAGGCCGGTTATCCTGAAAAAACTTACCGTAAAATAATTTAGTGGCCAGAACCAACTCTCTATGAATAGGCTGATAATGCCTTAGGTCTACGGTGATGTTGCTAAAGGTAAGGGCATCATTCTCCACATTATTCATGTAACGGTAACGGACTTTGCCCCGTGTGCCTCCAATAATAGACATGCCATCGCTTACCGTATTGTCAAAGACAAATTCTGCAGCACCTCCCAGGTAATAATCCACCACCCGGCTCACTTCTGACCCGGCACCGGAACCACTGGTAATAAGCCGGGAGTCCAGATTTTCATAAACTGTAGAGGCTATAATAGGCGAGACAGATACCCTGGCGGTAGCTGACAAAGGATACCTTACTCCCAGTTCAGCCTTATTAAGAGAATACTTTTGATATTCCCCCAGATCATCTTCAAGTAGAATGGAGTACCGGTTTAGCTTCACCTGGTAATCCAGTCGGTCCTTAAGGTATTCATACTCCACGAAAACATTACCGCTTTTCATACTCGGAGTCATGAATAATCCGCCGTAGAAACGATGATTCTCCAGCAGGTCATTCATTTGAGTTTCCAAGCGCATGCCTAGCCCCAGCAAAGGATCAATAGCCATATTTGTGACCACATTTTCCGCACTGAATTGAGTTTTATAGTCAAATGGGCCAGCCAGTTCCTGCACCTTACGCTTACGCCGGTACCTGGCAAGGAAAGAATCGTTATTGCTGCGTGTAGTTGTTTCCCTTAGCACACTGGCTGGGTCTTCCTGCATTTCTTCGAAGCGGTAGTTATCAGGATCAACCACACTTTCCGGTGTACTGCTGAATGTATAGTTCTCTGTATTGATAAGTGTTTCTTCACCCTTACCCGAAATAGGTTCTGAGGCTGTCGTACCCCGGTTACGGTTGCCCCTGTTTCTGCCTGGCACCATAAACCTCACGGTATCGTTTTTTTCCGAAACCTCTTCCTCTTCTATTACAGGGCTATCCGGCTCAGACACCTCTTCTTCTGCAGGTTCTGCTTCTTCATTTTCTGGCTTCTCTGTCTCCGGCTCAGGACTGTCCAATTGGTTTTGCTCCTTTTCCAGCATCCTCAGAGCAACCATCCGCGCCAATATTGCATCCTGTCGCTTGGTCTGAATGGTGAAAATAGAATTGTTAAAATTTATATCAGGATTGACAAACAGGTTGTGCCCGCCATCATACAACATGACGAAGGCAATATTTTCATTTTCAAAGTCCAGATCATAGTGGGTAATGCTCTGGGCGTAATTAGTTACCTGCGTGGTTACACTATCCGGTAGGTCAAGCCTGAACAGGTTAGCTATACCCTTCTGATCGCTTAAAAAAAATATTCTGTTTCGACTCTCCGGAACCGGCATATAGTCATTACTGATGGTGTTAGTAAGCCGGGACAATTTCCTCCCCCCCTTGTCAAGGTCGTACTGAAAAATATTGAAGGTTTCATTCACCTTGCTGAATGGTGTTTTCAGATCAAGTGTATCAGACGTCCGGTTAGAGCTAAATACAATAGCTACTGAATTTGGCACAAATCGCGGATGCAGATCATCAAAAAGATCATCTGTAATGCGCCTCATGGAGTTTCGGGTAATGCTTAACAGGTACAGGTCATTCTGCCCCTCAATGTCTGCACTAAGCACAGCGAGGCGGCCATTATCGGAAATATCCAGGCCACGAATATTACTGAACCTGCTCAGATCCTTTCGGATGCGACTACGGCTTTCCACATCGTATAGTATTATATAAGGCTGTCCGTTCACCGTAGTACTAATGCCTAGCATACGATCGCCCCCCCAGGCAAGCTTAGGCAGGTAATTTTCGGTTTTTTCATTCAGCACCATAGTACCCCCTGAATATATCTTACGCTCCCGGCCACTTTCCAGATCACGCAGATAAACATCGTATTTACCGTCTTTGCTCTTGCTGTACGCCAGATACTTACTGCTATCACTGTAGGCGACACTCTCAAATTGATGGCCCCTTCTGTCCTTCTCTACTATCTGAGATTTATCAGGTAGCACATAGCCGTCGTCGGTGGCAGTGGAATTTGTCATGTAATACATCTTCCAGTTTACCACAAACTGCTTGAAGGGCACCCCCAGTGTGTTTGTAAAGCTCCTTTCCTCATTCCGTATGATCCGGGTCAGGTTGAGAATATTGGCAATGTTGCTTGGGCCATACTGCCTGGCGATATAATTCCAGATGGACTGTCCTGCCAGGGCGGCTTCCTTGCCGGTAAACTTATTCAGTTTTTCAAGCTCGTTACGTCGTAGCAAATCGCGTATTCTATCATCCATCTGCATATCCCAGCCATATGCTATGTACCTGGCAGCACCGTCCATATACCAATCAGGGAGAGATAGCAGATAAGCATTCTGAAACATTTCAGTAAGACTTCCTCCGAACATCATATCGTCAAGAAGCATGCGGGCCACATTATAAGACAGCTCGCCTTTAAAAGCATAGGCAGAACCCGGGTAGGCGACTTCTACATTGGATTTTACAAACTGGGTCTGCCCTCCTACCCGAAGATTTTCCTCCTTAAGCCCCACATTGCTTTGCTTCAGATCAGTAGGAGAGTTGTAAATGAAAATCTTTAGTTTGGAATAGGGTGCATACCCCAACATGTCGGTAATGCGGCTATACTCGTCATCCAAATAGGTAGCGGCCATTTTTGCCAGCTCCTGCCCCTCCTGATAAAAGTAAACGTCAAATTTATCGGTACTGTAATACCTCCAATCGAAGTTTTTGTGCTGTATGCGGTTCTTTCCAAAAATTACCGGGTCATTCTGGGCAGACAAATGGCCGGATATCAGAACCAATAGAAAAAGGGAGGTAAATAGTTTATAGAATCTTAACATCCAGAATGTAATTTCTCAATGAAAATATAACGAATAAAAGCGAGTAATATTTACTTCGGGAGATAACTCTGTACCGCTACAAAGGAAATCTGCCATTTGCTCACCGAAATGAGGCGCCAGAGACACCCCTTTGGTTCCAAGGCCATTAAAAACGGCTACCGCCTTATATTCCGGATGAACCCCTGCAAAAGGCTTCCGGTCCTTGGTAGCCGGACGTATACCCGCAATGTGGTTTTCAACCGTAACAGGGTGAGAGTATAACTGCTTCAAACGGTCCAGAAGCTCTTCCCGTGCCTCATCAGTAGGTTCCGTATCCAATATCCTCCAATTGTAAGTAGCTCCTACTCTGAAGGTGCCACCCCCTTTTGGAAGCATAAACACTCCGCGATTGTAGATTACCTCTGCATCGGATGGTGCTGAAACGGTAAGTACCTCCCCTTTGACAGGCCTGAAAGGTAGCCAACCAAAATAACGACTATCCACAGCGCCATTGCCCTGACAGAAAATCACTTTTTTGGCTTTAATATCTTTATAAGATATGCCTTCATCTGTCAACTCCATGGACTCTTCAGTAAATGCCTCATTACGATAGCTGCCGGCTGCAGTCAGTTTCTGCCTCCATGCATCCAGCATGAGAGGAATGTCCAGGTATCCGCTGTTTTTTAGCAGCAGGCCTCCATAGTGATCATTCAGATCATCAGGAAACATAGCTTCCACAGCTACTTTTTCCACATAAGAATCAAAATCCCCTTCAGCACTTTTTCCTACCCAGTCATTTTGCTCCTCCATGCTGATGAAGGGCCTGTAAATAGGTAGCTCATTCAGAAAATCCACCTTAAGGTCGGCTTCCATTTTACGATAAAAAGGCACCAGCCTATGAAATAAAGTGTCAGCCAGCCAGGTTTTCTTCATTACTCTTCCGGTAACAGGATTATATATACCAGCCGCTACCCTCGAAGATGAATGAGGTGTTTGTTTGTCAATGACCATCACGCGATACCCTCTGTCCGTCAGTATGTAGGACAAAATAGTGCCTGCAATCCCTTGACCAACAATTAAAAAATCGATCATTTTAGCCTCTGATTTTTATAATTGGCTCCTTTATGCGCTAATTTGTGAAAAGTAAAAGCAAAACTGCATGATCAGCATCCAAAAATTTGCCTTCAATCCATTCATGGAGAATACGTATGTTCTGTTTGACGAGACAAAGCACGCCGTGGTTGTGGATCCGGGCTGCTATGAAGCTCATGAAAGAAAAGCGCTGGATACTTTTATCTCAGAGAACGAACTGACAGTAGACCTTTTATTAAATACCCACTGCCATATAGACCATGTGTTGGGCAACAGCCATGTAAAAAGCACTTACAAGGTTCCCTTGCTGATTCATGAAAAAGACCTTGAAGTATTAAATGCGGCCAAAGTACTTGCACCAAATTATGGCATGGCTGACTACCAACCTGCAGAGCCAGACCGTTACATGGAGGAGGGTGAAACTATTACCTTCGGAAACAGCGAATTAAAAGTCGTGTTTGTACCCGGCCATGCCCCCGGCCACGTAGCCTTCATTAATGAAGAACAGAATATCTGTATCGGAGGAGATGTGCTGTTTAAAAGCTCTATAGGTCGCACTGATCTGCCCGGAGGAGATTTTAATACCCTTATTAGTAGCATTCAGGAAAAACTTTTTACCTTCTCTGATGATATGATAGTGTACCCGGGGCATGGTCCTGAAACCACTATCGGTGAGGAAAAGCGGACCAACCCTTTCTGCGCCATCAAAAACTAGACGGTTGAGTATAAAAAAGCATATTCCCAACATCCTTACCTGCGCTAACCTTTTTTCAGGCTGTGTGGGCATAGTACAGGTTCTGAACGGTCAGCCAGAATGGGCTGCCTACATGGTTTGGCTGGCCGCAGTGTTTGATTTCCTGGATGGTTTTGTGGCAAGAATGCTGAAAGTTCAAAGCCCTATTGGGAAAGAGCTTGACTCACTCGCAGACAACGTAACCTTTGGCGTACTACCGGCTACCCTGGTATTTTACCTATTAAGTCAAAATGCCGTGCCATTTGAGCACCTTCCCTACGCAGGCTTTATGCTATCTGTCTTTGCCGCTCTGCGTCTGGCAAAATTCAATACGGATACACGCCAGTCAGACAGTTTCATAGGTGTACCCACGCCGGCTATGGCCTTGTTCGTAACTTCCTTACCCCTCGTATTAGCAGATACCGGCTATGACTGGATTACGAGCAACTGGTTTTTACTGGCCGTAACGGTGGTGTTTTCCTTGCTTATGGTAGCCGAACTAAACCTGCTTGCTCTAAAATTTAAAGACTTCACTTTTAAAAATAACCGGCTTCGCTTTATACTTATCGGCCTATCGGGTGCCATGCTTTTTATATTAGGCATTACTGCGGTACCTCTCATAATTATTTTATATGTAACTTTGTCCCTGATAGCCACAAAATAGGTTCTTATGAAATTCACCGCCGAGATAGACATCATGCCCCTTAAAGAGATACTAGATCCTCAGGGAAAAGCCGTTAAATTAGGACTGCATAACCTGGGTATAGATGACGTATCCGATGTCAGGATTGGTAAACACATCACCATCAACATTGAAGCCGCTGACAAAAAGTCCGCTGAAAAACAGGTAGAAACCGCCTGTAAAAAGCTGCTCGCTAACCTGATAATGGAGGAATACAGCTACACTATTTCTGAGGTGGAGTAAGGTTTTGGGACAGGCTACAACGAAAGGCTAAATTTTTCTGCCTAATTTTTCGTTGTAAAAATCGGTTACCAACTCCAATTTTATGATAAGCAAGGCACGGGCCCTGTTTCTGTTAACTATGTTATGCATATACACTCCGGACATACTTGCCCAGAGTAGCATGCGCTATGCAGACCTATCCACCGGTAACTGGTACAAAATTGCCATCCCAGCAAGCGGTGCTTACAAGCTGGATCAAAGCTTCCTTACCTCTCTCGGAATAGATACTGAAAATCTCGATCCCCGTAATCTGCGTGCTTTTGGCTATGGCGGTGGTATGCTACCACAACCAAACGACGCCACGCGGCCCGAGGGATTACCGGAGATTCCACTAGGAGGGGAGGGGATTTTTGATGGCTCCATGTCTCCCGCAGACTTTTACATCTTATTTGCACGCGGCCCTGACAAGAGTGTCTATGATGCAGCCTCTGGTGAATGGATATACGAAAAAAACCTGTACGCTGATAGCACTTACATTTTCCTGACAGTAGGCGATATACATGGCCTGCGCGTGCAGGAAGGCATCTCAATATCCGGCACCCATACGATCATTGATCAGTATGAGGACTTTCAGGTTCATGAGCGCGACGAAATAAATCAACTTAACTCCGGAAGGCATTGGTTTGGTAACCGCATGTCAACGTTAGGAAACTCAACCCAGCTTCCCCCATTTGAGGTAAGTGGCATTATACCTGGTAGCGAAATCATTCTCAAGACCCGCGTGGCTAATTTTGCCACTTCTCCGGCTGCCTTTACTCTTACAATAGACGGACGTGAGATTACACGCCTAAATGCGGGTAGAGTAACCTCCGATACATATGGTACGAAGGTAACCACCTCTTCTGCCACTGCCTACCTGACTGCAGGAAACAGTGAATCACTGAGGCCTGCGTTTACCTACGAGGCAGGTTCAGACCCGGCTGCCATTGGTGCAGTGGACTATCTTAGTATTACGTGTCAGCGAAAACTGACCATGGAGGGAAATCAACTGATCTGGCTAAGTCCTTCCTCTCAAAGCCACTCATCAGTTACGTACCAAATTGAAAATGTGCCTGCCCGAATCAGAATATGGAATATCAGCCGGGACGACTCTATTATCCAAATTCCTGTTTCTGTCCGGAACACTGTTGGCTCTTTCTCTCAAAATGTGCCATTTGATGGCCCCTCACAATACATTGCTTTTGACGAGACCTCATTAAACACACCGGTAGCCATAAGAGCCGTAGCAAACCAGGGGTTGAGATCACTCTCTGCGCCTGACTTACTTATTGTTACCCACCCCACCCTTAGAACAGAAGCCGAAAGACTTGCCTCTTTTCGCAGATCGCATGATGGCCTTAATGTCACTGTGGTCACTACTCCCCAGATTTATAATGAATTCAGTAGCGGAAGACAGGACATCACAGCAATAAGGGATTTTGTAAAACACCTCTACGACACACAACCTGGAAAACTGGCTTACCTATTATTATTTGGTCACGCTTCCTATGATTATAAAAACAGGGTAACTGACAACCTGAATCTGGTGCCTACGTACCAAAGCCGTAATTCTCACCACTCTGTGCTCACCTACTCCAGCGATGATTATTTTGGGTTTCTGGAAGATACCGAAGGAGAATGGGAGGAAAGCAGCGTAGCGAATGACCATACTCTTGAGTTGGGGATTGGTCGTATTCCTGCCAAGGATGCAGAGGAAGCTTCGGATTTGGTAGATAAACTTATACACTACGCCACTGCCCCATCCTCTCTTGGCCCATGGCGTAACCGGCTTCTTTTCGTGGCAGATGATGGAGATGGCAACACCCATCAACGGGATGCAAACCGGCTGACGGAACTACTGGATACAACCAGTAAAAATTACAATATCAAAAAACTTTACCTGGACAGTTATCGCCAGCTGGTACGCGCAGACCGCGAGACTTCACCCGCTGCCAGAAAGGCCTTGAATGATGCTGTCAAGAACGGACAATTCATTGTAAATTATAGTGGCCACGGAGGACCTGCAGGCTGGACCCGTGAGACCATCCTTGATCAGAATATGATTACTGCATGGGATAACCTGGATAAGCTACCCATATTCGTAACAGCTACGTGTGAGTTTGGCCTGCATGATGATCCTGCCAGAATTTCCGGCGGGGAAAGATTATTACTTAATCCTGATGGGGGGGCTATCGGCCTCGTTACTACCACCCGGCCAGTATACTCCTATACGAATTACCTTCTTAACCGTGAATTTTATCGTCACGTATTCAATAAAGACGATGAGGGACCTCAACGGCTGGGAGATATCTTCAAGGAGACAAAGAACAGCTCCATAAACGGAGTGAATAACCGTAACTTCACTCTGCTGGGAGACCCTAGTATGATGCCTGCTTTCCCCAAAAGCAATGTGATAGTGGATGAAATTAAAAGCGATAACCCCGAAACCGGAGCTGACACCTTACAAGCCATGGGAAGGATCAGGGTTAAAGGCAGAGTGGTCAGTGAGTCCGGTAACACAGACACTAATTTTGACGGCCATGTCGAGGTTACTCTTTTTGATAAGCCCCAGGAAAAGAAAACCTATGGTACAGAAAATACCTCTGCATTTTTATATAAAGAGCAGGACAATGTACTCTTCAGAGGAACTGCCACACTGGTGAACGGTGAATTTACCATTGAAATACCCGCTCCACGGAATTTAGATTATACCTATGGCAATGGAAAAATAAGCTTTTATGCCCTACATGGCAATGGTATAAATGATGCCCGGGGAGTAAAAAGCGACGTGGTGGTCGGTGGTACAGACTGTAGAGCAACAGTAGAGCAAACCCCTCCGGAAATTAAACTTTATCTGAATGATACAACATTCAGTCCAGGTGGCGTTATATCTCCGGCGGTCACTTTGCTTGCCCGGCTTTCTGATGAAAGCGGCATAAATGTAAGCCGCAGTGCAATAGGTCAGGACATTAAACTGATCATTGATGAAGAGGACGCGATAGTATTAAATGATTTCTACATAGCGGATGTAGACGATTTCACATCCGGCACCATTGCCTACCCGCTAAGCTATCTGGCTCCTGGTGAACACACTATGAGGCTGGAGGCCTGGGATAATTTGAACAACAAAGGGGGGTCCTCCCTGGTATTCAAAGTCTCCGAAGGCGAGGAATTAATGATTTACGAAGCAGGTAACTATCCCAATCCCATCAGTTCGCAGACTGTATTTTCATTTAGGCACAACAAGCCAGGCTCTGATCTGACAGTGACTATAGAAATTATGGACATCCATGGCAGGACCATAGGTACCCTGATCAATGACTTTCCGGCAAGTTCATCTCAAATCGAAACCGAGGCCTGGGAAGCAATAGATATGTCAGGCAATACACTTATGCCTGGCCTGTATATCTACCGAATGACGGTGGAGGATGACCAGGGTTTTAAAAAAGCTGTTGTAAAAAGGCTTGTTTGCTCGAAATAATTTATCTTGAGCCTGATTTTGAAAAATTCAACCTCATGACCGGAAACCTGAAAACTTTCTGTGTGCTACTCTTCCTGGCTTTAGTGCCGGTAGCCAGTGCATTTTCTCAAGTAGGTATCATTGGCCAGGACACGACCAGACGTGTCATTACCACAGCAGTACCATTCATTATGATCGCCCCTGATGCCCGTGCGGGTGGTATGGGGGATGTAGGTGCTGCCACCAGTGCTGATGCAGCTTCCATACACTGGAACCCTGCCAAACTGATTTTTAACCAGCAAGACTATGGCTTTTCCCTAAGCTACACTCCCTGGCTTGGCCGCATTGTTAATGACATGTGGATATTTTATGCTTCTGGTTATTACAAACTGGATGATGTTCAAGCAATTGGATTATCAATGACATACTTCGACCTTGGCGACCTTCAGTTCCGTGATGATACCGGAGTTCCTCTTGGTGATTTTAGTCCACGCGAATTCGCTCTTACTGCTACCTACTCACGTCAGCTGACAGAAAGCCTTTCACTGGGTGTATCAGGTAAATACATTCATAGCAACCTCACAGGAAACATTGTTTCTTCCGGCGGTATTAATGACTCCCGTGCAGGAACAAGTGTAGCTGCTGATATTGGTGTATACTATAATTCTGAAATCGCAGGATCTGCCACTAACAATGAGATTAGCTGGGCCGCGGTCATTTCAAATATCGGTCAGAAAATGACTTATAGTGATGAAGACAACAGGCAGTTTATCCCTACGAACCTACGCCTTGGCGGTGCATACAAAATGTACCTTGATCCGTATAACTCAATAACTTTTGCGCTGGACGCTAACAAACTGATGGTTCCTACTCCTCCTGTGAGAGATGAGAATGGTAACATCATCCGCGGAGAAGACCCGGATCGTAGCCTGTTGAGTGGTATGTTTGGAAGCTTTGGTGATGCTCCTGATGGAGGTAGCGAAGAGCTTAAAGAAGTAATGCTTAGTGCTGGAGCAGAATATTGGTACAACGATATCTTTGCATTCCGCGCCGGTTACTTCTATGAGCATGAAGATAAAGGCAATCGTAAATATTTTACCGTAGGTACAGGATTCAGGTACCAGGTATTCGGTATAGATTTTGCCTACCTGATCCCTCAGGTTCAGGATCACCCATTAGCAGAAACTCTCCGCTTTACCCTCGTATTCAACTTCGAAAATAACATCGTCAGCCAACCTATATCTGAATAACTTTTTATGCTAGACAGAACCCAGGCACCCCCGTTTGCCCAGGCCGAAAATATTGATCTGACCAAAGCAGAAACCATAAAACTGGATAATGGAGTACCTGTCCATATTATCAGGGCAGGCACCCAACCGGCAGTTAAGCTGGAAATAGTGATCCCTGCCGGTAAATGGTATGAGCCTAAGAACGGTTTAGCCTGGTTTACAACTAAAATGCTGAAAGAGGGTACCCAGCACAAATCATCCGAGGTAATTTCCTCTTTGTTCGATTATTACGGCGTAGAGACTGAATTTGAAACCAGTCTTGATCGCAGTGAAGTGAGCATGAAGGTAATGAATAAGCACTTGCCTAATATTCTTGCTATTATTCATGAAATGCTGTACGCCCCCAGTTTTCCTGATAATGAGCTGGAGACATTAAGAAATATCAAGATCCAGGAAAGCCGGGTAGAGAATAATCAAAACCATACTTTCGCTTCAAGAAAATTCAGGGAGTTGGTATATGGTGCCGACCACCCTTATGGTAAGTTCTTTACCGAAGAGGCCATGCGCGATATCTCTAAAGAGGATATAAAAGCGTATCACCAATCACATATAAAAGACACAGAGGAGTTTGTTATTGCCGGAAGAGTTGAGGATGAGCATCTAAAGCTTATTAATAACATCTTTGGTCAGAAAAAACTTGATAAGCCTCAGAACGAAAGTAACTACAATCCCTCTCCAGGTGATAAGAGCCTTTATGTAGAAAAGGAACATAGTCTTCAAACAAGCTTGAGGATTGGCAGAGAAACGATTCTTAAAAGCCACGAAGACTTTATCGACCTCAAAATCGCGACGACTATTCTGGGTGGATATTTTGGGTCCCGCCTGATGAAGAATATTCGCGAAGAGAAGGGCTATACCTATGGCATAAGCAGTACCCTGCTTCCATTAGAAAAGAGTACTATTCTTCTCATCGGTTCTGATGTAATAAAAGAGTACAGGAACGAAGCCGTAGAAGAGATCTTTAATGAAATCCGGAACCTAAGGACTAAACCAGTCTCTGAGTCTGAGATGGATACGGTTCAAAATTATATGATAGGTGCATTTCTGGGTAGTATTGATACTCCTTCTGATCTGGCTGATAAATTCAAGAACACCTATTACCTTGGACTTGATTACGGGTATTATCAACGATTTATGAATCGGGTCAGAAACATTACGCCGGAAAGGATAATGGAGATCACTGAAAAGTACCTGCATGAAGACACATTACACCATGTCCTTGTAGGATAATTAGTTGCAAAATTCTTATATGTAAGGTAACCTTTTAGGGTTACCTTTTATTTTTTGTTCTATCCCTTATCATTGTAGTTGCGATTTTGTCGCTATTTTTTTCATCTAGACTCTACTAGAAAGCGATGTATATAAAGGGAGTACTTGTTGCTGGGTTGATTATCTGTGGGATGATCACGTGCACTCTGGCAGAAGACAACAAGGTTTTAATACGCGAAGCCGGGGAGCCACTCTATGAGCTTCACCTAAAAATTGACTCCATCAACCAATTCCTTTCCGGTAACCCTTCCTTTTATTACGCATATCCGGATAGCACTATCGATCTAGCCAGTAAAGTAGTTACTTTCAGTGATAGTATTATGTATGTCAGGGGTACAGCCATGGCTGCGGCTAACCTGGGCAAGCTGTACTACCTTAAGGGAGACTATAGCAGGAGCCTTGAGCATTTCTTTACTTCCTTTGAAAAATACGACCTGATGGGAGAGGAGGAGGACTTAGGAAAGACCCTTGCCTGGATTAGCTGGTTAAATCTCATGGTAGACAGGTTAGACAAGGCTGAAGATTACCAGCGAGTAGCTACAGCCTTATTAACAGGTACAGACACTACCCAACCTTCACACTTAGCCATTGATCGCTTCTTAAGGGGCTCAATCTTAAAAGAAAAAGGTGATAATCTCACAGCGGACTCCCTGATAACGCTTTCCCTTAAAGGCTTTCCGCAAACCTCATATCTTCGAGATGAAGCACTGGTCCAAAAGCAAAACTTATTGATGCTACAGGGCAAGAATGAGAAAGCAAAAGATATGGCTAGCTCCGGAGCTGCCTGGTTTACTAAAGGAAGCACCAAGCTAACCATCAATTATGCCAGCCTTCTTAATGATGAAGGAAATTCCATAGAAGCATCCAGAGTCCTGAAAAATGCTTTATCTGAGGCAGAAAGAAGTAACCTTAGTGTTGAGGTCAAAACCATCCTAAAACTTCTCTCTGAAACACTTAGCAAGGCTGGCTTCGATGACGAAGCATACACCTATATGGATAGGTATTACAGCATGGACCAGAAAGTTAAAAAGCGTAATGATATGACGCTCTTCCAGGAACTGGATAATACATATGGCAATATCGCCCTTGAAAAGCAGGTACAACTACTTAAGAGAAAACAGATTATTCTGGAACAAGAGGCAGAAATAAACGAGTTGAAATTGAAAAACAGTCGTCTCATGTCTGTCTTCCTGAGTGTAATCGTAGCCTTATGTATTTTCATTTTATACCAATCTTTCCGTCGCTACAAGCTTAAGAGCAGAATAAACAAGGAACTTCACGCTCAAAACAAGAAGATCCGCGAACAGAAGGATAAGATTCAGCAGCAACGGGATGAAATAGCTATTCAAAAGGATGTCATTGAACAGCAAAATGAAGAATTACTAGCAACTAATCATTTTCTGGAAGAGAAGGTACTGGAGCGGACTAACAAATTACGTAAAGCTTATAAAGACCTGAAGGACTTTAATACTGAGCTGGATACATTTATTTACAAAGCCTACCATGATATCAGAGGCCCTCTTATATCAATGAAAGGGCTGTGTCAAATTAGCCTGTCGCATGTTAAGGACGAAACGGCTCTCGAGTATCTTACACAAATGAATGTGGTAACACACCGCATGAATGACTTAATGAACTCAATGCTTAGAATAACTGAAGTAAAAGATAAAGCTATTTGCAAGGAGAATATAGAAACAGAAAAGATTATAAACGAGATTATCGGACCATACACTCAAAATGGCCATTCCATCAACTTTAGTTATGACATTCAGACGGAAAGACTGATAACCGACAAAGAGTTACTCCAAACTATATTAGAGAATATAGTAAAGAACGCGGTTCAATATTCATATGTCCCGGGAGAACAACCCTCAAAAATCTCCATATCTGCAGAAAGGCAAAACGGACACTTTATAGTTAACATCATTGACGATGGAATAGGAATCCCTGAGGAGGTAGCCTCACGTATATTTGATATGTTTTACAGAGGCACCACAAACTCTGAGGGCTTTGGTCTAGGTCTCTATACAGCGCGTGTGGCAGCTCGAAGGTTAAAAGGGGAACTAAAGTATAAGAAGACACGCCAGGGTCATACACAGTTCTCTGTATCACTCCCTGCAAATTAATGCACATCCATTTCAGCTTAGCTCCATAAGCTCTCTCCTTTCCCGGGTAATACCTTATCGTTACAGAGGCCGCAACTCTATGGATCATCTACTGGTCTATTAATTGACTTAACACATCAATGCCCTCCACAGGGTAAACCAAAGATCGGAGAAACATGCATTTTTATATCCCTTGTTGTAATTCATTCATCAGCCCAGAGGCTGGATTAGGGTTAAGCCATAGTAAGTGATTCCCATAGCTCTTCCTTAGCTAAGATCTTTCTCCCTGAAGCCGTAGTATTTATATAGCACAGGGTTTTCTGTTAGTGGGAGTAGTGTCATCAAGAAAAGGCAGAGATATAGCTTTCACTGCTTTGCATCAGTACCTCCAGGGCGGCTTAAGTAACTAACTAAAGGAAGGAGACATAAGGGCGGGCATTACCTGCCTTAAGGCCTGCGGGCAGAAGGGAACAATGGCCGGACTCCGTAGGGTATAAAACAAAAAAAATCCCGAACCTTAAGGAACGGGATTCTATAATAAAATCAGGCGACGACCTACTCTCCCACATTTTACTGCAGTACCATCGGCGCAACCGGGCTTAACTGCTCTGTTCGGAATGGGAAGAGGTGGACACCGGTGCTATAATCACCTTATAATCTTTAATATTTTAGACATGATTCTGTGAAAGAAAGCTCGCCGAATTCTCAAATATTTGTCAGCGCAAGAAAGTGTACGGGTAATTAGTACTGCTCAGCTATGACATCTCTGCCTTTACACCTGCAGCCTATCTACGTTGTCATCTACAACGTCCCTTTAAAGAAGCCTCATCTCGAGGAGGGTTTCGCGCTTAGATGCTTTCAGCGCTTATCCCTGCCAGACGTAGCTACCCAGCAATGCACCTGGCGGTACAACTGGTACACCAGCGGTCTGTCCAACCCGGTCCTCTCGTACTAAGGTCAGACCCTCTCAAGCTTCTAACGCCCGCAACAGATAGGGACCGAACTGTCTCACGACGTTCTGAACCCAGCTCGCGTGCCACTTTAATGGGCGAACAGCCCAACCCTTGGGACCTTCTCCAGCCCCAGGATGTGACGAGCCGACATCGAGGTGCCAAACCTCCCCGTCGATGTGAGCTCTTGGGGGAGATCAGCCTGTTATCCCCAGAGTACCTTTTATCCTTTGAGCGATGGCCCTTCCATGCGGAACCACCGGATCACTATATCCGTCTTTCGACCCTGATCGACTTGTGAGTCTCACAGTCAAGCACCCTTATGCTATTACACTCTGCGCACGGTTACCAAACGTGCTGAGGGTACCTTTGAAAGCCTCCGTTACTTTTTAGGAGGCGACCACCCCAGTCAAACTACCCACCACACACTGTCCCTGCGAACAGGTTAGGCATCAAGTAAATAAAGGGCGGTATTTCAAGGACGACTCCACAATGCCTGGCGACACTGCTTCAAAGTCTCCCGCCTATCCTACACATCATTTACCCAATGTCAATGTGAAGCTATAGTAAAGGTTCATGGGGTCTTTCCGTCCCGTTGCGGGTACGCGGCATCTTCACCGCGACTACAATTTCACCGAGCTCATGGCTGAGACAGTATCCAGATCGTTGCACCATTCGTGCAGGTCGGAACTTACCCGACAAGGAATTTCGCTACCTTAGGACCGTTATAGTTACGGCCGCCGTTTACCGGGGCTTCAGTTCAACGCTTCGCTTACGCTAACGTCCCCCCTTAACCTTCCGGCACCGGGCAGGTGTCAGGCTATATACTGCATCTTTCGATTTCGCATAGCCCTGTGTTTTTGTTAAACAGTCGCCTGGATCTTTTCACTGCGGC